>JAFZEY010000044.1 GCA_017560455.1 Alistipes sp. | reverse complement strand
GCTTCGGCCTCGAAGAGTTCCTGGAAGCGCAAACCGGCCAGCGGGCCCCACTCCTCGACCAGGTGGGCATAATCGGCTTCGCGAACCTCCGTAACCAGGCCCGAATTGGCATAGGGCGAGGTGCGACCGCTGGGTGACATGCCGTTCACGACCGAGTGCGCCGCGTCGGTCATAGCCGGCACGATGAAGCCTCCCGGACACATGCAGAAGGAGTAGACGCCGCGCCCATTTTCCTGGCTCACGAGCGAATAGGAGGCGGCCGGAAGCCACTCCCCGCGCTCGGGCTGGTGGTATTGGATGCGGTCGATGAGTTGCTGCGGATGCTCGATGCGCACACCCATGGCGAAGGCTTTGGCCTCCAATCGCACGCCCCGCTTGTGGAGCAGGTGGTAGATGTCGCGAGCCGAGTGGCCCGTAGCCAGCACGACAGCCACGCCCTCAATGCGCTCATCGCCACACACCACGCCCTTGGCGCGTCCGTTGTGCAGGATGAGATCCGTCACACGGCGCTCGAAGAGCACCTCGCCACCGCATGCGGTGATCGTCTGGCAGATCTTGCGAATGATGTAGGGCAGCTTGTCGGTTCCGATATGGGGATGTGCCTCGAACAGAATTTCGGGGTTGGCACCATGGAATACCAGGGTCTGCAATGCCTTGTTGTAGTCGCCGCGCTTCTTGCTGCGCGTGAAGAGCTTGCCATCGGAGAAGGTGCCGGCTCCACCCTCGCCAAAGGCGTAGTTCGAGTCGGGGTCGATCTCCTCGCCACGGTTGATCTTGGCAATGTCGGTCTTGCGAGCTGAGACATCGCGTCCGCGCTCGAGCAGAATGGGACGATAGCCCAGCTCGATCAGACGCAACGAGGCAAACAGACCCGCCGGGCCTGAGCCTACCACCACCACCTCCGGCTTGCCCTCACACGAGGGGTAGTCGAAGTGCAGCGGTGCGGGTTGCTCCTCCTTATCGACGTAGATCTCCAGACTCAGATTGACCAGCGGACGGTGGCGACGCGCATCGATCGAACGCTTCACCACGCGCACCAGTGCGATGTCGCGATCCGAGATGCCCAAACGTCGTGCAGCCAAAGCCGTGTAATGCTTCGGGTCGGCCGCCTCGCGGGGCTGGAGTTGTATGGTTAGTTTCTGTGGCATGACATGTAACTCACAAAAGACAAATATAGACAAAATTTCGCAATCTTTGGTCAGGAAGGTTGTCTTTTATAAAAAATTACCTACCTTTGTCCTTCGAATATAGGCGGATATGGTGTAATTGGTAGCCACGACAGACTTAGGATCTGTTGCCTCACGGCGTGGGGGTTCGAGTCCCTTTATCCGCACAAAGTTTTTTTTGAGGGAGAATTTTCGGATTCTCCCTCTTTTTTATTTTCATAACAGATTGATATGTTGTGAATTATATTAAGGGCATAGTTCTCGTCTGTGGTTCGATAATTGCCGATTTCTTTATCCCAAAAAATTCCGCTTGGAAAGAGTAAATTTTGGATTTTTTGACTCAATTCTAATTCCGAATTGCTCCACAAACATCCTAATTTACAGCAAGTTGCTACTACTTCATCTGCTGTTGAGGTAAGGTTCGATAAATTTCTTTTGACCTTTGCGATTTCTACCTCAATTTTAGCGAGTTTTTCTTGGATAACCTCAACCGTGGTGGTGTAAACATCTTCATCAATATCACCCATACCACGACTGACCTTACATTTTTTCAACTTATTCTCCAACTCGCTCTTCTGTTTCTTCAAGACCGACATCTCATCCGACTGCTCCTTGTTGTTTGAGATAATAATCTGCTCTACTACCTCACGGAACATATCCAAAAGCGTTGCGGGAATGGTATATGTATTCAACAGCTCCTCGTAGAGTTTGTGCACCTTCTTTGCCGAAATGTTGTTCTTACACCCCGCTTTGTTGCACTTGTAGTAGTCGATGTTTTTCTTCTTGGCGGTGTAGGCAGTGAAAGGCAGACCGTCATAGGCACAACGGATGTGGCGTTTGAGTGGGAATCGGGGCGTTTCTGCCTTGACCTTGTAAACACCCGTTCTGCCGCTCAAAATATCTTGTACTTGCAAGAATTCAACCCACGAAATGATTGCTGGATGTTTGCCGTCGATAATCTCACCGTTGGTAAAGGAACTCTTGATTTTACCAGCATAGAATGGGTTGGTGAGTATCTTATGAAGTTTCTGTTTGCAGATATTTAATCCCATTGAGGATAGTCTGTCGAGGATGCGGAAGTTGTCCACTCCCTGCAGCTTCCACTTGAACGCCTTGCGGATTAGTTTGCCCGTTTCGTTAATTGTGTACTCGGTGTTGATGCTCTTCCCCACCTTGTTATATCCAATGGGGCGTTTGCCTATCCAGACCCCGCTCTCCATACAATGCTTGCGACCCGATGTAAATTTGTTTGTACGGTTGGTGTTGTCCCATTGAGCCAATGAAAGTTTGAACTGCATCATCATCACACCTTCGGGGGTACTTGTATCAGACCCTGTTGATGCCTCAACAATGGTAACACCTTGCGCTTTGAGGTCGTTGATGATATTTATCGCCTGACCAGCATTGCGAGAAAATCGGTCTGCTTGGTTTACAATGATATACTTTACGGCCTTATCTTTCTTGATTGCAGCAATCATCTCTTTGATGAGCTTGCCAGGGGTCTTTGCACTCTCGTGCTTACCACCAAAATAGCCCTTGATAGTGTAGCCGTTATCCTTTGCGAATTTCTCACAGCGGCACTTTTGGTCATCAAGGCTGCCGCCATTATCCTCCTGATGCTTGGTACTAACTCGAGTCCATATAAAACAATTCTTAATCATATAGGTAATCATTTATCTCTTCATTATTAAGGTATTCAATACCGATGAGTGCTAATGCCTCAAAATAGTTTAATAGGATTATTCCATCTTCTATTGTAATGTTATATTGGTTAAAATAATTCTCAAAATCCTGATATTTCATTATTTATGTAGGATTTTCTTCCCCGTAGGGTTATGGCTGCACTTCACCTCTCTACACAGTTGGTCGGTAGAGACTTCTGGTCGGCAAGGCACACAGCAACCTTTGCGCGATGGGCGCAGTTATCCTATGCTCTTACATTGTTAATATGTTTTTGGAGTTATTTAGAAGGACTTCAGTCCTCGCTGGAGAACCGATGTGTGATAAATATACAAATTTATTTCGTGAAATCCAAATTTTGGAAATAGCTACATACATCTTTTCAATAATGACCACCGAATTCAATAATCCTTTTCGCTAATTGCCTCTACATTATTTAATATTATGACTAACAACTATTTATAAGTTTAATTCCATGTGATTTACATGGGTGGTTTTTTGTGGAAAATTAGGGGCTGGTGGGGGTATAGGGGCGTTTTGAAAAACTGTCGATTGCCTTATGCCGTTGACACTTTGCGGATATTGGGGGCATACAAACTGTTGTGTCCGAAAATTTTTCCAGAAAATTTTGCCCCCGAAAAAATCGACCTCCCTATATGGCAAACTCCTTCTTAACTCGCTGCACGGTCGATACGCTGACCTCGCAAATTTTAGCGGTATCACGAACCGACTTGCCCGCTCGGAGCGCACGAATCACCTTCGCATATTCCTCCTGCTTCTGCTCCTTGCTTTTGACACTGCCCACCTTGCGACCCATTTTCACACCCTTCTCAATCGCCAATTTTCTGCCACTGTTGAGGCGGTAGGAAATCGCCTCCCTTTCGAGTTGAGCGCAGACTCCAAGCACCGACACCATCACCGCCAGATATGGATTCTCTTTGCCATTTGACCCAAACAACGAAAGACCCTCCTTCTGGAAATAGGCATTGATTCCATTATCTTTAAGTGTACGAATAGTATCTAAAACCTCCCATACAGCACGACCGCAACGACTCAATTCCGAGAAGAGCACCACATCGACTTTGTTGCCGACAGCATAGGTAATGCACTCGGTCAAAACGGCACGCTCCTCGTTGCGTTTTGCTCCCGATATATGTTCCTCATAAACCTCAACAACCTCCAATTTATTGCGGGTCGCATACTCGGTCAGGTCAGTAACCTGACGAGAGGTCGATTGCCTCTCGCCAGTGCTTGAAACCCTTGCGTAAATAACTGCCTTCATACCCACCTCAACTAAAAGACCTGAATCAAATTTTCGTACCTCAACGAGCGGTATCCGCCAGCGACCACATCAAAATACTTGACCGTGTTCACTTGGTCGCCCGAAAGACCACGACCATTCTGGGTCGCACGCATCAGGTTGCCCGCACAAGTACCCCACGCCTCTCGAAGAGTGCCATCCTTCTTCATATAGAGGAAGTGCGCCACACCGCTCTGCAACTTCGCCTTCAAGAGGTCAATCATCTGTGCCTTTACCACGCCCATCGCTGCCGAACCAGTGCGGTTTGCGATTACATTTGCCCTATGGGCAGTCATTCCGTTTACAATTACCATCTGTGTCATATCTGTAATGCTTTATTGTTTATTTCTGATGTAAAATTAGTAATATATTTTCAATTATACAAATTATTGTAATGGTATTTTACTTTAATTTGGATTAAATTTTCAATTTTATTACCTTTGGTGAAAATATATTACCACTATGGAATT
>JAFZEY010000043.1 GCA_017560455.1 Alistipes sp. | reverse complement strand
ATGAGACTACTGCGTCAGAACATCTTTCACATAGTGTTGTCATTTGCGCTCCTTACAATGACCGCCTGCGACAACACTCCTGCGGGGATTCCATTGGGAGAGGGCAATGAGATTACCGATCCCGCCTTAGACACGCAAAAGCCTACACTCCCCGAAGATGTCGAGGGTGAGCCTACAAAGGCCGAGCTGGCAGCACAAATTCAGGCTACAGCCTACGAGAAGGACCTTGGCGGTCTGCTCCAAGTATGCTGGCGCACTCCGAAGCGTAAATTCTACTGCGAGGTAGCTCCTCGTCCAGAATTAGATGTGACACCCGACCCCAATTGCAAGACCATCTTTCAGGCTGCATCCATCAGCAAGACCTGTTTTGCCTATATCGTAATGCGATTATGGGACCGTGGCATAATAGACCTCGACAAGCCGTTATACCTCTATACCGATGGCCTCGAAGAGCGTTTTTGCGATGTATTTGCAGATGACGACGAGGCGAATGCCCGAAATGAGGAGTGGGCAAAGCGACTCACCGCTCGCATAGTATTGACACACGGCAGCGGCATCGACAACTGGGTATCAAGCAGCGGTACATCAAGCGAGGAGAAGATACCTATTGACATCGAGCCGGACACAAAATACACCTACTCGGGTGAAGCAATTCAATATCTGCAACGAGTGGTTGAGCATATCGTAGGTAAAAATCTTGAAGAACTTGCTCGCGAAGAGGTATTCAGTCATCTCGGAATGGATGACACGAGCTACATCTTCCTCGATAAATACGAGAACACACACGCCTACGGCTTCAACTCGAGCCATGTAAAGAAGTCGCAGGGCAAGACCAAGACACCCGCTGCGGCATACTCCATGCGCACAAATGTACAGGATTTCTCGAAGTTTGCCGAAGCCCTTATAGCCGGTACGGGACTTAGCCACGAGGCACACGAAATTCTCCTTATGCCATACCGCCGATTGGGTGACGAACCGGAACATTGGTTTGGACACGGTATTCGCGTAACGCTAAACCCGGGTAACGACTATGGTCCTATATGGCATCACGGAGGCTCCAATACCAACTTCAAGGGGCGTTTCTGGATACTCCCAAAGCAGGGCATCTACTGCATCTACTTTTCGAGCAGCAACAATGGCACATCAATCGCTCGTCCACTTGTAAGCATACTCTACCCTGAGTACAACGGAGTGGATATCATTCTCTAACACCTAAAAAACGAACAGCGATATGAAGAAGATATATAGCAAAATAGGATTGGTGTTGGCTGCAATTGTTGCACTATCGGTATCGTCGTGCGAGACCGTAATACCGACCGAGGCACCGCAAATTTCGGAGGTAGAGATTGTGGAGAGAGGTGTAAACAGCGTTACCGTATCGGCACATTTCTACGACGGTCACCATAAGTTTGTCGATACAGGTTTCTGCTACAACACCGTAGGAGCACCGACCATAAACGACACCTGCCACTCGTTTGGCGAGAGCATAAGCGACATGCAGGCAACCATAACCGACCTCGCGGATGCCACAACCTACTACATCAAGGCCTACGCCAAATCGGCCGGAGGCGCGGTATTCTACTCGGAGATGTCGACCTTAACAACTACGGATTACATTATCGAGCCACAGAGTTGTCTCAGTTTCATAACTCCTTTCGCCATAAGTGTATCGATAAAGGCTATCTTCGAGTTTGACGAGACGAGCAAGATAAACGATATGGGCATCATCTTCAACACAGAGAACGACCCAAAGGGTATCAATGCCATAAAGTATCAGATTCCTATTCAGCGCAATATGCTCGACTTGGTATATTCGGGATTGAAGCCTGGTACTAAATACTATGCATGGTCGTATATCGATAGCGAGGAGTGCGGTGTAAAGTATAGTCGTGAAAACGCATTCACGACACTCGGCAATATGCTCTCCGTGAATTTTAACGAGTACAACTCATCGCGCTGGTTGGTGGGAATGCACCACGCATCGGTAAAGTGCTTTATCGACTACGACGGCAGCAACGGCAACACCCTTGTCGAGGCGGGATTGATGTGGTCGAAGAGAGAAGGTGCAAAGTTGGACGACGAGGGCGTAGAGAAGATTACCGATTCGCGCATCGTCGATCGCGGCAGCTACACCATCTGCGCAACGGGTTTGATGAGCGGTACTACATACTATTTCCGTGCATACACACGCCTATCGAACGGCAGCACCGACTACTCTGACGATATCTCCATCACCACTTACAAGCACAACGATTGTCAATCGATGGTAGCCACCGGCTCGCTATGTAGTTTTAATGTCGGAGCTCCAACAAAAAACCGCTATTGGGTGTGGTCTAACAACTCCGACTACAACACCTCGCGCCAGAAAAATGACCCCGTATGGGGAGGTTTGAAGGGTATGAAGGAGGCTTTTGAGAAGGATGGTTATTCTTTCAGCTCGGGCTCTACTTTCAAGGAGCGATGCACCTGGATATTCTCCATCAACAAGGAGAAAGATACGCTGTTGGTAATCAGATTCGCCTACAATGACCTGCCTCGCACGGTGGAGGCGGATTCCAAATATTACGCCCT
>JAFZEY010000042.1 GCA_017560455.1 Alistipes sp. | reverse complement strand
TGCTCCACACCAAAGCGGTGTTGCTCGTCAATAATCACAAGTCCGAGGTTCGAGAACTTTACCCTATCCTCAATCAGCGCGTGCGTTCCCACCAAAATATCTATCTCGCCCGCCTCCAATGCGGTCAAAATCTCTCTGCGCTCCTTCGCCTTGGTCGTACCCGTCAATATTGCGGTACGCACCGGCACACCCTCGCACATCTTCGATATTGTGGCATAGTGCTGTCGTGCCAAAATCTCGGTCGGCACCATCATACACGACTGAAAACCATTGTCGCCCGCCAGCAACATCGACAAAAGCGCCACCACGGTCTTTCCGCTACCCACATCGCCCTGCAAAAGACGGTTCATCTGGATACCCGACACGGTATCCTTGCGGATATCGCGCACTGCCTGTTTCTGACCTTCGGTCAGTTCGAACGGCAACTTCGTATGATAGAATGTATTGAACTTATCGCCTACCTTCGCGAATATAAAACCATCTCTGCGCCCCGTACGCTCCGAACGGCGAGCCTGAATATTGAGTTGGATACCGAACAACTCGTCGAATTTAAGACGATACTGCGCCTGTCGCAACTTCTCTGGCGACTGCGGGAAGTGGATATTGTAGAGCGCCTCCGAAAGTGGCATTAAGCCATATTTGCGGGTGATATATTCGGGAAAATACTCCCCGATATGGCCACGCACAACGCCCCACAGCGAGCAGATGATATTATACATACCCTTTGCGCCGAGCGTAGTCGAGAGTTTCTCCGTAGTCGAATAGATACCCTGCAAGCCACTCTCAACCTTACGCGAGAGAGCCTTCTCGACAATCTCGATTTCGGGGTGCACCATCGAAAACTCTCCACGGAAGAAGGATGGACGACCAAAGACAACATATTCGCGGTTAGGCTCGATAATCTTCTCGATCCACTTTATACCGCGGAACCATATCAGCTCCACGCGCCCCGTATCGTCGGCTGCATAGACCGAAAATCGCTGTTTTCGCCCCTCGCCCGCAAAGGCTTTGCCGACAACTTTTACACGCAGCTGGATATAGGCCGAGGCGTTATCCTCGGCCACTTCGCGCACCTTGTAGGTGCGGGAACGGTCAATATAGCGGAATGGGAAGTGGTAGAGCATATCGCGCATAGTGACGATACCAAGCTCCTTTTCGAGCAACTTGGCACGCACCTCGCCGACACCCTGAACGAACTTTATCGAACTATCGAGCATACTTCCCATAGTGCAAATATAAGAAAATTCAAAATGCAGAATTCAAAATGCAGAATTATTTTTGCTATATTTGCATTATGAATTTGAGCAAATATACCAGAAGAGAGTGTTGCGAGGTGCGTATCGGCAAGACAGTGATAGGTGGCAATAACCCTATTGCCGTGCAGTCGATGACCAATACAGCAACCGCAGATGTGGAGTCGAGTGTCGCGCAAATCGAGCGCATAGCCGATGCTGGAGCATCTATCGTACGCCTTACGGCACAGGGCAAGCGCGAAGGAGAGGCTCTGCGCGACATCGTGGCGCAAGTACGCAAGGATGACTACCCTACCGCTATTGTTGCCGATATCCACTTTGTTCCCGAGATTGCATCTATCGCGGCCGAGTCGGTCGATAAGGTGCGCATAAACCCCGGCAACTACCGCACAAGCGGTGGCGAGTTGGAGGCACTTATCGAGAAGTGTCGCAAGCGCGGTGTTGCGCTCCGCATAGGTGTAAATCACGGCTCTTTAGCAAAACATATCGTAGATAAATTGGGCGACACACCCGCAGGAATGGCCGAATCGGCAATGGAGTTCTTGCGTATCTGCATCAGGGAGCAGTTCGACCAGGTGGTTGTTTCGATGAAGTCGAGCAACACGCGCGTTATGGTCCACGCCTACCGACTTTTGGTCGAGGCTATGGAGCATGAAAATATGTCGTTCCCTATCCACCTCGGCGTAACCGAGGCGGGCAACGGCATCGAGGGTCGTATCAAGAGTGCCGTAGGCATTGGTGCACTCTTGGCTGACGGCGTGGGCGACACAATTCGCGTTTCTCTGACCGAAGCACCAGAAAATGAGGTTCCCGTAGCGAAAATGTTGGTCGAACACTTCGCCAACCGCGAGGGCGAATTCGAGGTTTCGCACCCCGAGCGTTACTCCCCAACCGAGTACCGCCGCCGCACCTCGGCACCCATCATTGCACACAGCGAAATCACTGACGACTACATAATTATAGAGGCCACAAGCGGAAATCCTACCGCCGAGTGGCGCGCTGCAATTCTCAACAATGAGAGCGAGCAACCTATCGTTATCCGCCGTCACTACGAGGGCACAAGGGATGAGGTGGCACTTCACGCTGCAGCCGATATGGGACAGCTTCTGCTCGACGGCTTGGCCGATGGCGTATGGATTGATGCACCGCAACTCTCGGATGAGGAGTTGAACGAGATTGAGTTGATAATCCTCCAAGCCTCGCGCGCCCGATTCTCGCAGACGGAGTATATCGCTTGCCCTTCGTGTGGTCGCACACTCTACGACATCGAGAAGGCATTGGCAGAGATTAAGGCGCGCACCTCGCACCTCAAAGGGTTGAAGATTGGCGTGATGGGTTGTATCGTAAATGGTCCTGGCGAGATGGCCGATGCGGACTATGGCTATGTCGGCGCGGGTGCAGATCGCATATCGCTCTACAAAGGCAAGGAGTGCATCGAGCGCAACATCCCGCAAGAGGAGGCTCTCGAACGCCTTATCGAGTTGATTAAGGCGAATGGAGATTGGAAATCAAATTGACAATTGACCACACTAAATTCAACCAAAAATTAGAGGTGATTGAGGAAATTTTGTGCCAAGCAAGGCGACAAAACCGCAGCATACTAAGGCGTATGTGAGGAGTTGGGCGACCGAAGATTGGTGCAAAATTTACCAATCAGAATAATTTTTACAAATGAAGACTGTATTACCACTTACATATTGGGGCAATGTTGAGTACTTCGCCAACCTCTTGCGAGGAGGCGAGGAGGCGATAATTGACCTCGGAGAAAACTATGTGAAGCGTTCGGAGCGCAACAGAACAGAGATTGTAACCCCTACGGGCGGTATGGTGTTATCGGTACCGCTTATCAAGGCCAACCGACCTCGTACACCAATGCGCGACATGCGAATTGACAACTCGAAGCGTTGGCAGCATCAGCATTGGGTAGCCATTCTCTCTGCCTATCGTTCGTCGCCCTACTTCGACTATATCGCCGACCGCATTGCGCCAATCTATGAGCGCGAGTGGAAGTTCCTGACCGACCTCAACCGCGAAATCTTACAAGCGGAATTCGATATTCTCGGCATTTCGCCAAAGTTCCAATTCTCGGAGATTTATGTCGAGCCGAACGAGGAGATAATCGACCTGCGCGACAAAAAAAGGGAGAGCCGATTCTGCTCCCCCCAATACTTTCAGATGTTTATGGATCGTACCCCCTTTGTCGAGAACGCATCGATGCTCGACCTGCTGATGTGCGAGGGGCGCGAGGCTATTTCACTTTTAGATAGTTGCCAATTGTAAGTGTCATCTCGTCACTATTATCTCCCAGCGAAACCTTCACGAGATTCTCGCCCTTCAAGGTGAGTGTGTCGGTGCGATAGATTGTGCGTGCAACATTCTGGCACGCTACGGTATCCCCGTTTATCGTCATCACAGGCTGTCCCATCGAAGAGTAGACAGTAAGCACCTGCTTCTCCTCGGCGCGTATTGTGCGGTCCTTATCGGTAATATGGAGTGTCGGCTTGCGGCCATTCCACTGTGACTTGTAGAGGTAGAAGAGGTTTTTACGGCTCTTGTGGTCGCCCGCAACAACACCCGAGGTACGCACACCGCGTATATAGCGTGATGAGCCGCTGTCAAACATCGAGTTGAGCCATACACCCCAGAAAAGATCCTCATCCACCAAACGCGAGTAGCCCTCATGGAACTGCTGCTGACGCGCACTTGCTGCCACCGAGTTATTACACTTAACCACACCTGCACCATTTGCCGGATTTGAACTCTCGCCATAGCACACTGCCTGACGGAGGTGGCCCCAGCTCGAACGCAGAGCGCCCTGCCACAAATCGAGGTCGGTAATCTCGCCACTCTCCCAGCCTACCGCCTGCTGCCAAACGATAAGATCGGTGATGAAGTTTATATCGCCATCCTGGTTGCTCATAGCCACCGTAGGGCGCGACACATCGAGTTTCTTGGCTGTAGAGTTGAGCTTGCGGATATACTCCATCTGCTGCTTGGAGTTACCACGCAACATCGAGAATACGCCCCACATTGCCACCGAAGGGTGGTTTATATTCTGCAAGATGATTTCGTGCAGTTGCTGCACGCCATTCATCTCGAAACGCGGAGTCGAGTAGTATGGGATATCGCTCAAAAATGGAGCTCGCGTGAGTGGAAAATCTACCCACGCCACCATTCCGAGGCGGTCCATCTCGTTGTAGAGAGCTTGCGAGTGAGGACCCGTAACCGAACGAACACCATTTGCTCCCATCTCGCGGATAAGAGCCAGGTCGGAGAGCACCTCTGCATCACTCACGGCATTTCCCTGCG
>JAFZEY010000041.1 GCA_017560455.1 Alistipes sp. | reverse complement strand
GTTGGTATTCAGTCGGTTGCCCGATTACACAATTACATAATTACATAATTACAGAGGTGTAATTCGTGTAATTCTTGTAATTCGTGTAATTTGTAATTTTTCGAGAGGGTGTAGGGAATGTAGAGAGTTTAGGGAGATTAAAATTATTTTCTCCTCGTTAAGTCAATGCTAAACACCCGTTACGGGTGCGCCTCGTGCGAGGCGTATCTTCGGTGGCATAGCGAGTAAAACTCGCTACCGCCCCTGCCACCGAAGATAATATCGCCTGCAACCCATCTAATGACAACAAAATTCAAACAAAAAAGCCGTCAGCATTTGCTAACGGCTTTCGCATTATATTTGGCTACGCTCGGAGCATCTCTACCCCTTGCTTGCCCTCTGGGATTACTCCTCCATCAACAACTCCAGCATCTTGATAGATGACTTCGCAATTGGAGTACCAGGACCGAAGATTGCTGCTGCACCATCCTGATACAACTCCTCGTAGTCCTGTGCTGGGATAACACCACCAACAACGACGATGATATCCTCGCGACCCAACTTCTGAAGCTCTGCAATGATCTGTGGCACCAATGTGAGGTGACCCGCTGCCAATGATGACACACCCACGATGTGTACATCGTTCTCCACAGCCTGCTTTGCAGCCTCCTCTGGAGTCTGGAACAATGGACCCATATCCACATCGAAACCTACATCGGCATAACCTGTTGCTACAACCTTAGCACCACGGTCGTGACCGTCCTGACCAAGCTTAGCAATCATAATACGAGGCTGGCGACCCTCCTTCTTTGCGAACTCGGCGCACATAGCCTTTGCCTTCTCGAAATCTGCATCCTGCTTCATACCTGATGAATATACTCCAGAAATTGAACGAATAACTGCCTTGTAACGACCTACTACAACCTCGCAAGCGTCTGAAATCTCGCCGAGGGTAGCGCGTACCTTCGCTGCCTCAACCGCGAGCTCGAGCAAGTTGCCCTCACCAGTCTTAACGCACTCGGTGATAGCAGCCAATGCCTTGTCAACAGCAGCCTGATCGCGGTTAGCACGCAACTCCTGAAGGCGCTTAACCTGGCTCTCGCGAACGGCTGTGTTATCCACTGCCAAGATATCGATTGGAGCCTCCTTCTCAAGACGGTACTCGTTCAAACCGATAATCTTCTGCTCGCCTGAGTCGATACGAGCCTGTGTACGAGCAGCAGCCTCCTCGATACGCATCTTTGGAATACCTGTCTCGATAGCCTTTGCCATACCGCCGAGCTTCTCAACCTCCTCGATGTGTGCCCACGCCTTGTGTGCAATCTCGTTTGTGAGAGCCTCAACATAGTATGAACCTGCCCAAGGGTCAACCTGACGGCAGATGTCGGTCTCCTCCTGGATGTAGATCTGGGTGTTACGAGCAATACGAGCCGAGAAGTCGGTTGGAAGGGCGATAGCCTCGTCCAATGCGTTTGTGTGCAATGACTGAGTGTGACCCAACGCTGCACCCATAGCCTCGATAGCGGTACGGGCAACATTGTTGAATGGATCCTGCTCTGTGAGTGACCAACCAGATGTCTGGCTGTGAGTACGCAATGCGAGTGACTTTGGATTCTTTGGGTTGAACTGCTTCACGATCTTTGCCCACAACATACGAGCTGCACGCATCTTCGCGATCTCCATAAAGTGGTTCATACCGATAGCCCAGAAGAATGACAAGCGTGGCGCAAATGCGTCAACTGACATACCTGCGTCGATACCTGCACGCAAGTACTCCAAACCGTCAGCCAATGTGTAAGCCAACTCGAT
>JAFZEY010000005.1 GCA_017560455.1 Alistipes sp. | reverse complement strand
TTGCCGGGGAACTCCTCGAGATACTCGTGCAACCAGACTGCCCAGTTACGCGAAGTAGAGATCTTATCGCCCTCCAGGTTCAGGAACTCATTCGAGGGTACATTCTCGGGCAGGATATAGTCGCCGTGAGCCTTGAGCATCGAGGGGAATACGATGCAGTGGAAGACGATATTATCCTTACCGATGAAGTGCACAAGCTTCGTATCCTCGCTCTTCCAATACTTCTCCCACTCGGGCGTGAAGTCCTTCGTAGCCGAGATATAACCAATCGGAGCATCGAACCATACATAGAGCACCTTGCCCTCAGCACCCTCCACCGGAACGGGGATACCCCAATCCAGGTCGCGGCTCACGGCACGCGGCTGCAGGCCACCGTCGAGCCAGCTCTTGCACTGTCCGTAGACATTCGATTTCCACTCCTTGTGACCCTCCAGGATCCACTCACGCAGCATCTGCTCATACTCATTGAGCGGCAGATACCAGTGCTTGGTCTCCTTCTTGACGGGTTTCGAGCCCGAAACAGCGCTGTGCGGATCGATCAACTCATCGGGCGAGAGGGTAGAACCACACTTCTCGCACTGGTCGCCATAGGCACGCTCGGCACCACACTTGGGGCAGGTACCTACGATGTAGCGGTCGGCAAGGAAGGTCTTGGCCTCCTCGTCGTAGTACTGCTCGGAGGTCTGCTCGATAAACTTACCCTCATCGTAGAGCTTGCGGAAGAAGTCAGAAGCCGTTACCGAGTGGGTAGGCGACGAGGTGCGCGAATAGATATCAAAGGCGATACCAAGCCCCTCGAAAGAGCGTTTGATCAGGGCATGGTAACGATCGACAATATCCTGCGGCGTTACACCCTCTTTGCGTGCCTTGATCGTGATGGGCACACCGTGCTCATCCGATCCACAGACCGAAATCACATCGTGACCCTTCAGTCTGAGGTAGCGCGTATAGATATCCGACGGTACATATACACCCGCCAAATGACCAATATGGACCGGTCCGTTGGCATAGGGAAGAGCCGAGGTGACCAGGTAGCGTTTGAACTGCTTATTCTCCATTGTTTATCTCGTGTTTATATTACTTATTCTACAATATCCATCTCGTCGATGAGCCACTGCGCACCGGCAAACTTATCGATGATAAAGAGCACATAGCGTGCATCGACAGCGATCATACGCTGCAACTCAGGCTCAAAGGCTACATCGCCCGACATCGCCTCCCAGTTGCCATCGAAAGCCAGACCGATCAGCTCACCATTGCCATTCAGAACCGGCGAACCCGAGTTACCACCCGTGATGTCGAGGTTCGAGAGGAAGCAGGTAACCAGCTCACCCTGCTCATTGGCATAGCGACCAAAATCCTTCTGGGCATAGAGTTCCTTGAGTCTCTCCGGCACCGTAAACTCGGTCGGATTCGTGGGATCCTCCTTCTCCATCACACCCTTTAAGGTCGTGTAGTAGTTGTAGCGGATACCGTCAGCCGGGCTATAGGGCAGGATATTACCATAGGTGGCACGAATCGTT
>JAFZEY010000040.1 GCA_017560455.1 Alistipes sp. | reverse complement strand
CAAGGATCAGACCTTCGAGGTGTTGAGACCAAAAAAAATATAGGGTAGTCCGACTACCCTAATTTTTTTCTACCTTATTATATATATAAGGTATATTTGCCTTAAATTTAAGCAGAAATTTACGGGTAGTTGCCCGTTGAAAATAAAATATGCGATTCTCAGCGAGTTAAAATCGCATTCACAACAGAGATAACTATCTAACATTCAATGAGAAAGAACGAATATAGCTGAGCAATAAAAACTTTTTCATCTAACGATAAATCCACATATTTAACTCAACAAAGCAAATTATTCTTATCTTTGTGGTATAGATGAAGGAGAGATGATCGATGAGAGCTAATCACCGATACAAAAGACTCTCGTGAGCTCACTCTACCCTCTTATTGCGCTTTTGACGCAATATGTATATTATGTTAAATTATGTTTTGGGGCGACCAATAATAATGGATATATGGAAACTCATACAAAGATAGAAGAAAATAATATATCAGAAGCTGATATTCAAAAAATGATAAGAGCTGAGTTGCGTAGCTACGGCTTCAAAAAAAGTGATTTAACTGCCGAAGAACTCGAAGAACTCAGAGATGAATGTACCGCAAGATTGAGTGGAATGTTTGTTCTAGATGGTGTATTATTTTATAAGGACAGATTTAGACATAAAGAGGAATCTAAAAAAAGATTAAACAAAATAATTAGCGCAGCCAAAGCTGCAAAGACTATTATACTCCTGATTATCGCTACACTATTTATTGGTTGTGGCAATCGTGAGATTAAGGTTGAGGATCGTGCTATCGTAACCATTGCTCCGCTTAAACCGCTCGTAGAGAGCATCTTAGGCGACGACTTTGAGGTGTCGGTACTCGTTCCGCAAGGAGCTTCGCCTGAAACATTCGAGCCTACGCCAAAGCAGTTGCGCGAGGTCGAATCTGCTCGCTTTGTATTTGGTACGGGACTCCTCGATTTCGAACAGGAGCTTCTACACCGCATCGCCCGTAACGAGCAGATTATCAACCTATCACAAGGTATTGAGCTGATTGCCGGCACCTGCTCGCACGCACATCACGGTCATACTTGCAGCCACGCGCACGGCATCGACCCACACATCTGGTGCTCGCCAAAGTCGCTCGGCAAAATGGCCGACAATATGTACAATGCCATTGCGCGTGAAATGCCCGACTCGGTAAACTACGATAAAAACTATACAACCCTATGTATCAGGTTGTTAGAACTCGACGAAGAGGTTGCAGAGGCGTGTCGCCAAACCCCTCGCAGTACCTTTATCATATACCACCCTGCCCTAACCTATCTTGCTCGCGACTACGGACTTACACAAGTGGCGGTCGAGCACGAAGGCAAGGAGCCAAGTGCAAAACACCTTGCAAAAATCATCGAGCAGGCTCGCGCCGAAGGGGTGAAACATATCTTCTACCAATCGGAGTTTCCGGCATCTTCAGTCGAGGTTATCTGCAAAGATATTGGTGCTACTGCGGTAGAAATCAACCCATTAGATGAGGATATATTTGCTAATATCCGCAACATCGTAACCCTTATAACCGAGTAGTATGGAACCGATAGTTTCGTTGCGAAATATAACCGTCAGGTACGATTCGACCACGGCATTAAAAGGAGCGTCACTCTATATCTATCAGGATGATTTCCTGGGTATTATAGGCCCTAATGGTGGTGGTAAGACTACTCTTGTTAAGACGATTTTAGGCTCACTCCCCCACAGCGGCGAGGTAACCTACTCCCCTGCTCTTTTCGAGCGCGGACACCGTCTTATAGGCTATCTGCCACAACAATCCGACTTCGATAGGTCGTTCCCGATTTCGGTTATCGAGGTTGTTATGTCGGGATTGCAGGCGGAGCGTGGTTTCTTCTCTCGATATACCAAATCGGACCGCGAGAAGGCGATGCAGCTGCTTGACATGGCAGGTATTGCAGATATTGCAGACCGCCAAATAAGCGAGATTTCGGGGGGACAGATGCAGCGCGCACTACTCTGCCGTGCGGTGATTTTAGAGCCCAAATTGCTAATTCTCGACGAGCCTACAAACTTCGTGGATAACAAGTTCGAGAACGAGCTATACACCCTGCTAAACCGCCTGAACGAGCGTATGGCGATAGTTATGGTGTCGCACGATCTCGGCACGATAACGAGTGTAGTGAAGAGTATCGTATGCGTAAATTGCTCGGTACACCGCCACGACTCAAACATCATAACTGCTGAACAATTAGAGAATTACCACTGTCCTATACAGATTATATCGCACGGACATATACCTCATACCGTATTAGAACATCACCATTAATAGAGATTAATTTACACTTAAATACTATAAATTTTATGTTACTTCAATTTGCTTTTGTATTAGCCGCCATCATTGTTGGCGCAAAACTTGGAGGCATCGGTCTTGGAGTGATGGGTGGTGTAGGTTTGGCCATACTCACCTTCGTATTTGGTCTTCAGCCTACGACACCTCCAATCGATGTTATGTTGATGATTGCTGCCGTAATATCAGCAGCATCATGTATGCAGGCCGCAGGTGGTCTCGACTATATGGTAAAGATTGCAGAGCGCATATTGCGCCGTAACCCTGCACACATTACCATTCTTGCACCATTTGTAACCTATATATTCACATTCCTCGCAGGAACAGGCCATGTGGCATACTCGATTCTTCCCGTTATCGCAGAGGTTGCTACCGAGACTAAAATTCGCCCTGAGCGACCACTCGGTATCGCCGTGATCGCCTCGCAGCAGGGTATCACATCGAGCCCTATCTCGGCTGCAACAGTAGCATTATTAGGTATGTTGTCGGGATTTGGCATAGAACTTTTCGACATTTTGAAGATTTGTATCCCTGCAACACTCGTTGGTATCACTGTCGGCGCTCTCTACTCTATGCATGTCGGCAAGGAGTTG
>JAFZEY010000039.1 GCA_017560455.1 Alistipes sp. | reverse complement strand
TCTGCCTTGATAGCCTCTGCCTGTGCACCACCTGCAGTCAAAGCCTTTGACTCTGCCTTTGTAGGCATAGCACCTGTGTTAGCATTAACCAAAGTGAACTCCTTGCACTTGCCCTTTGGGCACTTAACCTCGAGCAACATCTTCAACTCGCTCTGTGCCATGCGTGCGTCGTATGGGAACTCTACATGAAGAGTGTACTCGCCACCCAACTTCTTGTCGATAACTGTGTAGTTCTCATCAACCTTTGAGCCCTGGAAATACTTTGTAGCACCCTCAACGATGCCGCCCTCGAATACCATGATAGGAGTAACCTTCAAAACGGCCTTCTTGTTGTAGTACTCTGTTGGGAAAGTAACAGTTACATCAGCCTCGATCTTACCGTTGTTCAAAGTAAGAACATCAGGAGTGCAAGTTACCTTAACCTCGTCCTGCTTCTTTGACATCTTCTTGAAGCAGTTACAGCTAGTCAATGACATTGCAGCAACAGCTACAATAGCCATCAATTTCAATGTGTTTTTCATAGTTTGGTTTAATTATTTATAGTTTAACTTCAATTATTTCTTGTTGTGCTCCTTGCGCTCTGGACGCTCGCCGCGTGGCTTACCACCCTCTGGGCGTGGCTTGCGCTCGCGCTCAACCCAACCCTCTGGCTTTGGCATCAACGCCTTGTGAGAGAGCTTGTACTTCTGGGTCTTTGGATCAACGCCGATGAGCTTAACCTCAATCTTGTCACCCTCCTTCAAGCCAGTCTCCTCCATTGTCTCGAAGCGCTTGTAGTCAATCTCCGAGATATGCAAGAGAGCCTCCTTGCCTGGGAGAATCTCAACGAAGGCACCGAATGCTACGATGCTCTTGATAGTACCATCGTAAACCTCGCCTACCTCTGGAACTGCAACGATACCCTTGATGCGTGCAAGAGCGCCATCCAAAGCCTCCTTATCAACACCGAAGATATCCACTACGCCGCACTCATCGTTCTCGGTGATAGTGATTGTAGTGCCGGTAGTCTTCTGGATATCCTGGATAACCTTACCGCCAGGGCCGATAACAGCACCGATGAAGTCCTTAGGAATCTGGATCTGTACGATGCGTGGCACGAACTCGCGGTAATCCTCGCGTGGCTCTGCGATGCAATCGGTAATCTTACCCAAGATGTGCATACGACCCTTGCGAGCCTGCTCCAAAGCGGTTGCCAATACCTCGTATGAAAGACCATCAACCTTGATATCCATCTGTGTAGCGGTGATACCGTCCTTTGTACCTGTAACCTTGAAGTCCATATCGCCCAAGTGATCCTCGTCACCCAAGATATCAGACAACACAGCCCAGCGACCAGTCTCCGAGTCAGAGATAAGACCCATTGCGATACCTGATACTGGCTTCTTAATCTTAACACCAGCATCCATCAATGCCAATGTACCGGCACAAACTGTTGCCATTGAAGAAGAACCGTTTGACTCCAAGATATCTGATACTACGCGCAATGCGTATGGCATCTCCTCGCCTGTTGGGATCATAGGCTTCAACGCACGCCAAGCCAAGTGACCGTGACCAATCTCACGACGGCTAACGCCACGCGCTGGACGAGCCTCGCCAGTTGAGAATGGAGGGAAGTTGTAGTGCAAAGTGAACTTCTCTGTACCCTGTACCAAAACCTCGTCAATCATCTTCTCATCGAGCTTCGTACCCAATGTAACTGTTGTCAATGACTGTGTCTCACCACGAGTGAAGACTGCCGAACCGTGTGCTGCTGGCAAGTAACCAACCTCGCACCAGATAGGACGAATCTCGTCTGTGCGGCGACCATCCAAACGCTGACCCTCGTCGAGAATCATGTTACGCATAGCCTTCTTCTGCACATCATCGTGGAAATATTTGTGAATGAGAACTGCCTTCTCCTCGAGCTCCTCCTCTGTGAAGCGTGATGCGAACTCTGCCTCCAAAGCCTCGAATGCCTCCGAACGCTCGTGCTTTGCAGTACCGCTTGTAGCGATAGCGTAAGCCTTGTCGTAAAGCTCCGCGATAATCTGCTGACGCAACTCCTCGTCGTTTGTCTCGTGGCAGTAAGTGCGCTTAACATCCTTGCCAAGTTCCTTTGAAAGCTCAATCTGTACGGCGCAGTGCTTCTTAATCTCCTCGTGAGCGAACTTGATAGCGCCGAGCATAACCTCCTCCGATACCTCGTTCATCTCACCCTCAACCATCAGGATGTTGTCGATTGTACCACCCACCATGATGTCCAAATCAACATCAGCCATCTGTGAGAAGTTAGGGTTGATAACATACTCGCCATTGATGCGTGCAACACGCACCTCTGAAATTGGACCACCGAATGGGATGTCCGATACAGCCAAAGCTGCTGAAGCAGCCAAACCTGCCAATGCGTCTGGCTGAATATCCTTGTCAGCCGAGATGAGGTTTACTGTTACGAATACATCAGCGTGATAATCCGATGGGAACAATGGGCGCAATGCGTGGTCGATGAGGCGTGCCACCAAAATCTCGGCATCGCTTGCCTTACCCTCTCGTTTCATGAAGCCACCAGGGAAGCGACCGCAAGATGCGAACTTCTCCTTATACTCCACCTGAAGAGGCATAAAATCTACTCCCTCCTTTGCATCCTTTGCTGCGACTACAGTAGCGAGCAACATTGTGTCACCCATCTTTACTACTACCGCACCGTCAGCCTGCTTTGCCAACTTACCAGTCTCGATCATAATCTCGCGACCGTCAGCAAGCGTGATTGTCTTTTGTACAGCGTTGTACAACTTCTTTTCTTCCATAAATCTATTTCGTCATAAAAAATAATTCAAAAATAGAGGGCGTCTGTAATAAAAAACGACACCCTCATTCAACCTCGTATTACTTACGGAGGTTAAGAGTCTTGATAATTGCGCGGTAGCGCTCGATATCAACCTCCTTCAAGTACATGAGCAACTTGCGACGCTTACCTACCAAACGCAACAATGAGCGCTGTGTGCCGAAGTCGTGCTTGTTGTTCTTGAGGTGCTCTGTAAGGTGGCTGATACGGTACGAAAACAATGCGATCTGGCTCTCTGGAGAACCTGTGTCAGTGTTAGACTTGCCGTACTTACCGAAAAGCTCTTGCTTTTTCTCTGCTGTTAAATAAGCCATAAAAAAATAAGATTTTGTGAGTCTCGCCGTTTTTGATTTTTATGGTCGCGACTCTGGTTCCACTCTACGACGCATCCCCCTTACCGTGAATAACGC
>JAFZEY010000038.1 GCA_017560455.1 Alistipes sp. | reverse complement strand
GGTGGCGACGGCTCGGCTAATAGCGGTGTGAAGGTTATGGTTTGCCAGATCTTCTCGGGAAATGTTTCGACAGGCCTCTTGAATGTTGTTCGTGCGATGAAATATGCGGCGGACAATGGTGCTGTGGTTATGCAGTGTAGCTGGGGCTATGTTTCGGGCGCAGTTCACGAGTACGAGTGGGGCCCTGCGGGCTACGCTTCGGAGGAGGAGTGGATTGCAGGCTCACCAATCGAGAAGGAGGCTCTCGACTACTTTATCAATAATGCCGGCTCACCAAATGGCGTTATCGAGGGTGGTGTTGCAGTATTCGCGGCGGGTAACGAGTTCGCCCCTATGGCTGGATATCCGGGTGCTGCGGAGTACTGTGTATCGGTTGCTGCTACTGCGGCAGACTTCACCCCTGCAACCTATACAAACTATGGTCCGGGCACTACAATCTCGGCTCCGGGTGGCGATCAGGATTACTATTTCGACTACTATAACGAGAACTCTCGCAAGTATGTCGAGGCGGGTTGTATCCTTTCGACGCTCCCTTATCACATTAGCAAGAGCGGATATGGCTATATGGAGGGAACCTCTATGGCGTGTCCTCATGTTTCGGCCGTAGTGGCTCTCGGATTGTCGTATGCCACAAAGTTGCGCAAGCACTTCAAGGCAGAGGAGATCAGAGAGTTGTTGTACGATGCACAGAATGTAACGCCTATCGATAGCTATATGACGGGCTATAAGAACTTCTGTCGCTATGTGGCAGATATCGGCCCTATTCAGCCAAACCAGATACCTCTCGCTCCATTCAAGGGACAGATGGGTGCAGGTCAGGTTAATGCTGCGAAGTTCTTGGCTGCTATTGAGGGCAAGGGCGTTGCAATGCACTTCCCGAATGTACTTGTTAAGGTTGGTGCAATTACGGCGGTTGCTCCTGCGATGTACTTCAAGGAGGGCGAGAGTCTAACCTATACAGTTGATATTGCCGATACTGCTATTGCTACCTGCGAGATAAAGGATGGCAAGGCTCTCTTCTCAGGTTTGAAGAGTGGAGCCACCACCGCATCTATTACGGCAAGCAATGGCGAGAAGCACGCGTTTAATATAACTATTCGTAAGTCGAACGGATGGCTTTAAAGTCGTTCTGATTGACTATTTTTACACGAGTGCTTCGGGCTCCAAATTCTTCACATAGCCTTTACTATGCTGCGGATTTGTCGCCTCGCATCGCGAAAAACAGCCTAATCATTTGCGATTTTAGGGGAGATTGAAATAGAGATGAGAGGAGTTGTAGTTGTTACGATGCTTTGTGCTGTGCAGCTGTTGAGTGCTCAGATACGAATCATTCCGCAGGAGGTGGTGCGTAAGGCCGCCGAGTCGGAGGTGGTGAGTGACGCACTGCAATTCCGCCCAAATAGCGTCGATTTCGGCACAATAGAGGAGATGTCGGGCGTGTGGCAGGGTAGAGTCGAACTTCGAAACGAGGGGGCTGATACGCTTGCTATAACGCAGATTAAGACGACTTGCGGCTGCTTGAGGGCTGAGGTTGCAAAACGCGTCGTTGCACCCAAAGAGACGGTCGCAGTGGCGTTGAAATACTATCCTCGCGGTCACGCAGGAAAGGTAAAGCAGAGAGTGTTGCTCTATACAAACCTCTCGAACGAAAAGCCTTCGGCAGTGCTGAGCCTTACGGGTGTTGTTACGGCATCGGAGGATAGAAGCGATGATTACCCCTACACTCGTGGAGTGTTGCGCTTGCGACAAGATATCGTTCGTCTTTCGGGCGCGAAGGAGGTGCAGCGCATCGCCATTATGAATGGTGGCTCTACGGTGTTGAAACTCGCAGCCGATGCTAATCTCTTACCAAAGGGTGTGAGCATTCGTTTCGAGCCTGCGGTGATTGCACCAAAGGGCGAGGGCGATATGGTCGTAGAGTATATCCCGATGGATGAGGTGTCGGGCACAAAGGGTGGTAAGATATACATCCAAGGCCTGAATTTGCCACCGCGACAGAGCACAATAAGTGTGATTGTTAAAGATTAGAAAAAAAAGAGATAAAACTATGAAGAGAGTAGTGAAATTTTTGATGGTTGTAGTTGCTGCTGTAGCGGCTTTTGGTTGCTCTGAGCCGGACAACAATGGAACAATTTTCCTCGATGTTACGCATAACAATATCAAGGGAGTGTGGCGTTTGGAGAGCTACGACAATGGAGTACAGCTCGCCCAGGGTAGTTACTACTATATCGTTTTCGATCGCGCCGAGCGTACATTCGTAAGCTATGACAACACCGAGAGTATGGAGGTGTGCAAGAGAACGGGTCGCTACGACATCTATACCGATGGCGCAGCCATTATCTTTGGCGACTACGACTATGGTCTTGGTCCTAACGATTGGGAGCATCGCTACTATGTGCGTAACTTGACGACTGATAGTATGCAGTGGGTTGCTACCGATGACGAGAGTATCGTACAGGTGTATGTGCGTGCGGAGTTGCCGGAGGGTATTGCTAAATAAGGCAATGACGCAAAAATATAGGGTTGTTCGAGTAAAATCGGACAACCCTATTTTCTATTCGCAGACCACCTCGTCGAGTATCTTGTCGTGAGGTTCGGTCGGAAGATTTTCGACAATCTGACATGGGTAGCAGATGCCTATCGTGTGAGCGCGAAAACCATTGCGCGAGAGATACTTGTCGTAGAAACCTTTGCCTCGGCCACACCGTGCGCCTTCGCGCGTGAAGACTACGCCGGGGACAATCATAACATCGATTTTACTCGGCTTAATCGGCGTTGTGGCAGTAGGCTCCATAATGCCGAATGCGCCCTTCTCCAACCCTTCGGAGATGTCGTAAAACTCCATTTCGTCGCCCTCAATGCGAGGTACAACCACTTGTTTGTCGTGCAACTTCTCGAGGAGCACGGTTGTTCGTGGCTCATCGTGCAGCGAGATGAATAACGCCACCGTACGACTGCTCTCTATCGCCTCCATTTCGGCAATATGACGGCACAAACGCTCGGAAATCTCTCGTTTCTCCTCTTCTGAAAGCTTTGCAATCTTGGCTCTAATCTCTTGTCTTACAGCCTTTTTATCGAATAGTCCCATAAATACTCTTTTTGCTCGTTAAAAAAACGGTGAAAAGTATTGTTATTTCGCAAACAATTTGTATCTTTGTAGTTGTATGTGAGCGTATATCGACGCTAATCATACAGAAAAATAGTGCAAGCGAAAGTTCGAAAACACAAATTTTTTACAAAAATACACATTTCTTAAATTTAAATTAAAATTATGGGCTGTTTTTTAACTAATTCATCTCTCGGAAGAAAATTGGTGATGAGCATCTCGGGATGTTTCCTCGTGCTTTTCATTCTCTTCCACATGTCAATGAACATCGCCGCAATCTTTTCGGCTGATGCTTACAATGCAATTTGCGGTTTCTTGGGCGCAAACTGGTACGCTCTCGTTGCAACCGTAGTTTTGGCTGGTGGTGTATTCGTGCACTTCGCTTATGCGTTCTTGCTCACTTGGCAAAATCGCAAGGCTCGTGGTAATGTACGCTACGCTATGACCGTTAAGGAGAAGGGTGTTAGCTGGGCATCGAAGAATATGCTCGTGCTCGGTATCATCGTTATTCTCGGTTTGTTGCTCCACCTCACTCACTTCTGGTCGAAGATGCAGTTGGTTGAGTTGTTGGGTCACCACGAGAACTCGCTCGGACTTGCTCCAACCGATGGTGCTGCTCTTATCCAGCATGTCTTCTCGCAGTGGTACAATGTAGTTCTCTACCTTGTATGGTTCGCTGCTTTGTGGTTCCACCTCACTCACGGCGTATGGTCTATGTTGCAGACTGTAGGTTGGGCTAACGACAAGTGGTACCCACGCTTGAAGTGCCTTTCTGGTATCGTTGCAACTCTCATCTTCGCAGGTTTCGCAGTAGTTGCTGTATGGTTCTATGTTCAGAGCCTTTGCCCTGCTTG
>JAFZEY010000037.1 GCA_017560455.1 Alistipes sp. | reverse complement strand
GGCAGTTTTGCTTTTGATGTTGGGTACATCTGTTATGGCACAAGATAATTGTAGCCATTTTAATGCTCGTCAGACCCCTGCTTGGTTCCGTGAGAGCATCTCTTATCAAATTTTGCCTCGTTGCTTCACCGAGGAGGGTACCATTAAGGCAGCCGAGAAGCACCTCGAAAGACTCAAGGATCTGGGTGTCGGAGTTATCTACTTTACCCCTTTGTATGTGGCTGATACCGATATGGACCAGACCAAGTGGAGTCCTCGTCAGCATAAGTCGGGATTTAACGATCCTCGAAACCCTTATCGTGCCGGTGACTATTTCCAGATAGATCCCGAGTATGGTACAGACCAGGATTTGGTGGATTTTGTCGAGAAGGCGCACTCTCTCGGGATGAAGGTCTTCCTTGATATCGTCTTTGCGCACTGTGGCCCGGGTGCAGATGTTGTGAAGAAGCACCCTGAGTACTTCCTCTATGACGAGAAGGGCGAGATGGTACTTACTCGTTGGAAGTTCCCTAAGTTCGATCCTGAGTATATCGGTACTCGCAGATACTTCAAGAGCATTATGGGCTACTACTTGGCACATTTCAATGTGGATGGTTTCCGTTGCGATGTGTCATACCATACTCCTATCTCCTTCTGGGAGGAGGCTCGTGCCGAGTTGGAGGCACTCAAGCCGGATTTGGTGATGGTTGCCGAGTCTACCAAACCTTACGATATGCGCTATGCATTCGATGCCCAGTACAATTGGGTTATCGGTAAGAGAGGTATGCGCTATGTTCTTGACAATAGAGCAGAGGCTGCCGCTAATGGTGGAATAGCGTTTGTTCGCGCTCGCCACGAAAAGAATGCAGCTGTGCGTCCTAAGGGTGCATTGCATTGGAATATGTCCGACAATCACGACCTCTCGACCGATGCTCATCATAACAGATTGGAGAAGCGACTCGGAAATGCTTGCTGTGAGGTGCAGTTGGCCTTTATGTTCGCTATTGATGGTGTTCCATTCCTCTTCAATGGTCAGGAGATTGCTCACGCGAAGCGTGTTTCGTTGTTTGGTCATAAGGATTGTTGGATCGATTGGAAAACGGATGGCGCTACCGAGGTGGCAAAAGATAGAACAGAGAAGATTAAGGCTTGGGTGAAGATGCGTAAGGAGCAGAAGGCTCTTTGCTATGGCGCTACCGAGTGGATCGACAACGATATGCCGGCCGATGTATTGTCATTTAAGCGCACCTATGAGGGTAGCGATGATGTTTTGTTTGTTGGTAACTTCTCGGATAAGCAGGTGAAGGTGAAACTTGCCAACGGCACAAAGTACACCCTTGCTCCTTGGGGTTATATCTTTGGCCCGCAGACAAAAAAATAGCGTTTAAGCGTTGCAATTAAATGTTGAGGATATGAAGAGATTATTTGCAGTATTGGTTATTGCCCTTGTGGCTGTGAGCTGTTGCTCGATTTGTCGTATGCGTGCCAAGAATACAAAACCATTGGAGGGTACCATGTGGCACCTTGTTAAGATGGGCGGCGAGAGTGTGACTCTCCCGAATGACTCATTCAACATCATTTTGAAGGAGAACGGCTTGGGTGGTCGAGGAGCTTGTAATAGTCTGCTCGGACAGTATGCCGTAGGCGAGAAGATGGAGTTGCGTTTCTCGCATCTCGGCTCAACAAAGATGCTTTGCCACGAGAACGAGGCTTTGGAGATGAAGCTTCTTCAGGTGTTATCGAAGACCACACACTACGACCTCGACTACGATATGCTGATGTTGATGCAGAATGGCACCATCATCGCTGTATTCCGTGCGCAGCCACAGCAATAGTCTTCTATGGATTGGCTGCTCGACCTCGGATATGTAGGACTCTTTATAGGTTCGTTTCTTGCCTCTACTGTATTGCCGTTTAGTGCCGATGTGCTACTTATCGGTATGTTGGTTGGTGGCGGTTCTCCGTGGGTTGTTATTGGCGTGGCCACCATCGGAAACTTCCTTGGCGGACTAACCTCCTACGGTGTGGGCCGAATGGGTAAGGTCGAGTGGCTGGAACGCTTTGGCGCTACTCCTGAGAAGATAGAACGCCATAAGGCTAAAATCGATAGATATGGTGCCTGGTTGGCTCTCTTGTCGTGGGTGCCTTTTGTTGGCGATATCTTCGCGGTGTCGCTCGGTTTCTTCCGTGTAAAGTTTGTTCCGTCAGCCATCTTTATGCTGATAGGAAAGTTCGGTCGCTTCGTTGCGTGGTATCTCATATACGACGCGATGTAGGGTAGTGGTGCTACCCCTTGACATTGGCCGTTGGCACGAAAATTGAAATATTTTCTGCATAAATTTGGAAGTGTCGTTTTTTTGCCGTACCTTTGCGCCAGCAAAACGCGAGAAACTTCACAAAAAGTAAAGATACATCGCGGGGTGGAGCAGTTGGTTAGCTTGCCGGGCTCATAACCCGGAGGTCGGAGGTTCGAGTCCTCCTCCCGCAACTAAACGAGACAAGTCGAAAGATTTGTCTCTTTTTTTATTCATTTCATTTTTATAATTCGCTGATATATAGCGTGTTATGTCAAAGAACAAATTTGTGTTATTGGTTAGAAAACTTCTCTTTTCTTTATCCCATTCAACACCCTGCGGAAAGACTAATTTCTGTATTTTTTGGCACATTTCAAACTCCTGCTTCTTCCAATAACTACCTAAATTACAAGCAATTGCAATAGAATCATCTATGTACTCCGAAAGGTTAGATAGGTTTGCAGATACTTTCTCCAACTCAACCTCTGCTTTATGCTTATTTACCTCTAAATCCTTAATTACTTCCAAATAAATATCTCTCTCAACATTGCCAATTGCGTGGTTCTTTTTTACCGTCTTGATTTGGGTGGTAATAGTGGCAATGTTCTTCTTTATATTGTCTATGTCTTTAATTTGAGTATGACTCTTTTCCTCAAACTTCTTTTTAAGCACCTCAACGAGTATTGGGAATAGTTCCTCGGGGACTGTAAACTCATTAAGCAACTCAACATATTTAGAGTGCGCCTCCTTTGCCGAAACATTAACACTACCTTCTTTGCCACTATACTTGTAATAGTCCAAATTCTTCTTTTTGACAGTATATCCTGACAAAGTGTGTCCCAAAGCGTGTATGTGGTTTTTGAGAGGGAAACGGGGTGTCTCGGCCGCTTGCTCATAACCTTTGTGATTGCCAAGAAGAATGCTCTGTACCTTGTCAAATAGTGCTTCGGAGATAAGAGGTTCTTGCTTGCCCTTGACAACCTCTCCTTTCAATAGACTATGTTCAATTCTGCCACAATAGAACTGATTCTGTAAGCAGTTGGAAAGTCTCTGTTTGCTAATGTCAAGTCCTCTTGATTTTAATCTCTCTACTACTTTTGCTTGGGATAGGTCTGGCTCATTTGCAATCCATACCCAAGCATTTCTTAATATATTGCCTTTGGCGTTTATGGTTAGCTGGTGCTCCTTATTAACCTTCTTTGAATCATAACCAAGAGGTGGTTTGCTGTACCACTCTCCTCGTTTTAGACAAGATACCATACCATTATAGCACTTGCTTCTACGCATAGCATTATCAATATCCGCAATGATAAGTAGAATAGCAGATATTTGCTCCGATAGCACATTGCCATCATCAATAGGTTGGTTCACTGATTTGATGATAACACCATTGCGTTTTAGTTGTCCCTTATATGTCAGTCCCTCATACATATTTCGACTGAATCTATCATAATCAAAGACAACAATGGTATCCACCTCCGGATCGTTTAGCACCGCACCTATCATTTCAAGGAAACGCTCTCCTGCAACCTTTGCTGATTCAAATGTGCCACCAAAGCAGTGCTTCACCTCTTTGTCTATTGCTTCGCAGTAACCATTACAAGCGTCCATCTGTGTTTGAATGGAGTGGTTTGTTTTGAATTGTTCTTCTGATGACACTCGTGTCCAAATTACCGCCTTGCCTTTACCACTCTTTGAAATAGCGAGTCTCTTCTCTACAATCTTCTCTATACGAGTTTTCTTCTGCTTCTTAATCATATATATCTTCGTTTTTTACTTTATTATTTCTGTACCATACATATCCGATTTCCGCTATTTCATCTAATCCATTAAGTATGGTAATTATGTCTTCTTTGTTGGTAATGCCCAACTGATTGAATTTTGTGATATAAGTTTCATCTAAATCGTTAATTAGAAACATTATACTAAATTGTATATCGTGCTCTCGCACTCCCGCAACCCTTGTTGTTTTTTTGATGGGCGTTGGGATTATTTGTTTTTTACCTCTCCTGCATCTGTGTGCAACTGGGAGACTTCTGCTCGGCGGGGATAAGCGTAAAACCCCTGTACCATATAGGCACAATAATCCTTATCTATGGACTCATATTGTTCTTAAATTTTAATTGAGATAGGCGACAGAATCGTCTAACAAGAGCATTACATCTCTCTTGCTGTGCAAATATACAAACAATTTTTGTAATTAATAAGTTTCTGGCTATTAGAGAGATAAAATTTTTTGCAACTTTCTCAAAGTATTTACGCTGGTATTGGTTATTGCTCGGATATTTCTTAATGATAACCCCTTTTTAAGCAACTGAATTTCTTTCGGATAGTCTGCTTTCATTTGTTCATCAGTTTTCCTAAAACCCTCCTTTCTGCCAACCTTACCACCATTTACTCGGTAGTGGTTATATCCACTCTCCATTCGTGAGCGGATAAGACTTCTCTCCATTGAATTAAACTGTGCCAAAATACCCATTACCAACTGTGCAATTGGATTGGGTTGTCCATTTGGAAGCAAAGTCTCCAATCCGTTCTGGTGGATATAGACTGAAATTTTACGGAGTGTAAGATTTTCTATTACAGTAAGGAAGTCCACCGCCCTTCTTGAAAGGCGAGAACACTCATAAATTAAAACCTTATGCACCGTGTTAGTTTCGGTGTAGGCAAGTAACTCTGAGAGCGCCTCACGCTCCTCCACCTTTTTTGCTCCGCTTATCTTTTCGGTAAACTCTGCCACTACCTCATACTCCATCTTTTGTGCATACTCTCGGAGTTCTGCCACTTGTCTATCAAACTCTTGTGTCTTGGTTGAAACACGAGCATAAATCACCACCTTCATACCACTACCAAATTTTAATTAAAGACTGAAGCTGGAAGCATCTAAACTGTCCAACCTCAACATCGAAATAAGTACAAACCTTGCGTGAGTCACCACAACTACCTCTGCCGTTGATGTGATTGCTAATCAAAGCTGGCAACATAGTTCCATAAGCAACCCTCACGCTCTGGTCTTTTTTAAGGTACGCAAATTTGACTACCTCTCGGCACATACGACTCTTCAACTCATTGATTTTTGCCACCTGTAAACCTGTTACAAAATCATTCTCTACTCGCTGGCTAATTACCATTGCTCTGTACAAATCTTTGTTGTTTAATACTACTGCTGTATTCATAATTGATATATATGTTATTTATTCCCACTGCAAATATACAACTAAAATCAATATAAAACAAATTTTAATGGATTAAATTGACAACAAAAGTTATTTTTCAATGATTTTTAATAGATTTTCTTGACTTTTTGGAGATTTTTCTCTTACTTTGCAAAATAATTGACTACAAAAATCAAAAATATATGGCAGAGAAGAGTGTTATCGAAGGAGAGTTGAGAGTGAAGGATATTCTTCGTGAGAAGGGAATGAGGATGTATGAGCTGGCTGAGAAGATTGGTGTTGCTCCTGAAAGTCTAACTCGTGCATTACAGCGCAATCCACAATATAGCACATTGAAGGCAATTGCCAACGCTTTGGGGGTTCATATCCGAGATTTGTTCAGAGAGGAGGAAGTGTCTGTGCCCATTGTGCGTGGTATGGTAGAGTTGAAGGGAAAGATATTATATATTGATAGTTTGGAAGACATTTACCGCCTTGTCACCGAAGTTGAGAAGGCGTATGAGGAGGCAGAAATGTCGCTCCCTTCGAGAACATAAATTCAAATTAGCGTCTCCGGCTACAAATACTGATTAGCAACTGCAAATAGTGGTTACTTTTTAATCCCAACATCAGAAAGACAAGAAAAAGAACCTGTATAACAAAGTCGTAGATAGGCTCTTTTTATTCGGGGGTTATCTGAGAATTTTTCAAATATGCAATTCTCAGAGGCTTAAAAAAGCTTGTTGGATACACTCTTGATATCCATCTCTTTAGTATTCAAAATCATAAGCATATATAAACTCCTTGTATATATACCAATTCAAATAGTCAGTATTCTTCTTTTTTGTATCTACATACATCGATATGGTTATATTAGTATATTCCCCATAAGAGTTTCTAGGCACATAGAATCTGATATTTTCATATTCTTCAGGGAATGAGGATGTGATGTGGCGAGGTGAAGTATCCCAATCCTGATACAAATCACATATGGCAGGAGGAGTTGATGCCATACAGTATATTGTTGTAAGATTAGTACACCCAAGAAAAGCATTTTTGCCAATAGAAAAAACAGAGCTACCGATTGTTACCACATTCAGAGAACTACAATCACGAAAAGCAGATTCTTCTATATGCGTAACATTATTAGGTATAACAATTTTTACTAAACTGTAACAATAGGCAAAAGCATAACGACCTATCAAAACTACATTGCTCGGAATTTTCATTTCGCATAGTTTGGGACATGAGTAGAATGCATATTCTTCGATAGAGGTTAGTAATTTAGACATGATTATTTTTGATAGAGCGCTACAATTGCGAAAAGCGTACCTGCCGATAGTATGCACACCATCTCCCATAACAATCTCTCTAATGTTCTCACAATAAGCAAATGTCCATTCTCCAATTTCTGCCACATTGTCAGGCACGGTGTATGAGGTTATTCCTGATGGTGCAAATGCAACTATCTTGCCATTGAATATTAGACATTTTTTATCAACAGAAGAGTATTTCCCTGAGAATGAAGATAAATTACAGCACCCCATAATTGCACCATCTCCTATATGAACTACACTATAAGGAATTGTAAGACTCCTCAATTGAGAACAATATGCAATGGCGTTATTTTCTATTGACTTTATACTACTAGGTAATATTATATTTGTCAATGTATTACATTCACAAATTGACCAT
>JAFZEY010000036.1 GCA_017560455.1 Alistipes sp. | reverse complement strand
GCTCTATCGACGCAATGAAGGCTGGCTCGAAGGACCGCTATTTCCAGGATGGCGAGGCTAACGCAATGAAGCTCGTTCCGGAGGGTATCGTAGGTCTCGTACCATTCAAGGGCTCATTGGCAGAGACTGTATATCAGTTGGTTGGCGGTATCCGTGCAGGTATGGGCTACTGTGGCGCACGCTCAATTGAAGAGTTGCAGAAGGCACGCTTCGTGCGCATCACCTCGGCAGCCGTAGTGGAGAACCACCCACACGACATTACCATTACCCGCGAGACACCAAACTATTCGCGTGGCGAGTAAAGCAGAATGCAGAATTAAAAATAGAGTTATTTTTCCATTCATTCAAAATCGGAGGTGATTAGCCTATTTTTGCGCGTTGCGCAGTGGCGGAAAGCACAGCATAGTAGACCTATGTGAGCATTTACGACGCAAGCAAGGTGCAAAAAGAGGCAATCAGAACGATTTTCTAACACAAAGAGATTAGAGTTATGAAACAGGATATGATTGTTATCTTGGACTTGGGTAGCCACGAGAACACAGTGGTTGCTCGAGCAATCCGTGCGCTCGGCGTATATAGCGAGATCTATCCGCACGACATCACTGCAAAGGAGTTGCAGGCATTGCCAAATGTTAAGGGTATCATCATCAACGGTGGCCCTAACCACATCATCGACGGCGTAGCAATCGATGTATTGCCAGAGATTTACGAGGCAGGTTTCCCTGTAATGGCTGCAGGTTGGGACAACGCAAAGTGCGATGTTAAGTTGGCGCAGTTCACCGACGACTTGGAGGCCATCAAGGAGGCGGTAAAGGGCTTTGTATTCGACACTTGTAAGGCTGAGGCTAACTGGAATATGACAAACTTCGTAGCTGACCAGGTGGAACTTATCCGCCAGCAGGTAGGCGACAAGAAGGTGTTGCTCGCTCTCTCGGGCGGAGTAGATAGCTCGGTAGTAGCAGCATTGCTTTTGAAAGCTATCGGCAACAACCTCGTTTGCGTGCATGTTAATCACGGTTTGATGCGTAAGGGCGAGTCTGAGGATGTAGTTAAGATCTTCGGTGAGCAGTTGTGCGCAAACCTCGTATATGTTGACGCTACAGAGCGTTTCTTGACCAAGTTGGAGAATGTAGAGGATCCTGAGCAGAAGCGTAAGATCATCGGTGGCGAGTTCATCCGCGTATTCGAGGAGGAGGCACGCAAGTTGGAGGGTATCGATTTCCTCGGTCAGGGTACAATCTACCCTGATATTGTCGAGAGCGGTACCAAGACTGCAAAGATGGTTAAGTCACACCACAATGTGGGCGGTCTTCCTGAGGACTTGCAGTTCGAGTTGGTTGAGCCATTGAAGCAGCTCTTCAAGGACGAGGTTCGTGCTTGCGGTGTTGAGTTGGGCTTGCCACACTATATGGTATATCTTCAGCCATTCCCAGGCCCAGGCTTGGGTGTTCGTTGCCTTGGCGCAACCACTCGTGACCGCTTGGAGGCTGTTCGTGAGTCGGACGCTATCCTCCGTGAGGAGTTCGCAAAGGCAGGCTTGGACAAGACCGTATGGCAGTATTTCACCGTTGTGCCTGACTTCAAGTCGGTAGGTGTGCGTGACAATGCTCGTTCGTACGATTGGCCTGTAATCCTCCGCGCTGTAAATACCGTAGATGCGATGACTGCAACCATTGAGCACATCGATTGGGCAATCCTCGGTAAGATTACCGACCGCATCTTGAAGGAGGTTAAGAATGTAAACCGCGTATGCTACGACCTCTCACCAAAACCAAACGCAACTATCGAGTGGGAATAATCGATAAGAGTATAACCTCAAAACAAAATCCCTGAGCGATTGCTCAGGGATTTTGTTTATTTCTTACCGAACCAGGTCAGCTTTCGCCATACAGCTTCGAATGGTCCGTGCGAATGACTCTTCAACCACCAGCGACAGAACATATACTGCAGTGCTATGCAGAGCACACCTAAGAGAAGGCTCGATGTGTGGCCCGAGTAGCGGAACATTCCGAGCCCCCAATTATAGAAGACAAAGCCTCCGATAATCGACTGCGTCAAGTAGTTTGTAAGGCTCATCTTTCCATAAGGAGCAATCTTCGACAAGAAGTTGCGCGCCGAGGTGCGATAGTAGAGTAGTACCACGCCCGAAACATAGACGAACATCATCGAGATATTTCTCCACATATTAAGCATAACCTTCAAGCTCTTCTGGACACAAGTTCTATCTGCCTTCGGGGTATTGGCAATCACATCTTTTACAGCATCGTGGAGCGGATAGAGTACAACGAATGCGCACAACGAGATGATAAGAATCTTCTTCCAGGTCTCGATATTATTGCCCTCATCGTAGAACAGACGCTTGCGACCGAGGTATATACCGAGCAAGAAGAGGAAGATTGTCTGCGTCATACGACCGTGCTCGATAGCCCAAGTGAAGTTCACCGGCAAGCCGTAACGAATGCCTGCAATAGCAACATCCACAATCGAACCCTCTGACTGTGCCGGAATAATCGACTCGAAGAGGGCGCTTGAGCCGAGGTTTAACGACTGTGTCGTAGGGTCGATAAGTCCCTTTACGACATAGAATAGCTCGATTGGCTGCAATGCAAAGAATATGGCCGCAGCAATAATCACCTTATTATTAGCGCGAATAAAAGGCATCACAAACACTCCGCACACAGCATATACGACCAGAATATCACCATTATAGAACAGAAGGTCGAAAAGACCGAAGCAGAACAATAGGACCATACGCCACAAGAAGCGAAGTCGGAAGTCCTTGCCCATTTGCGCCTGATTGTCGTGCTGGATAAAGAAGCTCAAACCAAAGAGCATTGAGAAGATGGCGTACATCTTGCTCGCAAGCACAAAGAAGAGCGTATCCCAAATAGTCTTATTGAGCGACGCCATAAACGCGCACGAAGCATCCGGGAATTTGTAAAAGTTGAGTTGCTCAACAAAGTGAATCAGCACGATACCGCCAATGGCAATACCTCGCAAGATATCGGCAACCTCAATTCGTGTATTTTGTTTAAGAGAGGGTGTGTAAGACATAAAAGAGAGATTAAAAGTTCATGTGAATAGAAAAGCCGAGAGCATCGCACACTAAGCGTACATGAACATCTCGGCTTTAATTCCGCAACGCAATCGTTGCTGTTAAGGCGTATTAATACTCCTCCTCGTTAAAGAAGAAGTCCTCCTTCGATGGATAGTCAGGCCAAATCTCCTCGATACTCTCGTATGCTTCGCCATCATCCTCAATCTCTTGAAGATTCTCAATTACTTCGAGTGGTGCGCCCGAACGAGTAGCATAGTCAATAAGCTCCTCCTTGGTTGCTGGCCATGGTGCATCCTCCAATTTCGATGCAAGTTCAAGTGTCCAATACATAGTTATATACTTTATTAATAATTAGTAATTTCGTATCAAAGCGAGTGCAAAAATATAAAAAATTGATTACATATCACATATTCAATAATATTTTTTGCATATTTGATAAATATTCGATTGGCAATCTCTTTCGAGATTGCCGTTTCGACTATTTTTTCAACATCTGGACTATCACCTCCGATTCTACCTGATCTTTCTCTCCCTCAACAAAAATCTCAAGGTAAGTATACTTTCTATAGATAGGGTCGTTGATATCCAAATCGATAATCAACTCCTTATTATCCTTTCCTACAACCTTGTTGATATCCGTCAAAAGGAATCGAGAATCTCGCTGACCACGAATGTTAATCTTTGTAATCTTAACATTTCCATTACCTCTTACATGGCTGAAACGCAAGCCCTTAAGAGCGCTATAATCCCAAGGATTAATCATATAATCGAACTTGTTCTCTCCCTTATTGATATCGAAAGTATTCCAACCCACAATTTCGTCATCGCGGTTTGATACGCTCGAATACTTAGCTACCATCTTATGAGCCTCCTTAATAACATTCTTATATGGATTAGAAGGCTCTAATGCAGGAAGATTGTCAGCAAATGTGTGTTCCCACGCATTGAAGTCGAACTTAACGCCCTTATCGCGACCATCGAAGTAGTTCTCCATACGAGGAAGATAGTAGTTGCGAATCAATCCCGACCATATCTTTGCAGCGTAGTCATTCAAATATACACTGTTTCGACCAGGTCCCCAGGTTGTAATAACTCGGCGAGCATTGATTTCAAACTTATCCTTCTCCTCAGGTGTAGTGCCCAAGTTACGGGCGAAATCAATCCATCTCTGCAAACGCAAAGTAGGGTACGAATCGAGGAAGTTGTCGGCTGTAAGCATAGCATCACGGAACTGCTCACGCAAAGCGGCTGCCTTAGCCTTATCACCAAGCTTGTAGCAACGCTCAATCTCGTTAGCGATAAGCTCTGCCTTTCCGTAGGCATAGAATCCTGCCCACTTAGCAAGATCCAACTTATAGTTCTCGTTCTTGCCGAGTTTAGACGATGCCTTCACAAACGACTCTATAGCCTTGAAATACTCAGGAGTAAGCTCATAGCGACCACCTCGTGTAGAGAATGGGCGTCTCTGCAAACGGTAGATATTCTGGCTCGAAGAGAAGCGGTGCGCCGACTTAACCATGCCCTTCCAGAACTCCTCCATCTCAGGTGGACAAGCACCGTAACGGTTCAATGAGTATTCGCGAAGACGCTCGATTACATCGCGTCGCTTAGATGTCCAAGGAGCATCAAAGATTATCTCATATACCACATCATTGTTCTCGATACCCTCAGGAGCCGATCCGATACCGACCAAATTTCCTCTGTTATGAGACTCTAATGCATTGACATGACCATTGAGATAGAAATCCAAGTTTCCAACAGGAGATGTACGACCTCCGAAGTTAGGCACTGTGCTATATACCCAAGACTTACCATAGAGAGCCGGTGCGTGGTCCCAAGTTGGAATATTCTCCCAAACATCGTGATTGTAGTCGGTAGCAAGATCCAAAAGCATAAATCCGTCATTCGGTACCTTTGCGAACATTGCACGCATACTCTCCGAATCCCATATTTTTCTCGAGTAGCCGAACATCCAGCCGCCCAATACCCATATACCATTTGGAACGAACTCAGCGATAGACTCATACATAGCCTTACCATAAGATGAGATCTGGTCAAATCGCTCTTGTGTACCCTTTGGTGCAAATGGCACCTTCATCTCATTAAAGCTGTTTGCCTGGAAGAGGTAGCCCTTACCAAACTCAGCCTCACGCTCCTTGTAATACATTCCGGCAATCTTCTTGAAGAGCTCAGTATTTGCAGGGAGATAGTTTGTCGCAAAAGGCAAATTGCCGGTCCAACCAGCAGTCTGCAACTGAACATCAGGGTAAAGACGCTTAATACCATCAGGCACAAAGCCTGCAAAACCTACAAATATAGGAGTCATGCTCAACTCGTTCATTCGATCGAGAATCTTGTGCTGCAAATCGATAGTAAACTTATAATACTCCTGTGAGAGGCCACCATCGAGCTTACTCATATTTCCGATTCTTACCCAAGTAAGGTGAGACGGACCGGTAACAAAATCGTTAATCTCCTCGTCGGTGAGTCCCAACTTCTTCCATACTCGGTAGAAGATAGCCTCAAATCCGGTGTAAGAGAGTGCCAAGTTCACTCCGTGGAGAGCCATTCTATCGAGCTCCTGCTCCCACTCCTTCCAAGTCCAGAAAGGTGTTGTATAACAGAAAGTACAAGGATTGATGAAGTAACGATACTTAACATTACAATCCACACGCTTCATAGGAGAATCCTTGAGCTGGCGTGGCAACTTGATGTTGTTAATCGACCAAGTGCTGATACCATAGTGATTCTCTGTAACATAGTCGTAGAATGCACGACACGCAGCAGTAGGAGATGTTGCAGTAATCTTCAAAACACCACCGCTTACCTCTGTAGTGAAGTAATCGAGCTCAGTCTCCGACTTAACGAGCTGAATCGACACATTCTTCGGTGTATAACCGAGTGTTCTCGAAATAACATCCATAGCCGACTTCGCATCGTTTTGAGCAGAAGCCACATTGCCTATTGATAACATAAACAGGCAACAGATCAAATAAAATAAAGATCGTTTCATAAATTAAAGTGTATTAAAAGGTTGTTAAAAAAAATATGTTTTTGAAAATAATCTTCCTATGGTTTCCACAACACCTCTTCGGCATCGAGACGTTCGGTAATTGTACGACAAAGTGCGTAGAGATAGTCCGAAAGGCGATTTATAAGTATCAGCATATCGGCATTTACCTCATAGTATTCCGATGCCTCGATAGCCCTACGCTCGGTTCTACGGCACACCGTACGGCAGATATGACAAAGCGAAGAGAGTTCGCAACCACCCGGAATGGTAAAATACTCCACAGGCTTCAACGCCTCCTGCAAGGCATCGATTCTACCCTCCAACCAGGTGATATCCTCCTCAGTAATTTGCGGCATCTTATAGTCGCATTTGCTACCCATTGCCAACAACGAGCAAGCGGTCATCAGCAACGAACAGATTCGGCGACAATCATCAACATAGGGTAGTAACACCTCTTCGTGCATCATCCTATCAGCCAAGTAGGCAATATTTGCCTGCAGCTCATCGGCAGTACCATACGCCTCGACACGCACATCAGTCTTGCTGACGCGCTCGCCGCCTATAAGCGATGTACGCCCTTTATCTCCACCTTTGGTATATAGTTTCATAAGCGATAATGTTGTTTCGGTAATCTATTATTAAAAAAGAGTATATAGGCATGGTTATCCACCGTTGTCGAACCGTGACACTCCATCAATGCACGCACCTCGTTCTGTCGATCACGATTGAGGTATGGCTGACTGATAACAAGCGTAACCTTCTCTCTCTTTGCCCTCTCGTAGGCCTCGCGCAACTGCTCGGTAGGAAAGTCGGCCAGAAGAATGGATAAATCGCCCTCAACGCTATTTATCGAGTAGCTGCCGCCCTCGATATATTGCAACACATTGTGCAGTTGTCGCGCGCGCTTCTCGGCCATACCATTTGCCCTCAGCTCGTCATACAAAGCCGAGCCCGTACCCTCGATAAGGCCTTTGCACATAAAGGCTTTACGCACCAGGCCATAGACAAACGGAGAGTGCACGCCATAGCCACGATAGTGCTTTGCACGCGATAGTTCGTCACCCAATAGTTGTAGTCGCTGTCGCAGACTACGACCGCTAATTTTCATGTTCTTATCTTCTATTTTTTGAGCAATCCTGCCAAGTGACCTGTCGAGAATGCAATTTGAAGGTTATAACCTCCTGTATTTGCATCAACATCGAGCACCTCGCCGGCAAAATACATACCCTTGATTTTCAACGACTCCATCGTATATTCGTTCACCTCCGAGCAGCTAACACCACCTGCGGTTACGACGGCATACTCGAATGGCGCATAGTCCGAAATAGGGAACGACCAACCCTTCAACACCTTGATAAGTCGCTCGAACTCCTTATCCGACACCTTCGAGATATAGAGGCGCGAATGAACATCCAACTCCTTACAGATAGGCACCACAAGCGGCTTTGGTACCAAGCGACGCACCAACTCGGCAAAGAAATCCTCGGGTTGCATCTCGGCAACCTCGCGCTTGATGCGCTCGCGGAGAATCTCCTCGGTCAAGGCCGGCTTCAAGTCAAGCTCAATTTTGACGCTCTTCTCCTCGAGCAGTGCATCTACAGCATCACGGCTCAAGCGGAGAATTACAGCACCCTCCAAGCCACGATCCGAGAAGGACATCTCGCCAAACTCCTCGCGTACCATCTCGCCCGCAATAAACAATCGGGCGTTGATATTCTTGAGCCATACATCCTTTATGTACTCTATCTGCGGGTGGTTCGACCTCAATGGTGTGAGCGAAGGTCGCACATCCTCGATTTTATGACCCGTGCGATCAGCAAAGGCATAGCCATCGCCCGTAGAGCCTGTACCGGGGTAGGATACTCCGCCCGTAGCGATAATCACATTCTCCACCTCAATCTTGCGCTGATAGCCGCGCTTATTCATATACTTCAAGCCATAGACCTTACCCTCCGACACCAAAATATCGGTTACACGACTGTTACACTGGATATCCACTTCGTAGTCACGGCAGTAGAACTCCAACGCATTGGCTATATCTGCAGCCTTGCCACTTGCAGGGAAGACACGCTCACCGCGCTCGGTAACGAGTTTTACGCCCATACGCTCGAAGAAGCGCATTGTAGCGCGATTGGTAAACTCCGACATAGCCACCTTCAACCACTCGCTATTTGTGCGTACATTCTCGGCAAACTCCTCCGCAGGACGGGCATTTGTAAGGTTACAACGACCCTTACCCGTAATACGCACCTTACGCGCAGGTTTCTCCATCTTTTCAAGCAAGAGAACCTTCTTGCCTGTGCGAGCAGCCGTACCTGCTGCCATCAATCCTGCCGCACCGCCACCAATCACGACTACATCGTAGCGTGGATGCGATAACTCTGTCTCAAAGACCTCGTTCATTTCCATTCTATATATATCAATTATTTCGATTTCAAAATTATCGTACTCGAGCCTACGCCGGCACCCGATACCTTCAAGGTTATATCGCCCGCCGTCTTCGATGTCTGAACACCCACAACCAACTCTCCGTTAAATAGTTTCATTCGCGGATTTACAAACACCTCGAGCGATGTAGCGTCACCATTGCAGACACCCTTGAACTTACCCTCGCCCGTAACCTTCATCGTAATCTGGTGCTGTGCCGTGGCACAGAAGTTACCATCCTTATCCACCATACGCACCGTTACGAATGAGATATCCTCGCCGTCGGCCTTCAAATATCCGCCACACGAGAATTGTGTAGGGTTGCAAGTGTTAAACATATCGCTATAGCCTCTCGCCTTCTCGCCCGTACCACGATCGGCACAAAGCTCGAGATGGTGCGGCTTACCTGCGGTCTTAACACTCTTCTCGCCAACCTTTATACCCATATCATCATAGACTATGACCTTTATTTCGCCCGGCTCATATACAACATCGTTCCAACGCAAACGGAATCTGTCGAGTGGATCACCACCCTTAACCTTCGTACGCTTGCCCTGGCTCTTGCCATTCACAAAGAGTTCGGCTGTAGGGTAGTTAGTGTAGCAATACACAGGTGTAACCTCGCCTTCACGGCCCTCCCAATTCCAATGAGGAAGAAGGTGTATTGTAGGCTGCTTTGTGTTCCAATGCGAACGGTAGAGATAGTAGCGATCCTTTGGCAAACCCGCCAAATCAAGAATTCCGAAGTAGCTGCTTCGCGAAGGCCATACGCTATTATAAGGAGTAGGCTCACCGAGATAGTCGAAGCCCGTCCAAACAAACTCGCCAATAACCCAAGGCTTATCCTCTTGCTGAATCCAATCGTACTCGGGAAGGTTTCCCCACGATACGAACTCGTTGTCGTAGCTCGAATTCTGTGTATCGCTGTATATGATGCTCTTGCGCGCCTTTTTACGCACTCTCGGATCGTCAGAATTGACAACACCCGCATCCACAGGGAAGTGATATACGCCACGCGAAGATACTGTAGATGATGTCTCGGAGCCAAGCACAAAGCCGTGCCCCGACTTCTTATACACCTCGTCGTACAAATAGGTATAATAGTTTACACCCGGAATATCCAACATTTGCGCTGCACCTAACTCGAGAGCATAGAGCACTCTGTTCAAGCCTGCAGTCACAGGACGCGAAGAGTCGTAGCGGCGTACCACATTGATCAACATTCTCGCAAGTCTTGCACCGATAGATGGGTCCTGCTGCTTCAATAACAAGTCGCGCACCTCGTTACCAATGCTCCACATCACAATCGAAGGGTGAAGTTTATGAGCATTCACAAGGTTTGCAAAATCGCGCTCATACCACTCATCAAAGATGAGGTGATAGCCATTCTGCACCTTCGGAGCTTTCCACTCGTCAATACTCTCGGCCATAACCATAAGACCGAGCTCATCGCACAAATCCATCTGCCACTGCGATGGGGCATTGTGTGAGGTACGAATAGCATCGCAACCCATTGTGCGTAAGAGTTCAAGCTGACGGCGCAAAGCGGCCTTATTCTCGGCTGCGCCCAACATTCCAAGGTCATGATGCAAACACACGCCCTTGATTTTGCGGCTCTTACCATTCAACTCGAAGCCTCGCTCGGCCGAAACACGGATAGTACGGAAGCCTATTCTCTCAGTTTTACTATCCACAACACGGCGGTTGCCATCGGCCAACACTGCGATAAGATCGACCTTCATATCGTACAACTTAGGTTCCTCAGGCGACCAAGGTGTAATATTCGAGAGGTTCTGAACTGCAAAGGCCTTACCCGAGCCATCCACATTCTGCTCAAATACCTTATCGGCAACTCTCCACTGCACGAGCAATTGTTTGCCCTCATAACCCGAAACCTTCGCCTCGAACGAAGCCGCCACATCGCCATTATCGCTGAGCGATAGTGTAGTCATATTCAAACCCCAACAATCGAACGAAGTTACCGATGTGGTTGTAAGCATTACCGGACGGAAGAGTCCTGCACCGGGATACCAGCGGCTGCTGAATGGTTGTACCTCTGTGCGTACAGCGAGTGTATTCTCGCGACCATCGCGGTATATGTATGGTGTTATATCCACATTGAAAGGTGTGTAGCCGAGTCTCCACTCGCCCGCCTTCTGACCATTCACATAGACCACCGGAGAGGCCATTGCTCCGCCAAAGCTGACAACTGCGCGCTCACAAGTCGGCGACACCACAAACTTTGTACGATACCAACCTGCACCGATAAAAGGCAATGCACCTGTACGACCTGTACGCCATATCGGCTTCTCCTCGCCATCCTCGATAACGGACTTATATTGTCTGTCGATGGTTTCATCGAAAGGGCCCTTTATTGCCCAATCGTGAGGTACGGTAACCACCTCCCACAATGCATCATCGTAGTTCTCGGCTGCAACCTTCTCTCCCGCCGCCTTCATAGCATCGTTTTCGAGTGAAAATCGCCAATTCTCGGCCAAGCGCAACTCTGTACGACTACTTTGCGCCATAGCCACAATCGGCAACAATGCCGATACGGCAAAAAAGAATATTCTTCTCATTTTTAGGTTCTATTTTTCAGTCAATATTTCTCGTCTTAAATCTGCACAAGCCTGCTCAGGGTTGCTCCTATCGAAGTGGAAAGGTCGAATTCCCAACTCCGCTGCGGCATCGACATTCTCCTTGCGGTCATCGATAAAGATAGACTCGGCAGGGTTTAAACCGTAGCGCGACAACAGCAATTCGTATATCTCCCTCTCGGGCTTTACGAGTTTTACCTCGCACGATATTATCTCCTCGTCAAAATACTGATATACGGGTTTCTTTCGCAAGAACTCGATATACTCAGGCGACATATTCGACAATACGATAAGTCGATATCCTCGCTCCTTCAACTCCCTGATAAGTTCCGCCGTAGGAGCAACCTCCTCCTGGTACTCTACAGCCAACAGCATATTGGCCTTTGCAGTTTCGATATCGCAACCGCGATACTCGGCCACCGCCTCCGCCACCTCATCTACCGAGCGGACACCTCTGTCGTAGTCCTCCCAGAACTTTGGCACACCGCCCTCGGGCGTTGTGAATACGAAGGAGAAGAATCTCTCCAAATGTGCCGGAAAGCGCAGCGGACTACGCGCCACAACCACGCCTGCAAGGTCGAAAACTATGTTTTTAAGCGGCAACTGCATATCTTTGCCTATCCTTTACTGTTTTTTTGACAACTTAACCACAATCTCGCCATTCATAGCGCGCAACTCGGTAGTGACAGCTTCGGCCAGGGATTTACCCTCGAATGTGCCGACAACGAATGTTGTACCTATACGCGAAATTGTGCAATCACTCTTGTGCGCAAGAATCTTCGCCTTCATATCGTCGGTCAAGGTTGCGACACCCGAAATCTCGATATTGTACTGACTCTGCGAGCGGCGCATATCTTCGAGTGTAGGGTAGTACTCACCATCAACCCACACCGCAATAATAGGGTCACGGAAGCCCAATCTCTTCAACTTGGCAACACCCTCCTTAGCCTCTTCCTCGGTACGGAAAGCACCCACAAAGTAGGCGTACATTCCGCTATTGTAGGCATCGGTGTATGATAATGGCACCACACCACGCAAGGCCGAGAGATTTGGTCGCTTCGAGAACAGACCTATGCGAATACGATAGACCGTACCATAGTCGTAGACCTTTGTGTGAGGTACGGGATTTTTCGAGTTGTATATTGTCGGGACTTTGACCTCAATATCCTGATAATCAATAAAACTACGGCGTTGTAACGACAGCTTCGAGAGGCGATAATCGCGATTTTTAAGCTCTGCAGCCACCACCTTCAACGAGTCACGCGAGGTGGTAAGCGATAGCATCGAAGCCAACTGCAACTCGTAGTTGGTAAGCACCTTCTTGCGCGCATAGTAACCGACCAAAGCATCCGATTGGTAGAGGTCGCTATTCTCATTCACTTCGCGCTCGGCGCGCGCCGTACCCTCGGCCGAGAGGTCGAGCATCGAGGTATTTCCACTACGCTCCATCAAAAGGTCGTAGGCATACATCTTATTGTAGTAGAGCGAAGACCACATCGAGGTTATCTCGCTGTCGTAGGCAGCAATCTGAGCCATCTTCGCAGCAAAGAGCTTTGCCAGGCTATCGGCCTCCTCGCGCGTTGCCGCCTCCATATATTGGCGTTGCAAAGCGAGAAGTTCGCCATATCGTTTAGTCTGACTCTCCACCGCAGACTTAACCTTTTGCTCACGCTTTTGAGCATCACACAAGGTCTTGTAGTCGGTAGCCGAGAGTCGCTCAGCAAAGTAGTCATTCATTACCAAATCACGCTTTAGACGCGACTGATCGGGCTTATATCCGCTCTTCTCCTCGGCAACAACACTCTGCTCCTTCGGAGTATCGGCCTTTGCCTGATGTTTTGCAGCCTCGTACGCTTCGATTGCGCGTTTGGCCTCATTATGCGAAAAGAGTGAATACAATTTGTTGTATTCAGTCTGCAAACGCACCATCTCCTTCTCCAACGACAGAATCGTAGGTGTAAGCTGCTCACGCACGGACTCACTCCTTGCGTAGTTCGCACGGTGCTCCGCCAAGATATCGGCCACCGAATCGCGCTTGAAGGCTGCCTGCTCCAAATCTTTTATACTTTGCGCCTGCACAGCCGTAACGCCTGCAATCGCCACTATTGCAACAAAAAATCGTCTCATCGCCACATTCTGATAAATAGGAACTGAATAAATCCGAATATCTCCAAACGGCCCATAAGCATCAATATCGTACCTTGAATCTTCAACAAGGAAGGCATTGCTGCATAGTTGTCATACGAGCCGACCTCACCAAAGCCCGGTCCCACATTTCCGATAAACGCCACCGAAGAGGAGAACGAGCTGAGCAAGTCCATTCCAAATAGGGTGCTTGTGAGGGTTCCGGCAATGATGAGTATGAAGTATGTAGTCAAAAACAGAGTTACGGTATTCACCTGTCTATCATCCTGCAAGATACCGTCGAGGCGCACTCGGATAATGGCGTTAGGGTGCTGCTGGCCACGCAAACGAGCTTTCAACACCTTGGCATAAAGTAATACGCGATCCACCTTTGCACCTCCCGAAGTAGAGCCTGCGCATCCACAAATAATCGAGAGGATAATCAATATAACTATGGCGAACGGGGTCCAAAGGTTAGTATCGGCCGTTGCAAATCCGGTTGTGGTTATGATTGACACAACCTGGAATACAGACTGACGCAATGAGGTAAATATATTGTCGTAAGTACCCGAAAAACTAAGACTTGCACCTATTGTGAGTGCTGCGCCCACGATAATTGCCACATAGACACGCACAACCTCCGAACGGAAGATATTGTTTGCCTTGCGTGCAAAGGTCGAATAGATCAAACCAAAGTGAAGACTCGATATAAACATCACCACGATCAATATCCACTCGATAAGCGGACTATCGTAGAAGCCAACACTTGCATTTTTGGTCGAGAAACCGCCCGTAGCGCACACCGACATAGCGTGATTTACCGCATCGAACCAGCGCATACCCGCAACCTTCAACAATATGGTAGAGACCACCGTCAAACCAATATAGATAACAAGCAGAATCTTAACCACCATCTGCGTACGATAACGATAGTTATCCTTCGCAAGCGAAGAGAGTTCGATGCCCGACAGCGCCATCTTGTTTGTACCGAGCGAAGGGAGCACCAAGAGCGCAAACATCACCACGCCTACACCGCCAATCCAGTTGGTTGCCGAACGCCAGAAGAGCAAACCTTGTGGCAGGGCCTCGATATCGGTCAAGATGGATGCTCCCGTAGTGGTAAAGCCCGAAACGCTTTCAAACCAAGCATTTACCAACGAGAACTCGCCACCCCAGATAAGGTATGGGAACATTCCCACCACGCACGACACCACCCATGAGCCTACAACAATCATAAAGCCCTCCTTAGTGGTTATGCTATCCGCCTTAGATACAAAAATCATCGGGAAGGCTCCGAGCAAAAGCGTCAGCAACGAAGAGAGCAAAAGCGGGTAGAAGCCCGTATCTCCCGACACGAGCGAGATACCTGCCGACACAGCCATAAAGGCCGAGAGGCAGAGTACCACCGTACCCACATATCTCAAAATAACACTAAATCGCATCGTTCTCCTGCTTTTTGTTCGACTTCGATATGTTTATCATATTTTCGATATTGTCGTGCAACTCCTTTATCTCATCGACCATCACAGTCTTTGGCTTGAATGGAAGCTTAAAGAGCATATAGTCCGACAATGAACGATTTATACGAAGTATAGGTTTTACGCCATAGATATAGACGAAGTAGTAGAACATCAACACGATGGCTATCATCACCAACAACGAAATCAACACCGGAGCCACCGAGCGATAGACATTCTTCGAGAGCTGGGTTGCACGCGGAGCCAACTCTCCGTGCGAGAGGGTGATATACTCCTTAACCTGCTCGACAAAACGGTCGTAGGCCGGCTCGTAACTCTCGACATACCATCCACGGCCATCGATGCGTCGAACCTCGCTCCTCAACGAGTCGATAACAACCACCTCGTACGACTTGTAGTTCTCGGTAAGCTGTGCAAGATCTGTCACATACATCGACAAGGTATCAAGGCTGCCGTGTATCGCCTTGGGGGCGTGAGCATATACCGAAGAGATGTGAGCCACAAGCTCGTCAGATGCATTACGGCAAGCCACCTTTCGTTCCTCCTTATCGAAGATTGCAACATCAATCATCGCACGGCTGTGGTCATGTGCCGAACGAAGAAGGTTTTTTGCAAGCTCCAAGTCACGACTATTTGCCGAGAGAATAGCTTCGGTATCATAGCTCAAATTGCTCAACTCGAAGAGCGATATCAAACCCGATACCGACAACAACGCAACGATGCTCATAAACGCCACCGTAACTCTCTTTCCAATGCCTTTCATATCTCAAAAAAATAAAATTGTTACCTCTGTAAGTCTGTTTTAACCCACAAAGGTAACAATTTTCGGAATAAAAACTATTTTTTTAACGATTTTTTAAACAATTTATACTATTCTGCCCAAAATTTCGGCGTTAGACCCGATATCGAGAAGTTCGACTTTTACAATCTGATTTATAAACTTCTTATCGTATGGAACCTTGACTTTCAAGTAGTTACTTGTGAAGCCCGTCATCATTCCGCCACGCATTGTACTCTCAAACAGCACCTGTGCCGTAGTACCGAGATATTGCTTGCAAAAATCGTAGTGGCAACGGCTGCTAAGCTCCTCCAAGCGCTTGGCACGAGCCATCGACACCTCAGGCGACACCTTATCAGGGAAGTGAATCGCAGGGGTATTCTCGCGCTCCGAGTATGGGAAGATGTGGAGGAACGAAGGGTTTATCTTTGCGAGGAAGTTGTAGCACTCCTCAAACTCCGCCTCACCCTCGCCAGGAAAACCCGTAATTACATCTATTCCGATGAAGGCATCCGCCATCGCTTTTCGCACCGCATTTATGCGCTCCTCGAACTTCTCCACAGTGTAGCGGCGACGCATCAAACCGAGCACCTTATTCGAACCGCATTGGATAGGAATATGGAAGTGATGTTGAAATTTAGGTGACGATGCACAAAATGCTATTATCTCGTCAGTTAGCAAGTTGGGTTCTATCGAGGAAATTCGATATCTTTCTATACCCTCAACCTCGTTCAAAGCCTTCAATAAATCGAGAAAACTCTCGCCCGTAGTACGACCAAAATCGCCCGTATTTACACCCGTAATTACAATCTCTTTTTGACCGCCTTTTGCTATCTCCTCGGCCTGCTTTACAGCCTCGGCAATCGGAGTGTTTCGACTTGCTCCGCGAGCATTGTGAATGGTGCAGTATGAACAGCAGTAATCGCAACCATCCTGCACCTTCAAAAAGGCGCGAGTACGGTCACCGCTCGAAAAGGCTGAGAAGAACGAAGTTATCTCGTCAGTCTCGCACGAAAAGACCTTTGTTTTACCTCGTTCGGTCAGCTGAAGCACTTGTTTATATGTTTCGCCTTTATCGTTGTTACACAATACGATATCAACGCCTTCTATCGCTGCGATTTCGTAAGGTTTAAGCTGCGCGTAGCAACCCGTAACCGCAATAATCGTATCGGGGTTTCGACGGTGAATTTTGCGTATCAAATTGCGGCATTTTTTATCTGCCTGCGCCGTAACCGAACAGGAGTTTATAATCGAAATATCAGCATCCTCGGTAGTGCCTACACGCACAAATCCGCCCTCCTCGAACTGACGAGCAAGGGTAGAGCTCTCCGAAAAGTTGAGCTTACAGCCGAGTGTATGAAAATTAACCTTTCGCATAACAGCGACAAAGATAGAGAAAAATTAAGAATTGAGGATTGAGAATCGAGAATTTTATTTTCAGAATAGAACAAAAAAGTCATTAACCACAAACAAAAAAGGGCTGTTCCGAAGAACAACCCTCAATACCCATATAAATTATATAACATTAGCTTACATCTATCTCATAACCTGCATCATCTTGTTGTACGACGCCGGCAACATACTCTCAATTCGATTCAAAGTAGGCTCGTCGATATTGCTCTTCGAGAATGGCACAACAACGGTAGTAACATCCTCGGTACCCTCAACACGACCATACTTGAAGTCGTATGTCAAGTTACCATCGCTATCCAAGCTTCCGGCAGGCAAGTCCTGTGCAGGAACAGAGATATAACCCTCGAATTTACCCTCGGTGGTATCCGATGAGAGGTTACCCGCCTCACGCAATGTGCGATAGCACTCCAACGCTGTAAATACCGCAGGGTCAATAAATTCCAAATCAGAAGCGATCAACCCCTCATAGACCAACTTACCCTCGCGATCCCTATAATTACGCAACTCCTCGATAGCCTCGGTAAGGGTATTGAGCAGGAATGGATAGTGAGTACAACCCAAGATGATATACTTCAAAGGCACTTGTGCGCCACTTGCCTTATGCTTCTCTAACAATGTAACCAAGTGGAATTTCGCATAGTTTGCAGCCGAGTTAAGCTGGAACTGAGTGTACTTACCCTTCGACTTTTTCGACAAAACAGCACCCTTCGAGTAGTCAAAGTTATAAAGACCGAGCAACGACTCCTTGATATCATTTTCACCCTCGCCCAACTTCGGACCTCTATATGTATTGCGTGGCTGTTTGAGCGCAATATTTACATAATCCTTCTCCTGATCAACCGACTCGGCAAAACCTGCGCAAGGGTGATTTACAACCTTTATAGCTCCCTGATAGCCAATCTGTTCGCCAACCTTAACGATTGTTCGCTCGTACGCATTCGAAGCGATTGTTCCAACGGTTGCAAGCACACCTACAGCCAAAGGCTCCGTAGAGGCCGACATTGCAATTTTATCATAGAGAGCATTTACACCTGCATTGATTACACCTACAACCTTAACACCCGTGCCACTTTCCGACAACAAGGTCGAAATATCATCAAGACCCCAAGCGGTCGCTGTGTTACACGCAATAACCAAAATCTTACAAGGCTTCTTCGCGCCCGAAGCAAGAGCATCCGCTGCCGATGTCCAATACTTATTACCCAAGAGGAAGAGCGCATCCTTCATCACGAGCTCGCGGAGATAATCCTGCTTGCCCTCGGCAGAGTAGTTACCATACGGCATATTAGCTCTGTCGGCAAGATAGATAAAGTCCTCATTCACAAAATAGAGAACACCATCAGGCTTTGCCTCGCCCGTTGCGTTATCCACCATATCGGTATTGAGCAACACCTCCAAAACGGTCAAACCTCCTGTACCGGAGTCAAATACACCAATAGGAAGTTCGCTCTGCTGCTTAGGAAACGATGCAAAATCGGCGTAGAACTTAGAACCTTTATCATTCAAAGCCTTCTCCATTACAGGAGTTAGAACGGGCTTATTCTTGGGAGCATTACCACAACACGAAGCGAGTAACGCCACCATCGGAAATAACCAAAGAAGTTTTTTCATAGTTAGATTAAGTTTTGATTAGTTTTAAAAACAATAGTCTTATTTTTTCACAAATTTATAAAAAACATTGAAAATATCAATTGCAGTTCCATAAAAAAGTGTATTTTTGCATTGATTTAAATCAATGTAATGAATTTTATAGCCGACATACTACAATACAACTATCTTTCAAACGCACTCATCGCCTGCATCCTTTCAGGCGTAACTTGCGGTATTGTAGGAGTATATATCGTTTCGAAGCGAATGGTATTTCTCTGCGGAGGCATCACCCACGCCTCATTTGGAGGTTTGGGCATCGCCTTCTATGCCGGCATCAACCCAATTCTCGGAGCAACCGTCTTCGCCATTCTGTCAGCTCTCGGCATCGAATGGAGCAACTCACACTCTAAGATTCGCCCCGATTCGGCAATAGGAATGGTGTGGGGTATAGGTATGGCCATAGGTGCGCTCTTCATCTCGCTAAGACCCGGATACACATCGGGAGATATGGCAAACTTCCTATTTGGAAGTATCATCACTGTTACCACAAGCGACATAATCGCACTTGCAGCTTTAGCTGCATTTCTCATTATCGGAGCTGCATTGTGGCACCGACCAATAATGTACGCCACATTCGACAACGACTTTGCCAAGGCTTCGGGCGTTCCGACAAAGCTAATAAACTCGGCAATGGCCGTGGTAGTTGCCGTAACAATCGTGCTCTCGATTCGCACGATGGGTATCGTATTGCTCATTTCGTTGCTCACGATGCCCGTTATTGCAGCTAATATGCTCTTTAAAGATTACCGCAGAATTGCGCTGTTGGCCATCGTTATCGCCATCATTTCAGGCATTATGGGTATTACTTTGAGCTATTATGCCGAAGTTCCTTCGGGACCGGCAATAATATTTGCGCTAACTATTGTTATATTAACAATAAAATTATTATCTTTGTCGGTAATTTCGCGCAAGCGACTTAGCAAACGAAAACGAAGGTTTTAAAAACGATAATGAAGAAGATTCACCAACTCGTACTTAAATCATACTTAGGCCCGCTCGTGCTGACCTTCTTCATCATTATCTTTATCCTGATGATGAACTTCGTTTGGCGATATATAGACGAGTTGGTGGGCAAGGGACTCGAACCGACAATTATCCTCGAGCTTATTATGTATGCCACAATAAACATGATTCCGATGGGACTCCCGTTGGCTATCTTGTTGGCTACGATTATGACAATGGGTAACCTCGGCGAGAACTACGAGTTGCTGGCAATGAAGTCGGCCGGAATGTCATTGATGCAGATTATGAAACCTTTGTTCTGGGTCATCGGCATCATCTCATTCGGCTCATTCTTCATCGTAAACGACTTGGTGCCGTATGCCAACCGCAAGATGTTCAGCATTCTCTACGACATCAAGCAGCAGAACGAGGCTCTCGAATTCCAAGACGGTCTCTTCTTCAACGGTATTGACGATATGAGCATTCGCGTGGAGAAACAGAACCCTAAGACCAAACTTTTGACGGGTGTGCTCATCTACGACAACCGCTCCCGCAACGGAGATATGACGACAACAATCGCAGATTCGGGCTACATTCGACTCTCTGACGATAAACGCTATCTGCTTGTGACACTTTTTAATGGCGAGACCTACGAGCAGACACGCAACCACCAATGGTACACCAAGAGTTCGTTGCGCCACCACAAGTTCAAGCGCCAGGACGGAAAGATTCCGATGTCGGGATTCGATTTCCAGCGTAGTGACGAGAGCTTGTTCGGTAACAACAGCCAAACAATGGATATAAGCGACTTGCAGCACAATATCGACTCGCTCGATGTCTTGGTGAGCGACCTCACCGCCACAGCCTACAACCCGCTGTTGAGAGATCAGATATTTGCCTGCGACCCCGATGGAGTTGCTCCGCCAGACTCAATAGAGATTGATCGCTCCCGCAAGACATTTGGAGCGCATCTGCTCGATTCGATACCTCAACTCGGCACACGCACCAAGAATCGCATTTACGAGGATGCCCTGCGTGCAGCACGCAGTTCGAGAAATGCATTCTCCTTCGACGAGAGCACCTCGAAGGAGGCCCTCAACCAGCTATATCGCAGCAAGAACGAATGGCATCGCAAACTTACGCTGCCAATTTCAATTTTGATATTCTTCCTTATCGGAGCTCCTCTCGGAGCCATTATCCGCAAGGGTGGTTTGGGTATGCCGATTGTTATCTCGGTGATATTCTTTGTCATCTACTACATCATATCCATCTCGGGCGAGAAGTTCGCCAAGGAGGGTACTTGGAGCTCGCTGCTCGGAATGTGGATTTCGGCAATAATACTCACACCATTGGCAATCTACCTCTCAAACAAGGCAAATAACGACTCGGCCCTGCTCGATATAGATTGGTATGTAGGCCGCTACAAGCACTACCGCGATAAACTTATCGCCAAGATACCCGAGAAGTGGCAACGCAAACTCGAGGATATGAAGAAGTCGAGAGAGGAGAAGAGCGTAAGCAAGAAGGCTAAAAAATAGAGACAGATGATGAACGCAAAAGATATTCGCATAGTATTTATGGGTACGCCCGAATTCGCAGTGCCTTCGTTGAAGGCGCTTGTGGAGGGTGGCTACAATGTTGTGGGCGTGGTAACAATGCCCGATAAGCCTGCAGGTCGCGGTATGCGATTGCAGGAGAGCGATGTCAAGCGCGCAGCCAAAGAGTTAGGCATCGAGACCATTCTCCAACCCGAGAAGTTGCGCGATGAGGCATTCTTGGCGGACTTGAAGGCCTTGCAACCAGACTTGGGTATAGTGATAGCATTCCGTATGTTACCGGAAGTGGTTTGGGCCATGCCTCGCTTCGGAACATTCAACCTTCACGCATCGTTGTTACCCGAATATCGCGGTGCGGCACCTATAAATTGGGCAATCATAAATGGCGATAAGGAGAGTGGTAACACCACCTTCCTCCTCAACCACGAGATTGACAAGGGTGCCATCATCGGCCAGCAGCGCACGCCTATCGGCGAGGAGGAGTGTGTTGGCGAGTTGTACGACCGCCTTATGACAATGGGTGCAGAGCTCGTTGTCGAGAGCGTCGAGAAGATTGCATCGGGCGATATAAACCCGATAGCACAACCACAGGAGGATGCCAACTTGCGCCCAGCACCGAAGATTTTCAAGGATATGTGCGAGGTGAATTGGAGTGCAAAGGGTAGGGATATAGTCAATTTTGTACGCGGACTATCGCCTTATCCAGCAGCATGGAGCACACTCCATCGTGGCGAGGAGGAGCTCTCGGTAAAGATTTTTAAGGTTAGCTTTGAGGAGAAGGAGCACGCCTACACAGTGGGAAAAATCCTCACCGATAACAAGAGCTATATAAAGGTAGCTTGTGGCGATGGAGTTATAGCAATCGAGGAGTTGCAGATGGCAGGCAAGAAGAGAATGGCCGTGCGCGACCTGTTGCTCGGACTCTCGTTGAACGAAAACGACAGATTTTAATTTAAGAATATGAAGAGGTTTCTAATTGTTTCACTTTTCTGCTGTGTATCTGCTTTGGGTGTATTTGCCCAGAGTAGCTATACTCCTATTAAGGTGGAATCAAAGCATGAAACCAAGCATAAAAAGTGGGTGGCGCGAGATACCCGTATTCTCGACAACATCCACGAATACAAGCAGATAAAGCAGTTCAAGAACACAAATCGTTATGGCAGCAATTGCAATGTGAGATATGACTCGACGGGCTTCTACCATACGGTACGCGATGGCGAGCGTTGGTGGATTGTCGATCCTGAGGGATATCGACACTTCAATATGGCTGTGGTTTGCGTCAAGAAAGGCAGTGGCAAGACAAACAAGGAGGCCTTCAGTAGCAAATTCCACGATAACAACGAATTGTGGATGCAAAAGACCGCTAAGTTGCTACACTCGCTGAAATTCAACGGCTCGGGAGCATGGTCGACATACGACCAGAGTAGGGAGTACAACGACACTCATAGCAACGGCAAGCAGCTCAGCTACACACCACTATTGAGCTTTATGAGCAAATACGATCGTAATGTTGCGAATGCTCGAAGATTGGAAAAGGGTAGAAAGGTGTATAGACGCCCATCCGTATTCGACAAGGCCTTTGCGGAGTTCTGTGATAAGTTAGCAGAGCGCGAGATACAGAAATACAAGAATGATCCGAACCTCTTGGGTTACTTCTCGGATAATGAGTTGCCAATAGGCAACCGCTGCCTTGAGGCCTACCTCGAACTACCCGAGGAG
>JAFZEY010000035.1 GCA_017560455.1 Alistipes sp. | reverse complement strand
TTGGTTGCCTATTCACTACATGCAGTCGAGCTTTACACGCTACGCTACACTTAATGTTCGTCGTGTAGATGCAGATGTACATGTTGTAATGCGAATTACTCAAAAGTAAAGAAGGTATGATTATGAGAAAAATATCACTGTTAATGGCTGCCATTTCGGCGCTTATGATCTCGTGTAGTGCTCCGTACTATCCGGAGTATGTACCTGTTATCTCGTTGGGAGCAAGTACAAACAACCTTATATGCGAGAAGGAGGAGGGTATTGCTTCATTGAGCGTACTTTCGAATACAGATTATACAGCAACATTGGTTTCGGGTAACGATTGGGTTCGCTTTGCAGAGGAGGATCCGGCTGTTCGTAACGGACACGGTAACGATGTCCTCGAGTTTGTAATCAATGCAAACAATCACGACAAGCGTGTAGCTGAGCTCGTTCTTGCTGTTGGTGATTACAAGAAGAGTATCAAGATTAAGCAGAAGGGTTGCTTCGATGATTACCTCGATATTCACCCGGATGATAAGGCCAATAAGCTTACTCTTATGGATAACACCCGTATGCAGGTTAGTGTTAAAGGTGGCGATTTCAAATTGCGATTGTACACTTCTTGCCTCGATCAGCAGCTCAAGGTTTCTGTTGATCACGATACCGCAGTTAGCAGTTCATCGATCGAGAACAAGACTCTCCACTTCACTATAAGTGAGAATGAAGAGGGGCAGCCTCGTATCGTAAACATCACATTGTCGTATGTGGATGGTTGGGGCGATACTCAGTCTTTGACATTCTCGTTCACTCAGGGCTATCAGGAGTAGTTCTTCGAGTATAGCACTTTTGAATATGAGGGATTTTTGTTAATCCCTCATATTTTTTGTATATTTGTGGTATGGATATAGTGGATTTGAGAGAGTATATCTTGTCGCTTCCGTTGGTGGAGGAGTGCCAACCCTTTGGCGATGATGCTGTGGTCTATAAGGTGGGAGGAAGAATGTTTGCCTGCTGTGTGTTGGAGTATGCCGAGCGCGTGGCTGTAAAGTGCCAACCCGATAGGGCGGTGGTGTTGCGCGATGAGTATCTCTCGGCCATTCAGCCTGCGTGGCACTTTAATAAGCGCCATTGGAACGATATCTATTTCGAACGATTACCGCGTGAGGTTGTCGAGCGCGAGATACGCCACTCCTACCTTACCGTTATCCGCGAAAATGTGACACCAAAGGCGCTGCGCGAGGAGATTATGGCTGTGGTGTGCCGTGCAAATATCCCAGATGCCGAGCCCGTAGAGTAGCGTGTAAACAGAGAAGAGAATTTGAAGATGAAAAATAGATTTAGATTGACCTTATGCCTCGTTTTTGTGTTGGCAAGTTTGAATGTATCGGCCGAGGAGTTGAGTATGGTTAAGGCCTCCGTAAGAGAGATTATTGCGGAGCTGAAAGATGCGAAGGGTGTGAATTCTGTCGAACTGCAAAAGGGACAAGGACTTGGCGTAATCAAAGCCTTCCTTCGACCTAAGCTCGGCAAGGAGTTTTTAGAGGGGGTAACCTCGATGATTGTTGTCGAGCATTCGAAGGCATCGGAGGAGGTGTGTGCCACCATACAGAAGATGTTGGACTCCTATTCGGCTACACTCCGGGAGTTTAGGTTCGATAATAACGAGTTCGGCGGTAACGAGAAGGTGCGAGGATATGTCGCGCTGGACGAAACGATGGTCGGCTCCGACCTGGTTATGATAGTCGAGGATAAGGGGGCAAAGTTGTTTATCTATATGGGAGGCGTTCTCAAGGTCGAGAAGTTGGATTTGAGTTCAAAGAGCCGATAGGGTAGTATTATAGCACAAAAAAAGCAGGGAGCGAATCCCTGCTTTTTTGTGTCTATCGGTCAATATTACTTTGTCAACTCTGTCAAAGCAGCCTTTGCAGCATCAACGCTTGCACCTGCAGTAACCTTCTTCAATGCTGCGATAGCCTTGTCGCGCGAAGCAACATCCTTGTTGCCGCTCTCGTTGTACTTAGCATTGTGTGCAGCACCAACCAAGAAGTAAATTGCGCTCTTAGCCTCCTCGTCGTTCTGAGCTGCAGCTGCAGCATCGCCGAGAGCGATAACCTTTGCGTAGTCCTTCTTGCCGTTGTAAGCCTCGATACGAATCTTCTCAGCCAAAGCGGGGTTGCTTGCAACCAACTTGTCAGCCATAGCGATTACGCCGTCGAAATCACCGGCCTGTTGCATGCTTGCCACCTTGTTGTTGGTGTAGAGAGTCTTGTTAGCCTCAGCCTTTGCGATAGCGTCAGCATACTTGTCAGCCGGCATCTTGCAGATCTTGTCGTAGATTGCCATACCCTCATCGTACTTGCCCAACTCGCAGTAAGATGTTGCGAGGTTGAGAGCCATCTCTGCATTACGAGGGTTTGCTGCATAACCCTTCTCGAATACAGAAGCTGCAGTAGCGTAGTCCTTTGTGTTGAACGCCTCACCACCCTGAACCTGGTAAACCTTTGCGATAATCATCATAGCCTTCTGCTTTGCGCTAGTGTTGCCATACAACTCTGCAGTGTCGGCAGCCTTGGTCAAATACTCGATAGCCTTTGTATAGTTCTTCTGCGATGCAGCAGAGAGACCTACACCCTGATAACATACAGGAAGGTACTTCTTTGCAGTAGCAACACAATTGAGAACGGTGTTGTCTTCCGAATCCATGCCCTTGTCGATTACAGTCTCGAAGAGTGTGATGGCCGAAGCGTAATTCTTCGACTGAACAGCCTTTGCACCTTCGTTAAACTTTGCGATAATCTCGCTCTGTGCCGAAGCAAAGCCTACGGCGAGGAGTGCGCACATTGTTACAAATAACTTCTTCATAATTTTTCTATATTTTTTGTTAAAATTTAGTCGTACAACTTGCAAAGTTATAAAACCTATCTCAATTTTGCAAAAAAATCGGTCATTAGTCGTTCGCACTCTTCGCGGAGTACGCCCGATGTAACAACGGTCTTAGGATGGAGCATATTGCCTGCGATGGTCGAAAATCCTCGTTTTGCATCGCTTGCGCCATAGACTATGCGGCCAATCTGGCTCCACGCCAGCGCTCCTGCGCACATTGGGCAAGGCTCTACGGTGACATAGAGTGTGCAGTCGTTGAGATATTTTCCGCCGATTGTCGAGGAGGCTGCGGTGATTGCCTGAATCTCGGCGTGTGCCGTAACATCGACCAAAGTCTCGACCAAGTTATGGCCGCGACCAACGATGCAACCACCCGATACAATTATCGCTCCGATGGGTACTTCGTCGGCTTTGAGAGCAAGTTTTGCCTCTTCTATCGCAAGACGCATATATTTTTCATCTTTTTCGAGAGAGATTTCCATAATTTTTCGTAACTTTGTGGGTTATTTGACGACAAAGATATAAAAAATATATACAAAACTATGTACAGAAGTAATACTTGTGGTGAATTGCGTATCGCAAATGTCGGAGAGACTGTAACATTGGCAGGTTGGGTGCAGAAGGTGCGTAACCTTGGTGCAATGACTTTTATCGATTTGCGTGACCGCTACGGTATCACCCAGATTGTTGTTGAGGAGCACTCTGATGAGGCCACCAAGGAGGCTGCATCGAAGCTCGGTCGTGAGTGCGTTGTGCAGGTGGTAGGTCGCGTTATCGAGCGCGAGTCGAAGAATGCGAAGATGGCTACAGGTGAGGTAGAGGTTGTTGCCGAGAAGATTAATATTCTCAATCAGGCGGCCCTTCCTCCATTTACTATCGAGGAGAACTCGGACGGTGGCGATGACCTCCGTATGAAGTATCGTTACCTCGACCTTCGTCGTCCGCCATTGCAGCGCAATATGATTCTCCGCCACAAGATGGCGCAGGAAATTCGTCGTTTCCTCGATAGCGAGGGCTTCCTCGAGATTGAGACCCCATATCTCATCAAGTCTACACCTGAGGGTGCTCGCGACTTCGTGGTGCCGTCGCGTATGAATCCTAACGAGTTCTACGCCTTGCCACAGTCGCCACAGACTTTGAAGCAGTTGTTGATGGTGGCAGGTTACGACCGCTACTTCCAGATTGTGCGCTGCTTCCGTGATGAGGATTTGCGTGCTGACCGCCAGCCTGAGTTTACCCAAATTGACTGCGAGATGTCGTTTATCGAGCAGGAGGATATCTTGGAAGTATTCGAGCGTTGGGCAAAGCATATGTTCAAGAGTGTCTTGGGCATTGAGTTCACAGAGCCATTCCGTCGTATGCCTTGGAGTGAGGCTATGGAGAAGTACGGCTCGGATAAGCCGGATTTGCGCTTCGGTATGGAGTTCTCGGATATTACCGACTTGGCTCACGGCCACAACTTCTCGGTATTTGACGATGCAGAGTATGTTGTAGGTTTCGCAGCTACAGGTTGCGCTACATATACCCGCAAGCAGATTGATGCCTTGACCGACTATGTTAAGCGTCCGCAGGTAGGTGCCAAGGGCTTGGTTTGGATTAGAGTAGAGGAGGGCGGCATTAAGTCTTCGATCGATAAGTTCTTCTCGCCTGAGGAGTTGAAGACTATCGCTGAGCGCCTCGGTGCAAAGGCTGGTGACTTGTGCTTGATTCTCTGTGGTAAGAAGTATAAGGCACTCACCCAGTTGTGCGCACTCCGTTTGGAGGTAGCCGAGCAGTTGGGATTGCGCGATCCTAAGAAGTTTGCGCCACTTTGGGTTGTGGATTTCCCAATGTTCGAGTGGGATGAGGAGACTGAGCGTTTCTACGCTAAGCACCATCCATTCACATCGCCAAAGCCAGAGGATGTTGATAAGTTGGAGAGCGATCCGGGAGCCGTTCGTGCTAATGCATACGACTTCGTTTGCAATGGTACCGAGATTGGTGGCGGTTCTATTCGTATCCACGATCCTAAGTTGCAGTCGCTTATCTTCAAGTGCTTGGGCTTCACCCCTGAGCAGGCTGAGGCACAGTTCGGATTCCTTATTAACGCATTCCGCTATGGTGCACCGCCACATGGTGGTTTGGCATTCGGCTTCGACCGTCTTTGCTCGTTGTTTGGTGGCGTAGAGTCTATCCGCGACTTTATCGCATTCCCTAAGAACAATGCAGGTCGCGATGTGATGCTCGATGGCCCATCGCAGATTGATCCGGCACAGCTCGATGAGTTGTATCTCTCGCTCGTTCCTTGCGAGAAATAGCGCTTCTGACAAGTGATTTTTGCGTTGCGCGTCGGTTGTTGAATTGCTCACATATGCCAAGTATGCTCTGCATTTAACGCCTCGCAATCCTTGAACTCACTTTATTATAACCACTATTAAGCAGTGGGGAGGTTGAAAGAGTAGTATTAAGAATACTAAATATTCTCAGTCGCTTCGATTTTTCCAAGTCGGAGCGATTGTTTTTTGATAGATTTTGGCTATATTTGCAAGAATAATATTGTAACCGTCGAAGAAGATGAAGAAATATCTGTTTTTACTTGTTTTTACACTTGCATTCGTGGTGGCGACAACGGCAAAGGTGCGCCAAACACGCGAGGAGTATGTCGAGCGATATAAGTCGATTGCCATTGCCCATATGGAGCGATATGGTATCCCTGCAAGTATCACTATGGCGCAGGGTATCTTGGAGTCGGATAGTGGCAACAGCCATCTCTCTACCTCTTCGAACAATCACTTCGGTATCAAGTGCAAGAAGTCGTGGACGGGCGATAGGGTATATCATGATGACGATGCGAAGGGCGAATGTTTCCGCGCATACCCTTCGGTTGAGGCTTCGTATCAGGATCACGCCGACTTCCTCGATCAATCACCTCGTTACGATTCACTCTTTGCCTACCCATCTGATGACTACCGTAGTTGGGCTCGTGGCTTGAAGGCGTGCGGCTATGCCACCGCTCCCGACTATGCCGAGCGTTTGGTGAAGATTATCGAGTCGATGAAACTCTATCTTCTCGACAAGGAGAATGGTAATAAGATATACTCGGCGGCGCAGACTGCCCAGGCAAATACAGAAGCGTGGTTCGAGAGCAATACGGCGACCTCTGACGAGCAAATTAACCCGAATGCCTTCCGCGTAACGGTCAATTCGCACAAGGGATATGGTGTCTATCGCACCAACCACACTTTCTATGTGGTGGCAAAGGAGGGCGATACCTTCGAGTCGCTCGGTTTGGCGTTCGACATCTCGCCGAAGATGCTGCGCAAGTTTAACGATGTGACGAAAGATGCCGCGCTCGCAAAGGGCGAGGTGGTCTATATCGAGCGCAAGAAGACGCAGTGGCTTGGCAATGTGATGCAACATAAGGTTGTGCGCGAGGAGAATCTCTACTCGCTCTCGCAATCTTACGGTATACGCTACAAGTCGCTCGCAAAACTCAATCATCTGCGCAGTGGCGAGGATGTCAAGAAGGGCGATATAATCAGACTAAAATAGAAAACCTATACTACTATGGCTCAGCTTCGTGAAAAAATCTTGTCGGCGATTATCGACAAGTCGTCGCTCAAACAGAGAGTGTTCGATAATACTTTTGCAGTATTTGGCGAGTTGAAAGATGCAATGTTGGAGATGGCATCCGAGATTGACGATGCATTGGATGGAAAACTTGATCGCCGCGTGCGTATCGAGTACCGTGATAGAGGTAAGTTCGAGGCTCAACTCCAGGTTGCTTCCGACCTTCTTATCGTGCGTATGCATACCGATATCTTTAATTTCGATTCGAACCACCTTATCTGGCAGAACGAGTATGTGCAGGCCGATAAGGCGAATGCCTACTGCGGTATTATCGATATCTACGACTTCCTCTCCGACTCGTTCAAGTTTAACCGCTCGGCTGACGAGGGCTACCTCATTGGTCGCATCTTTATCAACCGCGAGAAGATGTTCTTCGTTGAGGGTAAGCGTCAGACCATAGTTCGCGCTATGAGCTTCGGCAAGGAGGCTATCTCGCGTGAATACCTCGTTGCCATACTCGAGACGGCAATGCACTATGCGCTCAACTTCGATCTACTGACTCCTCCTTACGAGCAGAATAAGCGCGTTACCGTGGAGCAGTTCAATACCAAGATGGATAACTCGAAGTTCGTGACAGGAAAGCGTTTGGACTACGATTTTAATGTTGATGACATATAGTTTATTTATATGAAAAGATTTTTTCTATCGGTAGTAGCGATCTTGTGTGCTGCCGTTGCTACATACGCCTCGACCGTAAAGTATGAGGATATTACCAAGTGTCGCTCGGCAAATCGTACGATAAATGGTGTACGCTCGATGAATGATGGCGAGCATTTTACTATTATTAAGGGTAAGCAGATTCTTCGATGCTCGTATGCAAATCGTGCCGACAGCCTTGTGATGTTGAAGAGCGATTTTCGCATCGGCTCGTACCTCTTCTCGCAGGACGAGAAGCAGATTTTGTTGTCTGATGCCAAGAGTGTAAAGCCTATCTATCGTCGTTCATTTACTGCCGACTACTATCTCGCAGAGGTGCAGGGTGCTCCTCGCAAGGTGTTGGAGCAGGTGCGCGATGTGGAGTTCTCGGCCGATGGTAAGAAACTTCTCTACTGCAAGGAGAATAACCTCTACCTCTACGACATTGCATCTGCAAGTTCGAAGGCAGTGACCACCGATGGCGAGTGGAATAAGATTATCAACGGCACGAGCGATTGG
>JAFZEY010000034.1 GCA_017560455.1 Alistipes sp. | reverse complement strand
GTTGAAAGTAAATACGGCATTAGCGGTATCTGCATCAGCAGCCGCGAGAGGCTCTGATGTCTCACCATTTACAGTGATCTGGTCACCCTCTGCCCAAGTGATAGGGTAAACACCATCTGCAGCTTCGCCGAGAGTAGTACGATTACCCCCCCCCAATGAAATTGCCAAAGTTGTCTTGCCGCCAACCTTAACCACGGTATCCTCAGTTGCATCGTTTACACACGAGAATGCGAACATTGCAACCGCTACCGCCATGAAAATCTTTGTCAAATTTTTCATCGTTTTAAAGTTTTTAGTTAATGTAATAATTTTATGATTATCTTGATTGTTATCAATTTATATTTGCAAAGATATAAAAAAATATTTATTTTTACAAACAAATCGGACAAGAGTTTTCTCCTGCCCGATTTTGTTTTTTTATAAATAACCTTGTACGAAAACTTCTCTATAAGTTTTTGATTGTATAGTCGATCAATTTCTGTCTTACATTTCGCGAATCAAAAGGATTCATCGAGTGATTTCGATCCGGATAGATCATCATATCGTACTGCTTACCCGCCTTATTGAGTCGGCGACACATCTCCATAGTGTTCTGGAAATGAACATTATCATCTGCCGTACCGTGAACGATAAGGAGCTGAGTGCGATCGGCCAACTTCTCGGCGTGCGAAAGCGGCGAGTTATAGTCATAGCCCTCCGGATTATCCTGAGGAAGACCGTTGTAAATCTCGGTATAGATTGTGTCGTAGTAACGCCACGATGTCACAGGGGCAACCGCAATCGACATACGGAACAATCCCTCGCCGTGCAGTGCGCAGTTCAACGCCATAAAGCCACCAAACGACCAACCGTAAATACCGATACGGTCCGCATCGACAAACTCCTGACGGCCCAAATAGCGCGCAAACGAAATCTGATCCTCAACCTCCTTGCGACCGAGATTCATATAGGTACACTTCTTGAAACCCTCGCCTCTATAGCCCGTACCACGACCATCGCAGCAAACTACGATATAGCCCTCGTGAGCCAAAGCATCGTCCCAATCGAGCGACCATTTGTCGCGTACCGACTGCGAGCCCGGTCCCGAATACTGAGTCATAAGAACAGGATACTTTTTACCCTTCTCGAAGTTTAGAGGGAGCTTAATCGAATAGTTCAAGGTGTCGCCACGCTCGGTAACAAACTGCTTGAACTCACGCTTTGCCCATACACCGCGCTTTGCCACCTCGGCACGGCTGTCGACCAATGTATCGATCACTGCACCCGACGCTTTACATACGGTAACGACATTCGGAGTCTCTCGGTTTGTATAGGTGCGGAGATAGTAGCGCATACCCTTCGAAGGCTCGATGGTATTGTATCCGCCCTCAGGTGTAAGGCAACGCTTATTCTTGCCATTAAGATCTATCGAATAGAGACTGCGCTGCATTGGAGAGTGCTCGGTCGAGAGGTAATACACTTTATTCTTTGTCACAGCAACAACCGATGTAACCTCCCACGCACCCGAAGTGATGGCGTGCAAGTAGCCCGCATCAACACTGTAGAGATAGAGGTGGTTATACCCCGTAGAGGTCTCCTCATGAACGATAAATCGCTTGCCGTCAATAAACTTAATGGTGCCCTTCGATGGTCTCTCCACATAGGAGTCTGACTTCTCGTTGTAGATGTCGCGCACCTCACCATTTGCCTTGCGCAAAAGCACCTCAAAACGATTCTGCAGACGATTTATGCGGTAGAACGATAACTCACTCGCAGGGGTCCATACAAGATTAAGGATATATTGGTCGGTCTCCTCACCCGTAGGTACCTGCTCGCTCTTACCCGTTGCGACATCGTAGAGATGGAGTGTAACAACCGAGTTCTTATCGCCCGCCTTCGGATACTTAAACGAATAGGCCTTATTGTACAACTTATCATCGAAACGCATCATCTCGAATGTAGGCACCTCGCTCTCGTCAAAGCGCAAGTATGCGAGCTTTGTTCCGTCGGGTGAGAGTGCATAAGCCTTCGTAAAGCCATACTCCTCCTCATAGACCCAATC
>JAFZEY010000033.1 GCA_017560455.1 Alistipes sp. | reverse complement strand
TATTTCAGGTCACCAATTGCAAACGACTCGGGGCGAATTGCGCCCATGTTGTAGTATCCGGTGATGTAGAGCTTCACGATCGACTGGCCACCTGCGGTGTACGGATCGACGATGAAGTCGATTGCACCCCACTGACCCAAGAAGTAATCAGCCCAGTTACCGAAGACAATACCGTAAGCATTGCCATCATCCAATGTTGCGGGGATGTTGGTCGAAGTAACAGCCTTGTACCCGTTCAGGAAGCCATCACCGGCACCAAGCTGATCGAACACGAAGCCGCCTGCACCCGATGCGTCCTTTACCTTCGTCTTGGCCTTGCCGCGCAAAGCCGGATGGAGCGCATACCCGAGGCTGCCTACAAGGGCGTTGTTCGTTGCCAACTTCGTTTCGAGTTCGACGATGTTCGGCCACGACATATCACCGGTAGCAGACAACACAGCACCGTCAAACAAGCCGGTGGGCGCATTGTCCGAAATAGCCTCTGCGCTGAATGCGGTCTTCTCCAACTTCTGAGCGATAGCCATAGCAATCTGACGACGAATGACGGCCTCAACATCGATATTCTCCTGGATGAGAAGCTGCTTCGAGATCTGAGCCTCGGCACCGATGCGAATAGGCGAGAACTTCTTGCCCTTCGAGAAGGCACCGCCTGCATCCTTCAACGCAGTATTCTCGCCCTCCCAATTCACAGCGACATCGGAGAACGAAGGCCATACGATGTCGCCCTTCAAGCCGGTGAGCATGCGAACACCCAACTTCGAGAAAGTCAGATAGGGCTGCAACGGGAAGAGCATTTCCTGCTTCTTCTCGTCGATCACGACTCCGGTGGCAGCCTCGGTAGCAGCTGTAAACAAACCGCGCTGCTCCGTCATCGGCAGAGCAAAGTGACCCGACAAGGAACTGCACCCCGAACCCTCGTGGAGCTTGGCTGCGCGCTCAAACATCTCAGCTTCAACATCGCGCTGCGCCGAGCGCGTAGCGGCGTTCAAGATCGCCTTCGCGAGCGAGAAACTTTCCTTGGCTGCGCCACCATACGGCGTACCCTTACGGTGCTCCATAGCCTCAGCATCGGCAATTTCCCTATTCAGACGGTAGCGCTTCGCCTGAATCTCACCCAACTCCTTCGCCTCGGCAGAGTTGGCCATGCGACCCTCTGCCTGAAAACCGTTCATGATTTCGTCGGCACGCTTGTCGAGCTGCTGCATTTCATCGCGCAGCTCAGTTACACTTTTGTTTTTACCCATTTCTTTTATTTTTTAGAGGTTATGAAAAAGATTTTCTGATAGTGTCGAAGTAGCGTTGCAGAGCCTCCTTTTTCGATCGCTCTTCCTCGGCTTTGCTCTTCGCCTCATCAAGGCCTCGCGTGTACACCGAAGTTGCCGAATAGGCGGCGTTATAGACCGGAGAAACATCGAACAGTTCGTCGATTTCATGAATTGTTCGGTGCGATCTTGCGCCCTCGTTGTACTGCCATGTATCGCGCTTCACGCTGAAACAGAATGAACTCTCGCAGACCTCCCCGCGACGAAGATTTTCAAGCAGCTCATCACCGAGCGCAGTTTTCGGAGCCTCAAATCGATAAAGCAGGCCTTTCTCGTCCACGATAAGTTCGAGCGAACCCTCGCCCTTGCGTGAACGAGCCAAGACACCACGCTCGACATTGTGGTTCAGCACGGCCATTACATCGCTTCGCTCAATGACCCCATCCAGCGCACCGCTCTCAATTACCTCGTCGAAATAGAGGCCATCCGAGTGTACGCCAAAGAGAATAGCATAGCCTTCGACCATGCGAGACTCTGAGTCATCACCTCCCCTCGTCAGAGCAAGGGGCGATGTGACATTTCGAATTTCTTTCTTGTTGTTTTCCATTTTCTATTGCCTTTGTAGATAAACCAACAAAGTGTATTACACTCACTCGTTAGGCTCCGACGAAGGCGCAGGGGTACCCATGGGTGTCTTCGTTGCGTTTTCGAGCGTTTGAAGATTGACCGGGACAAACGGCGTGTCGCCACCTTCGAGCTTCGGAAGGTTGTTTTTGTGGCGGATTTCGTTGATGGTGATAGCTCCGATGTTGAACATCGTTTGCAAGTAGGCAGCCTCGGCCGACTTATCGGTTCGAAGCAGGGCAGTCGTGTCAAACTCGATTACATAGCGCCCCTGTTCGGACGGAAGAAGAAGTTTGCGATTCAGCTCCGCTTCGTAATTGACAACAAGCGGCGTCAGCGTATCGGAGAGGTGCTGCAACTGCATCGCCTCAACGGTCGCATAACTCGACTTCGACAGGTCGAAGCACTTAATGGGCGAAACGCCGAAGAATCGGCACACATCTACGACATTGAATTGACGCGACTCAATCATTTGGCAATCCTTGGCCGACACGCCAATAGGCGCAAACTTCATATTGTGCTCCAATACGGCAACGCCATTGGAATAGCCATTTGCCGGATTGATGCGACTGTTGAAGGCTTCGTAGATTTGATCTTTCTGCTCCTTCGTGAGCGAACGCCCCTCAACCGACAAAATACCCGACAGGCTTCCGCCACTCTTGAAGAATCCAAGGGCGTGGCCCTCACTGCTTGCCGACAGATTGAGTGTATTCGCCGCGTGGGTGAGCGTCGAGACGCCTTGAATGCCGTCATACGAGAAATTCAAGATATGGATGATGTCCCTCGGGTGTACGAGTTTCGATAGTCCCGTTACGCGGTAATACTTTTGTTTCGCACCACCTTCCGACTGCACAAATTCAATCGAAACCTCCGAGGTCGGCAAATAAACCAACTGCGTCACCTGCCCTTTTGCGTCACGCTCGATGTACGCATACGCATTACCTCGCAGATCAACCGAGGTCTGCAAGGTCTTAAAGAATGTGAATCTCGACATGTCGCTATTCGGCTCGATGTTCAAGATGCGCGACAATGGGTGATCAAACGCCTCGCGCTTAAACCCATCCGGAAGTCGCTCGTAAATCTTCAAAGGAAGCGAGCCGATGTCGGCTGATTTCACCTCAACGCATCGATACGCAGTCGATAGTTTCATCGCCGAATCTCGGCTAAATAAAAAAGAAGACGCGCCAAATGCGTTGGCTGTGACATTGGCCAACTCCTTCTTCGACGCTTTGCGGAAACTTATTGTCCGACCGAAAAAAGAAAACTCCATCAGTTACGCTTTTATCAAGTAACCAATGGAGTGTAATACATTTGCGAAAATCGTTAGTAGAACTCGCAATAACGCGGAGATGTCAAGTATGAGCCGAGGGCTTCAAGCATCGTGATCACGCCATCGATCTTTTTCTCGGCGAACTGCTTTGTGGGCTTGGAGTTTCCATTGTGGTCACGCTTCAAAACTACATTGCGCAGGCAATATCGGTTTATCTCGTTATTGTCGATTACCACCTTACCACCCAAACACAGGCGCGTAAACTCGGATGTAGGCCTATTGAAGTTGCCAAGGGCCTGGCTAAATGGTTCCATTGGGAGTCCTGCCGCCTCTGCGTTAATCGTAAACTGCGTAGCGTTCCAACTATCGTATGCCACCGATTGCAGATTGAGCATGTTGGAAATATCCACCAAATCATTTTGGATGTAATCGTAGTCAGTGACATTCCCGGGCGTAATGGTTATTAGCCCCCTTCGTCGCCAATCGCCATATAGAATATTGAATCGACTTTCAGACAGGGCAGCCTCCGGAAGGTAATACTTCACAATAAAGTGAAGTTTATCGTCCTTTGGAATCATCAAGCCTAACGCAGTAAGGTCATTGACAGACGAAAGGTCCACGCCCGCCCAGCAATCAAGGCCGGAAAAGTCTTCAATCTTCAACTTCTTTGTGGCGTTCAGGATATAGTGATCCGGAATCCAAACCGTTTCCGCGTCACACCACACATTGAAGTTTTTCGTTTTTACGCCGACCTCTTCGGCCGGGTTGTTGATGGCCTTCTTCACTTGGTCGCGCAGAAAAGCTCGACGCACCGTCACATCCAGATTCGGGTTTGCCTTTTTCCACACCGATTCATCCTTCCAATCATCCGTATCATCGAGCGAATATATGAGCGCAAACTGCGAATCATCCTCTTTAATCCCATGCAGAATCTCGCTGCACACAGTTCGAGTTTCATAACATGGGCCGTTCTTATTGAATCCAGCCGTCGTAATAATAATATTCAAGGGATTTTCGCGCATACCCTGCGAAGACTGCAATACATCGCGCAAGCGGCCATCCTTGGCCTCGTGGAACTCATCGAGTATAGCAGTAGATGCGTTAAAACCGTCAAGGCGCGTAGCGTCAGCTGAGAATACATTCATATTAGACAGCGTTTTTGGATACGCAATATTGTTTCGGTATGGCCTAATTCGGTCACCCTTTGGGTTAAGGCCTTGGGCAAAAGCCTTGCACATCGAGAAGGCGATACGCGCCTGTTCGCACGAGTTGGCAGCCAAATCCACCTCGGCACTCATTTCGCCGTCAGCAATAAGGCTGTACAGTGCGAAAGGGCCTGCCGCAAAC
>JAFZEY010000032.1 GCA_017560455.1 Alistipes sp. | reverse complement strand
CTGCTCTCGAGGCAGAGTTCGCAAAGGCAATCGAAGCTTCTGCTAACGAGTTGCTCGCTGCCGGTGTTGAGGTAGGCTACTCGAACGATGTTAAGGCTGGCTTCAAGGTAGGTGCTAAGGATGGTGGCTACTACATCTCGTTCACAGACGAGTCATTCGAGGCATTGCTCGATGAGTACTTGCGCGAGAAGGTTTCACAATTACTCTTCGCTTAAAGTTATGTTTTCAACTTCCTATTACGCATTAGTAGCAGGTTTTCGCGAGTATGCTCTCGATGCTGAGACCAAGGGTTTCGACATTGAGTCCATATTGTCGGAGGTCTTCGAGGTACTCTCATCGTCCGACGCTAAGACGGTGAAGTTGCTCTATGCCTACTACGACTGCGAAAACCTTATCAGCCGTTACAATGGCTCTTCGACATATAATGCACTCGGTCGTTTGTCGAGCGAGGAGGTCGGAGAGGAGTTGCAGCGTCCATCGCGCCTTGCCGAGCCGCTTGCGAAGGTGGTTCGCGCATACACCGCGCCGGAGAGCGAGGAGGTGGAGAGTGCTGAGGATACTGACTCTGTAAAGCCATTCGGTCAGGCGTTGATGTCGGCATACTACAAGATGTGTGCGGCATCGGGTTCGCGACTTTTGCGCGAGTGGTCCAAGACCGATCGTATGATACGCAATGTTGTGGCTGCAACATTGGCGCGTCAGCAGGGTGTGGCAGTTGATTCGGTTGTCGTAGGCGAGGATATTCTTACTGACACGATGTCGCGCAGTTCGGCTGCGGACTTCGGTTTGCGTGCCGAGCTTCCATTCGTGGAGCAGCTTGTTGCTGCCGTTGTTGACGAGCACAACATGGTTGAAAAGGAGCGCAAGATTGACAATATACGCTGGGCGGAGTTGTCGGAGTTATCTACATTCGACTATTTCGACTTGAACGCCGTCATCGCATATTTGGTGAAGGTGAATATGGTGGCTCGTTGGGCTCAGCTCGACAAGAAGGTTGGTCGTGAGATGTTCGATCGCCTTGTTGCAGAGCTTGACGGCAAGGAAATGATAAATAAATTATAACGATACATAAATGAAAACAACGGGAAAAGTAAATGGTATCATCTCGAACATCGTTATCGTGAAGGCTGACGGCGCAGTTGGTCAGAACGAGATTTGCCATGTTTATGCAGGTGAGACCAAGATGATGGCTGAGGTCATCAAGGTTATAGGCGATGACGCCTATGTGCAGGTTTTCGATAGCACTCGCGGTTTGAAAATCGGCGATAAGGTAGAGTTTGAGGGTCACATGCTCGAGGCAACTTTGGCTCCGGGTATGCTCTCGCGTAACTATGACGGTTTGCAGAATGACCTCGAGAAGATGGATGGCTTGTTCATCGCTCGCGGTTCGATCACCGATCCAATCGACTACGAGAAGAAGTGGGAGTTCAAGCCACTTGCAAAGGCAGGTGATAAGGTGACTGCCGGAGCTTGGCTCGGAGAGGTTAAGGAGCAGTGGGTGGCACACAAGATTATGGTGCCGTTCATTATGACAGGAAACTACACCGTAAAGAGCGTTGTAGCTGAGGGTGAGTACAAGGTTACCGACACTGTTGCAGTTGTAGCAGATGCTGACGGTAATGAGTATAATATTACAATGGTACAGAAGTGGCCGGTTAAGCAGGCTATCCGTTGCTACACCGAGAAGCCGCGTCCATCGCGTGTAATGGAGACAGGTGTTCGTGCAATCGATACATTCAACCCATTGGCAGAGGGTGGTACAGGTTTTATCCCTGGTCCGTTCGGTGCAGGTAAGACTGTGTTGCAGCACGCCATCTCTAAGCAGGCTGAGGCTGATATCATCATCATCGTTGCGTGCGGTGAGCGTGCAAACGAGGTTGTGGAGATCTTCAAGGAGTTCCCTGAACTTGTAGATCCACATACAGGCCACAAGCTTATGGAGCGTACCATCATCATCTGTAACACTTCGAACATGCCTGTTGCAGCGCGTGAGGCATCGGTTTATACCGGTATGACCATCGGTGAGTACTACCGTTCGATGGGCTTGAAGGTTCTCGTAATGGCTGACTCTACTTCGCGTTGGGCTCAGGCATTGCGTGAGATGTCGAACCGTTTGGAGGAGCTTCCTGGTCAGGATGCGTTCCCTATGGACCTCTCGGCAATCATCTCGAACTTCTACGCTCGCGCAGGTTTGGTTAAGTTGAACAATGGCGAGACAGGTTCGGTAACATTCTTGGGTACCGTATCTCCTGCGGGTGGTAACTTGAAGGAGCCTGTAACCGAGTCTACAAAGAAGGCTGCTCGTTGTTTCTACGCACTTTCACAGGGTCGTGCCGATTCGAAGCGTTACCCTGCAATCGATCCACTCGATTCTTACTCTAAGTATTTGGAGTATCCGGAGGTTGAGGCTTACCTCGGCGAGAAGATCGAGAAGGATTGGGTATCACTCGTATATCGCGGTAAGACTCTCGTTCAGCGCGGTAAGGAGGCTAACGACCAGATTAACATCTTGGGTGATGACGGTGTACCTGTTGAGTACCACGAGCGTTTCTGGAAGAGCGAGTTGATTGACTTCGTAATCTTGCAGCAGGACGCATTCGACGATATCGATGCAAACTGCCCTATGGAGCGTCAGCAGTTGATGTACAAGAAGGTTCTCTCGATTTGCGAGCGCGACTTTGACTTCGCAGACTTCGAGGAGTGTTCAAAGTTCTTCAAGGGCTTGATCAACCTCTTCCGTCAGATGAACTACGCAGAGTGGCAGAGCGAGAAGTTCTACGACTACGACAAACAAATTGATGCTTACATCGCTAACCACTAAACTGATAAAGAAAAGTTATGACACGAGCATTTCAGAAAATATATACAAAGATTGACAATATCACCAAGGCGACAGTATCGCTTCGCGCTACAGGCGTAGGTAACGATGAGTTGGCTACCGTAGGTGGTCGCCTCGCACAGGTGGTAAAGATTTTGGGTGACAATGTAACCTTGCAGGTCTTTGCAGGTACAGAGGGTTTGGCTACCAACTCGGAGGTTATCTTCCAGGGCGAGCCACCAAAGTTGCGCGTTTCGGACAACTTGGCAGGTCACTTCTTCAACGCATACGGTGAGCCACTCGAGGGTGGTGAGATTATCGAGGGTGAGGCACGCGAGATTGGTGGTCCTACCGTAAACCCATTCCGTCGTTTGCAGCCATCGGAGCTTATCGCTACCGGTATCGCAGGTATCGACCTGAATAACACCATCGTAACAGGTCAGAAGATTCCGTTCTTCGCTGACTCTGACCAGCCTTACAACGCAGTTATGGCGAATGTAGCACTCCGTGCAAAGGCTGATAAGATCATCCTCGGAGGTATGGGTCTTACAAATGATGACTTCCTCTACTTTAAGCAGGTGTTCGAGAATGCAGGCGCTTTGGACCGTATCGTATCGTTCGTAAATACAACCGAGAACCCACCGGTTGAGCGACTCCTCGTTCCTGATATGGCTTTGACCGCAGCAGAGTACTTTGCAGTGGATAAGGGCGAGAAGGTGTTGGTGCTTTTGACCGATATGACCTTGTATGCCGATGCATTGGCTATCGTATCGAACCGTATGGACCAGATTCCGTCGAAGGACTCTATGCCAGGTTCGCTCTACTCGGATTTGGCAAAGATCTACGAGAAGGCCGTACAGTTGCCTAACGGTGGTTCGATCACCATCATCGCCGTTACAACATTGTCGGGTGGCGATATTACCCACGCTATTCCGGATAACACCGGTTATATCACCGAGGGTCAGCTCTTCTTGCGTAACGACTCTGATACAGGTAAGGTTATCATCGACCCATTCCGTTCGTTGTCGCGTTTGAAACAGCTCGTTATCGGTAAGAAGACTCGTGAGGATCACCCACAGGTAATGAATGCCTGCGTTCGTTTGTATGCAGATGCGGCGAATGCTAAGACTAAGTTGGAGAACGGTTTCGATTTGTCGGAGTACGACGAGCGTGCTTTGAAGTTTGCTAAGGCTTACTCGGAGAAGTTGCTCGCTATCGATGTAAATGTCGAGATTACCGAGATGCTTGATACTGCTTGGACACTCTTTGCAGAGTACTTCTCGAAGGAGGAGGTTGCTATCAAGGCAGAACTTATCGAGAAATATTGGAAAGCATAATTTTAAGCGATGGCAATCAAATTTCAATATAACAAGACTTCGCTCGGCGAACTCGGCAAACAGCTGAAAATGCGCCAGAAGGCACTCCCTACCATCAAGAGTAAGGAGTCGGCCTTGCGCTCCGAGGTTAAGCGTGCGAAGGACTCCGCAACAGAGTACCGTGAGCGTTTGGATGCGCTCGTAGCCGAGTACGACTACATGGTGGCTCTGTGGGGAGAGTTTGATTGTACCCTTGTTCGCGTTGCAGATGTTGATTTAACAACCCAGAAGATTGCTGGAGTTCGTATTCCTGTATTGAAGAATGTGGAGTTCGAGGTTAAGTCGTTTGACCTCTTCACCTCACCAGCTTGGTACAGCGAAGGCGTAGAGCTCTTGCGTAAGATTGCTACTTTGGGCATCGAGTTCGAGGTCTATAACCGCAAGACCGCACTTTTGGACTATGCACGCCGAAAGACTACTCAAAAGGTGAACCTCTACGAAAAGGTACAGATACCTGGTTATGAGGACGCTATACGAAAGATTAAGCGATTTATGGAGGACGAGGAGAACCTCTCTAAGTCGGCACAAAAGATTGTAAAGACACGCCAACAGGCAGCAGCAAAGGAGGGCGGAGAGAGATGATTGTAAAGATGATGAAATACAATATCGTGCTGTTCTCGGCAGAGCGCGAGCGTTTTATCGAGCGTTTGCGTGAGTTGGGTATGGTCGATATCACAACCTCTGGTTGGGAGCCAACCGAGGCTGATAGAGAGCTCGTTACCGCTATTGACAGCCGCGTAAAGGCACTTGCTGCACTCGACCTGTTTGCTGCGGGCAATGACTATGTTGCCAGTGCTGCAAGAGTCGAGAAGGGCAATGTCTTCAACTCTTACCTCACAGCTCAGGCGGCTATCGCTGCTGCAAAGGCAGAGAATGTACGCTTGCAGAAGTTGTTGGAGGAGTGGATTGCTTGGGGTGACTTCGATTGCGCTACACTCGCCAAGTTGGCAGAGAGCGGCGTAGTGCTTCGCTACTTCACAGCACAGCGCTCGACATTCGAGAAGAGTGTTGAGGAGTGGAGTGCAAACTTCAATATCGCTGTTGTGGGCGAGGATAGCTCGGTAGTTCGCTTTGTCGTTATCGGCAATGGTAAGGAGGAGGTTGCAATTGATGCTCAGGAGCAGAAGGCGCCTACAATGAACAACGCCGAGTTGAAGGCTCTTATTAAGGCAAATGAGGCTGTTATCGCCGAGCAGAACGCTGTTATCAGTGCAGTGTCGGATGCTCGTGCCGAGATTGAGGGCGAGGTTGCTGCATTGAAATATAAGATGCAGGATGTTCGCATCGAGGCTACGGCAGATAAGGCGGCAGACGGCTTGTTGCTCGTTATGGAGGGCTGGGCAGAGAAGGAGACTTCGGAGCAGGTAGATGCTATGCTCAACGAGTATCCTAATGTTGTCTATATCAAGGAGAATCCTACCGAGGAGGACGAGACACCTGTTAAGTTGAAGAACAACCGCTTTGCTCGTTTGTTCGAGATGATTGGTGGCTTGTACGCCCTTCCGAAGTACGGAACTTTGGATATGACACCGTTCTTTGCACCATTCTATATGCTCTTCTTCGCTATCTGTTTGAACGATGCGGGTTATGGTGCAATTATCCTTGCACTCGGTATCGCATTGGCAGTGAAGGGTGGCGTGAAGATGCGTCAGGCTGCATACCTCACAATGGTTTGCGGTGGTGCGACAACCTTGTTTGGCTTGTACACCGGCTCGCTCTTCGGAATGAGCATTCCGCAGTTGTTGGGCGCAGAGTTTATGGCCGAGCACCCAATTCCGTTCCTCGACTTCCAGGGTAAGTTCTTTACCTGGTCGTTGGCCCTCGGAGTATTCCAGATTTTGTTCGGTATGTTGCTTAACATCCTCTTCAAGGCTCGTACCTTCGGCATCACTTCGACCTTTGCTACACTTGGTTGGTTTATCGTGTTGTTGTCGGGCTGCCTTGCAGGTGGTTTGCAGATGCTCGATCCAAATTGGGTGATTCCGGGCTTCACAACATCGGATACTGCATTCTATATCGCTATGGGTGTAGGTGCGGTGTTTATGTTCTTCTTGAACAATGTGAAGCGCAACCCGATTATGAATGTGGCTTCGGGATTGTGGGATACCTATAATAATATAACAGGCTTGTTGAGCGATGTGCTCTCGTATATCCGACTCTTCGCTATCGGTTTGTCGGGTGGTGTATTGGCACAGGTATTCAACTCGCTTGCTATGGGACTCACAGGCCTTGATGCAGGTATCGAGCAGTTTGGTGTAGGCACCATCTTCCAGATTTTGGGAGCTACCGCAGTATTGTTGGTAGGTCACGGTATCAATCTCTTTATGTCGGCAATCTCGTCATTCGTACACCCTATGCGTTTGACCTTTGTGGAGTTCTATAAGAACGCCGGCTTCGAGATGACAACACGCGCGTTTAATCCGCTTAAAAGAGAATTATAACAAACAATAAATTTTTTTAACAAACAATTAAACACTTTTAAAATTATGACTTCAGCTTTGATTTTGGCTTACCTCGGTGTAGTATTGATGGTAGGTGTTGCAGGTATCGCTTCTGCAGTAGGTACAGCAATTTGCGGCCAGACCGCAGTAGGTGCAATGAAGAAGAACAATGGTGCTTTCGGTAGCTACATGATTCTTTCGGCGCTCCCAGGTTCACAGGGTCTTTATGGCTTCGTATGTTTCTTTATGGTACAGGGTCTCCTCACAGCAGAGATCTCTATGTATCAGGCTGCTGCAGTATTTGGTGCAGGTCTCCTCGTAGGTATCGTAAACCTTGCTGCTGCAATCTTCCAGGCAAAGGTTTGTGCTAACGGTATCGCAGCTATCGGTAACGGTCACGATGTAATGGGTAAGACCCTCATCCTCGCAGCGTTCCCAGAGTTGTACGCGATCTTGACTGTAGCAGCGACATTCCTTATTTCTAACGCTGTTGCTTAATCAGAGTCGCTCTGAGCAAAGAAAAAGGTGGTGCCCGAGTGGGCATCACCTTTTCTTTTTTAATTATAGATGAAGAATTAGTTTTTTCAACTACTCACTACTCTCTACTCTCTACTTTCTACTCTCTATCGTCTTGTGACCTGCAAGGCGCGCTCCTCTTCGGCATCTTTTTCGAGGATGTCATCACCCTCCCAGTCGAACATCGGGAACGAGGTGTGCTCGCCAAGCTGGAATCTGGTATAGGTAATAGGGAGTCCGCGGTCGAGATACATCTGTTCGTAGGCGGTCTTAACTGATAACACCTCGTCGGCATATCCCGAGCCGTAGATGTCGTTATTCGCAACCTCGCACTCCAAGCCGAAGTGCTCGATTACTGCCGAAGTGT
>JAFZEY010000031.1 GCA_017560455.1 Alistipes sp. | reverse complement strand
TATCTTCCTTCCGCTCATCACTACCAACTGTGCAGTTCTCGGTGTGGCTATCCTTATGATTCAGAAGGAACTCTCGCTCTTGCAGGGCGTTGTTTATAATGTGGCTACCGCCTTCGGTTTTGCCTTGGCGTTGGTTATCTTTGCCGGCTTGCGCGAGCGTATTGAGTTCGAGGAGGCTCCAAAGTCGTTCCAGGGTGTGCCTATCGCGTTGATTACAGCGTCAATCCTCGCTATGGCATTTATGGGATTCTCGGGACTCGTTTAGTCCTTCGAAGAAGAGAATAAAAGAAGATGGGTATCGAAAACGCTACCCATCTCTTTTTTTTGTTGTGGCATTGAATGGCAAAATAAAGAATTGCCATTAAGGACCGAAAGTCCGAATGCCATTGTATGTCATTAAGGGCAAAGCCCGAATTCCACCTCTTGTTTATTTTACAAAAAGTATTTCCCTGTACTTCGGCAGTGTCCAGATTTGGTCATCGACAACCTCCTCGAGCTTATCGACCTCGGTGCGAATCTTATCGAAATATATAGCAACGGTGTCGTGGTAGGCGATAGCCTTCGTGCGCGTATTTTCGATTACATTCGCCCTTTTGCGTGCCTCAATCATGTCGTGCACAAGGGTCTGTATAAGGGCTGTGTGGCCTTGAATCTTGCGGATGAGTTCCTCATCGCTATGCGATTCCATTCCTATCTGGCGCATCTTCCACACCTTGTTGAGGAGGATGTCCTCGTAGCGTGATGCGATAGGTACTATATTGTTCATTGCCAACTCGCCAAGTACGCGAGCCTCAATCTGAATCTTCTTGACATACTGCTCCCACTTGATTTCGGTGCGGGCCTCTACCTCCTTGACGGTGTAGATGCCGAGCTTGTCGAAGAGCTCTACGCTACTCTTGTCGAGGTAGCGGTCGAGTATCAGCGGCGCCGAAATCTCGCAGTCCAAGCCTCGTTTTGCAGCCTCCTTGCGCCACTCCTCCGAGTAGCCGTTACCATCGAAACGGATGGCCTTGCACTCGCGGATAAGCTCGCGCAGGCGTTCGTAGATGGCCTTATCCTTCTTCTCACCCTTGGCTATGCGTGCATCCACAGCCTTGCGGAAGTCGATGAGTGCCTCGGCAACGGCCGTGTTGAGCACTATCATTGCATCGGCGCAGTTGTCCGACGAGCCCACAGCACGGAACTCGAAACGATTACCCGTGAAGGCGAATGGCGAGGTGCGGTTGCGGTCGGTGTTGTCCAAAAGGAGCGAAGGTATCTGTGTCAATCCACCCATACGGAATACATTCTTCGAGTCGAAGCGTATATCCTCGTTGTCGAGCGACTGCTCAATTTTGTCGAGTACCTCCGATATCTGCGTGCCGAGGAAGGTTGAGATAATGGTCGGAGGGGCCTCTCCTGCACCCAGACGATGTTCGTTCGAGGCGCTCATCACCGAAGCCTTCAGCAGTCCGTTGTGGCGGTGTACCGCAGCGATGCTGTTTACGAGGAAGGTCATAAACTGCAAGTTCTCGAAGGCGGTGCGACCAGGCTTGAGGAGATTTACTCCCGTATTTGTGCCGAGCGACCAATTGTTGTGCTTACCCGAGCCATTGATGCCCTTGAAAGGCTTCTCGTGCAACAAGACGCGGAAGTGGTGGCGTGTGGCAACCTTGCCCATGATGGTCATCAGAAGCTGGTTGTGGTCGTTTGCGAGGTTTGCCTCCTCGTAGATTGGAGCCAACTCGTATTGGTTTGGTGCCACCTCGTTGTGGCGTGTCTTCAACGGAATTCCGAGCTTCAAGCACTCATACTCCAAGTCCTTCATAAAGGCGAGTACGCGCTGCGGAATAGCTCCGAAGTAGTGGTCGTCGAGCTGCTGATTCTTTGCCGACTCGTGGCCCATAAGGGTGCGGCCCGTCTGCACAAGGTCGGGGCGTGCCGACCATAGAGCATCATCCACGAGGAAGTACTCCTGCTCCCAGCCAAGGAAGACCTTCACCTGCTCGACATTGCGGTCGAAGTACTTGCACACCTCGGTTGCGGCATTAGATACCGCCGTTATGGAGCGCAAGAGTGGAGTCTTGTAGTCGAGAGCCTCGCCCGTGTAGGAGATAAATACGGTAGGGATGCAGAGCGTCGTATCCACGATAAAGGCGGGCGATGTAGGGTCCCACGCTGAGTAACCGCGTGCCTCGAAGGTGTTGCGGATACCGCCACTTGGGAACGACGAAGCGTCGGGCTCCTGCTGTACGAGTACCTTGCCCGAGAACTCCTCCAACATGCCTCCTATGCCGTCGGGCTCGGAGAAGGAGTCGTGTTTCTCGGCCGTACCTCCCGTGAGGGGCTGAAACCAGTGGCAGTAGTGGTCGGCACCATTCTCGAGTGCCCACTGTCGCATACCTGCAGCTACGGCATCAGCCACATCTGCGGCAAGTGGGGTGTTGTTCTCGATGGTATCGAGCAACGCCTCGTAAATCTGCTTGTTGAGGTACTTGCGCATCTGCGCGCGACCGAATACCATAACACCAAAGTAGTCCGAAGGGTTCTGTGCGGGTGCTTTCACCTCGACAGGTTTGTGGTCGAGAGCCTTCTCGAACATCTTAAATCGTAGTAACGACATAACTTCTCTCTGTTGATTGTTTGATGCAAATATACAAATAAAATTCAAAATGCAGAATGCATAATGTGAAATATTGGCTTAAAAAATATTTCAATTATCGAAAAACAATAAAACGACGAAGTTCTGAATTGTTTAGTTATCGAAAAACGATAATATGACAAAAAAGAGTTAACATGGCGTTGAATGGCATTAAATGGCAGCGTTCGCTCAAATGGCATAGAATAACAAAAATGCCATTAAGGACGAAGTCCGTTTGCCATTCAGCAATCTCTGATTGCGCTTGCCATTCGTTGCCATTCAGGGTGAAGCCCGATTGCCTCTTAAATTTTTAGTTAAATTTTTGCTTTGCCCGAAAATTTTGTTTATCTTTACACGATTTTATAGGAGTAAGAGCATTAAACATATAAAAAACATATTTTTTATAAACCCTAAACTAATTTTAAAAACATTATGGCAACAAACAATCGTGAAAAGTTGTTCGCAGAGTTCCCTGCGGTTTCGACCGAGGCGTGGGAGGCTGTGATAACTGCCGACCTCAAAGGTGCCGACTACGAGCGTAAGTTGGTATGGCGTACAAACGAGGGCTTCAACCTCCGTCCATACTATCGCGCCGAGAACCTTGAAGGTCTTGAGACTTTGGGTGCTCAGGCTGGCGAGTTCCCTTACTTGCGTGGTGTAAGCACAGACAACACTTGGCTTACTCACCAAACTATCAAAGTAGTTTGCCCTAAGGAGGCAAACGCTACTGCTCTTGCGATGTTGGCATCGGGCGTTGATTCGCTCGGTTTCTGCGTAGCAGAGGAGCTTACAGCAGAGGCTCTCGACACTCTCCTTGCAGGTGTTGTTCTTCCGGCTGTAGATGTTACTTTCTGTGGTAAGGCTGCAGCGTCGGTTGCTCCACTTCTCCTCGCAAAGGCTGAGAAGGATGGCGTAGCAAAGGCTGATCTCCGTGCTAACTTCGTACTCGACCCACTCGTAAAGGGCATGACCGTTAAGGGTGCTTGCTGCGACTGCGAGGCTGTAGTATCGCTCGTTAAGGCTACCCAGGAGTACAAGAAGGTTCGCGTAATCACCGTTACAGGTCACAACTTCTCGGATGCAGGTTCGACTATCGTTGAGGAGTTGGCATTCTCGTTGGCAGCTGCTCACGACTACCTCGTATGGTTGATGGAGGAGGGTTGCACAATCGATGAGGTGGCTCGCAAGATTCGCTTCTCGTTTGCTGTAACATCGAACTACTTTATGGAGATGGCAAAGTTCCGTGCAGCTCGTATGTTGTGGGCTAACATCGTGGCTAAGTATGAGCCGGCTTGCAACTGCTCTTGCAAGATGTATGCACACGCTCGCACATCGGCTTGGAACCAGACCGCATACGACCCATATACAAATATGTTGCGTGGTACTACCGAGGCTATGTCGGCAGCTATCGCAGGTGTTCACTCGTTGGAGGTTCTTCCGTTCGACCACTCGTACGCAGAGCCATCGGAGTTCTCGTACCGCATTGCTCGTAACGAGTCGCTCCTCCTCAAGCATGAGTCGCACTTCGACCAGGTTGTAGACCCTGCAGGTGGTTCGTACTACATTGAGAACTTGACCAACAGCATCGCAAACGAGGCTTGGAAGCTCTTCCTCGAGGGAGAGGAGAAGGGTGGCTATGAGGAGGCGCTCAAGGCTGGCTTCATCGTAGAGCGCGTAAAGGCATCGGCAGCAGCAAAGGATAAGGCCGTGGCAACACGCCGTCAGATTTTGCTCGGTGCTAACCAGTATCCTAACTTCACCGAGGTTGCAGACGCAGCAGTATCGGCAGAGGCAGTAACTCGCGTAGAGGGTGAGAATGTAATCACTCCATACCGTGGTGCTATGGCATTCGAGTCGATGCGTTTGGGTGTAGACCGTAGCGAGAAGGAGCCTAAGGCATTTATGCTCACTTGCGGTAACTTGGCTATGGCTCGTGCTCGTGCACAGTTCTCTTGCAACTTCTTCGCTTGCGCAGGTATCCGCGTAATCGACAACAACTTCTTCAAGTCGGTTGAGGAGGGTGTCGAGGCAGCACTCGCATCGAAGGCAGAGATCGTAGTAGTATGTGCTTCGGACGACGACTACGCAGAGGTAGCACCGAAGGTTAAGGAGATGCTCGGCGACAAGGCAATCCTTGTTGTAGCCGGCGCACCTGCTTGCACCGAGGAGTTGCAGTCGAAGGGTATTAACAACTTTATCAGCGTCAAGAGCAATGTTCTCGAAACATTGAAGGATTACTTGAAGCAGATGGGTATCTAATCGTAGGAGGAAAAGAAAATGAGAGCAAAATTTGCAGAATTGAAATATGCAGGCGGCGCAGCTGCTTGCAATGCCGAGGCTAAGGAGCCTTGGTTGACTGCTGAGCAGATACCCGTAAAGGATAACTATACTGCGGCAGATTTGGAGGGTATGGAGCACTTGAACTACGCAGCAGGTATTGCACCATTCTTGCGTGGTCCTTACTCTACAATGTATGTAATGCGTCCTTGGACTATCCGCCAGTACGCAGGTTTCTCGACAGCAGAGGAGTCTAACGCTTTCTACCGTCGTAACCTTGCAGCTGGTCAGAAGGGTCTTTCGGTTGCATTCGACTTGGCTACACACCGTGGTTACGATGCAGACCACCCACGTGTAGTAGGTGACGTTGGTAAG
>JAFZEY010000004.1 GCA_017560455.1 Alistipes sp. | reverse complement strand
GCCAACCCTCGTATGGCTCGTACCGCCAAGATGAATATGATTATGCACGGCGATGGCCACGGTGGCGTACATCATCACGATGGTTTGTTGAATGTTAATGGTATTTTTGAGAATCGCTTCGATGTAATTCTGACCAATCCACCTTTCGGCTCGCGAGTTGAGAAGAGTTTGAAGATTACTGAAGCTGACAAGTTTACAGACGAGGCTAAAATCAAACACTACACCAAGCGTTATGGCGAAGAGTATACCAAGGCTTTGGAACAGGTCAATGGCAATATCGGCGAATCTGTCCTCAGCCTCTACGATTCAGGTAAACTTAGCGGTTTGACAGAGGTGTTATTTGTTGAGCGTTGCTTGCGACTGCTCAAACCAGGTGGTCGTTTGGGTATCGTATTGCCTGAGGGCGTGCTGAATAATACCCAGCTCCAAAGTGTGCGTGAACTCTTCGAGGGTATGGCGAAGATTGTTTTGATTACCTCTATCCCTCAGGATGTATTTATGGCTTCGGGCGCGACGGTTAAGCCAAGCCTTATGTTCTTCAAGAAGTTTACAGCTGAGGAAGTTGCACAATACGAGCAGGCAAAAACAAAGGCTTGCGAGCAGGTAACGGCTAAATATGCAGGCGAACTCGCAGCATTAAACACCTTTATTGTAAACAAGAATAATCCTCGCTCGGAGGTTAAGATGAAGAAAGCGGAACTCAAAGCCCTCGAAGCAAAGATTGCCGAAGAGGTTAAGCCAATAGTTAAACAACTTTTCGACTACCAGATTCCTATCGCTCAGGTACAGAAGGCTGGTATTACCACTACTGGTGCCGAGTGCGAGAACGAATTGGAAGAGTTGCTCAAAGAGTATGCACCTTATCGCAAGGAGCATAAACTATGGGAGCCGACTGCTAAACGCTATGAATATAAGGTTGAAGGCAACCACCTTTATAAGAAGTTGAACGACGGCGAATGGGAGGAGATATGCTAAATGCAATGAAATATATATCGACAGTCCCATTTAGCAGATTGTTCAATTGGAGTGTGCAATATCTAAATGACTCAAAAATAGCATTCAGCAAGGCATACCCAATGATGCGTATCGGGGAGTTCCTGAAACGCAATAAAACAGCTGTGGCTATTGAGGATGATAAAACCTACAAGCGAGCAACTATTAAAGTTCGCAATGGAGGTATTTTCTTGCGCGATGAGGAAAAGGGCAGTAATATCGGCACTAAGAATCAATTCTTGATTTCAAAGGGACAATTTCTATTGTCCAAAATAGATGCTCGTAATGGCGCATTTGGTGTAGTTCCGGAAGTACTGGATGGAGGAATTATCACCGGTAATTTCTGGACTTTCGATGTAGATTACTCCATTGTTAATCCGCATTATCTTACATTGCTTACAACTACACAAGCTTTTGTGAGTTTTTGTGAACAAGCAAGTAATGGCACCACCAATCGCCACTACCTGCAAGAACCTTTATTCCTCAATATCAAAGTGCCTGTTCCATCATTAGCCGAGCAGAATAAATTGGTCGAGGAGTATAATAAGCAAATATCTATTGCCATAGACTCGGAGAGACAAGTTGCTGTAAAATATGGCGATATAAACACTATACTATTAACTGAATTAGGTGTAAACATCTCGAAAGAAACGATTCAAAAAGGGTTGGCAACAGTATCTTTTTCATCAATAGATCGTTGGGACATTGGATATTTGCAGAATAGCTCCAAATTCAGCACAAAATATAAAGCCGTT
>JAFZEY010000030.1 GCA_017560455.1 Alistipes sp. | reverse complement strand
CTCCGTAGATAGAGGCTGTATCATAGTTATCCTCGTAGACATAGTCGTAGTCGAGAACAGGGGTCAAGGTGATGTAATTGGTATATGCACCCATACGAGCAAACGAGCCATTGAGTCTTTCGATAAGGTTTGCTGCATTATTCTGGGTTATATTCCAATCATACTGGGCACCCTCGATGTATATGGTAAAGAGGCACTGGTTGATACCCATCTTCGAGAAGTTGTTACCCTCGGAAGTTTCGAGTGCAAGCATCTCGTTCAACCAATCATCGGTAAGGTATATCTCGGTAGCAGGACCGCCCAAACCCTCTACATAACAGGTAGATACCATTGTGCGCTCTTCGCGCGACTTGGTTTGATCCATCACCACATTGTAAAGCTCGGACACTCCGCTCGACATACTCTGCGAGTAGTCGCGCTCGATTTTATTTACCGAGGCATTGAACTTCGAATCGCTATCACGGAAGTAGTAGTACATACCCACCGTATCCTTAATCATCGAAGGATCCTTCGGATTGCGACTTCTGCCTTGCAACATAACGCCCGACTCCGAGAGGTCTATCTCATAAATCGCACCCTCCTGTCTGCTTGGTGTATTCACCAAATCGGGTTTGATGTATATTCCGTAGAACTTGCTTGTCCACTTTTCATCGTCCTTGTAATCCTCGATACCGCTCTTGCCCCAGCCATCCCAATCGGTACCAGGCTCGGCATAGTTGTCTGGTATGAGCATCAGGCGACGAGCAAAATCCCACGAATACTCGGTGCTCTCCATCGGCAACATTATGGTCGATGGGCCCTGGCTAAGAGCGCTATTCGGAAATGTAAACTCGAAGATAGGTTTGCTCTCATCATAGACACCGCTCAAATCACAGTTGATATAGGCTACCGAGTCCTCTTTTCTGCGCTCGTCGTACTTCAGTACATTCTCGGCCAACGGTTTCAACAACTCGTACACCTTGTATCGTATAGGCACGAGAGTATCTCCGCCATAGTTGGTCACCGAGAGAACGAGCTTCATAGTATCGAATATAGGTCGATAACCAAAGCCGTTATCCTCGTCAATAGCGTTCATATAGAGCATTGTCGATGCAAATCCTGCAGCACGCAAACCGAAGATATTGCTACGACGCACACCCATATAACCACTGCCAATGTTCGAAGCGAGGAGCGAATCGGTACGATAGAGGCGAGTCTCGATTAGGTTTTTGCCCGACAATGAGAGATCCTCTGTCTTGTTTCTCTGGGCATCGGCATCGAAATAGATCTTGGTGTTACCCTGATATTTCAGATGGCGCATAACCATAATCTGACTCTCAGGCATAAAATCCGAGCCGAGAGAGCCATCCTCAACTATCGTACAGCCCCCGACAAACAATGCGGCTGCAGCAATAAATGACGCTATTACAAAGTTATATAATCTGTTAAAAAAGTTTCTCATAGAAACGATCGTAGTTATCATAAAAATCTGCCTCCTCAGGCGACTGGTAGTCGAGGACCGCCTTGCCCTGCTTGCGTGCATAGTCGAGCAATCCGCTATCGGCATTTGCCGAACCAGCCACAACGCCATCGATATTATCTATAACGAAACGCATCAGATTATCGTATGACGGAGTCTTCAAATCTTCGACATTTTTTATCTCAACATCCTCGTTCTTCAACTTCTCGGCGAGAGTAGCGTCGAGAGGAGTCGAGAACTTATCCTCGTAGAGCGACACAACAATCTTCGCATCGCACAAGATAGGGTCATCCTTGAACATATTGCGCAAGTAGAGTGGCGCAATAGCCGAGAACCAGCCGTGGCAATGCACCACACTTGGCTTCCACTGCAACTTCTTTACCGTTTCGAGCACGCCACGCGCATAGAACATCATACGCGAGTCGTTATCCTCGAACTCCTTGCCCTCCTCGCTCACGGTAGTTGCCTTGCGCGAGAAGAAGTCGTCGTTGTCGATAAAGTATATCTGGATGCGAGCCGAAGGGATTGACGATACCTTGATGATGAGCTGATGGTCATCATCGTTAATTATAAGGTTCATTCCCGACAGACGGATAACCTCATGAAGTTGGTTGCGGCGTTCATTTACGCAGCCATAGCGAGGCATAAATGTGCGAATTTCGTTGCCGTGCTCCTGCATAGCCTGCGAAAGCTGGCGGCACAGAAGAGACTCCTCGTTTTCGTTGAGGTAAGGTGCTATCTGCTGACAGATGTAT
>JAFZEY010000029.1 GCA_017560455.1 Alistipes sp. | reverse complement strand
GTAATCACGAAAATTGCGGTGGTGATGACACTTTTTATGCAGATGTATCGCTTTGCAGCCGAGCCATTCTTCCTTGCAAACTACCGCAAGGAGGAGTTTAAGGCGATGAATGCTGCGGCATTGAAGTACTTTGTGTTGGTGTCGATGTTTATCTTCCTCGGCATTGCGCTCTATCGCGATCTGTTTGCGCTGATTGTGGGTGCGAATTTCCGTCAGGGAATACATATCTTGCCGGTGGTGCTTGGAGCGAATATATTGAGTGGCGTTTGGCTCAATCTCTCGTTCTGGTATAAGCGCGAGGAGAAGACCAAGTTCGCCCTATGGATAACCCTTACGGGATTGGTAGCATCGGTTGGTTTTGGATTTTTGCTGATACCAAAGTTGGGTATATATGGCGCAGCGTGGAGCCGCTTTGCAGCCGAGATTGTAATGGTGGTGGTTAGCATTGTGCTCAATAGAATCTACTATCCTACGCCATATCAGTTCGGTCGAATAACCGAGTATGTTGTGTTGGCTTTGGCGATATTCTTTGTTTCGGAGTGGTTGCCAATGCCTAACCAAATGTTACAATATGCCTTCTCAACTCTCTTGATTCTTCTCTACTTGGGCTACGCTGTTTGGCGTGAGAAGATAGATGTTGTGGCTATGGCAAAACACTTTTTAAGGAGGGGTAAGCGATGAGATTTTGCGATGTAAAGGGGCACACCGAGCTTAAACGACGACTCGCCGCAGGTATTGACGGTGGTCGTATCAGCCACGCACAGCTCTTTGTGGGTGCGGCAGGTTCGGGAACGCTCGCCTTGGCGTTGGCTTATACACAGTATCTTCACTGCACCAATCGTCACGACGGCGACTCGTGCGGAGAGTGCCCGTCGTGCCGCCAGATCGAGAAGTTGGCACACCCCGACCTTCACTTGGTCTTCCCTGTGAACAAGCAGGGCAAGAAACCGACAAACGGCCTTGTGGCAAACGATTTTATTAACGAGTTCCGAGTACTGTTTGAGCGAACCGGAGGTTACTTCTCTGCACAGCAGTGGTACGATATGCTCGATTTGGGTAAAACCTTGAAGGGCGCTATTGCAGTGCGAGAGGCGGAGGAGATAATTCGTAAGTTGTCGTTCAAGTCGTTTGCATCGAAGTATAAGACGATGCTTATTTGGCTGCCCGAGACTATGAACGAGAGGGCGGCAAATATGATACTTAAAATCTTGGAGGAGCCGTGGGAGGATACGATTTTTATCCTCGTAGCGGAGCATACCGACAAGATCCTTGGTACGATACTTTCGCGTACGCAGGAGGTTACCGTGCCACGCCTTTCGAGCGAGGATTTGATGGAGGAGATTCGTAAGAGTGGCATTACCGACGAGGTTGAGATGCGCAATATGGCACGCCTTTCGTGCGGCGACTTGTTGCAACTTCGACAGATTCTCTCGGGCGAGGAGGACGAGATAAGAAATGAGAATTTCAACCTCTTCCGTACGATGATGCGCCACTGCTACTTGAATAAGCATCTCGAATTGTTGATTTGGGCAGACGAGGTATCGGCCTTGTCGCGCGAACGACAAATGGGGTTTATGGCAGACTTCGCACGCTTGTTGCGCGAGGCGTACATTACGCACGCGGGTGTCAGCGAGGCTTCGTATCTGTGGGGCGAGGAGGCAGAGTTCTGTACGAAGTTCTCGCCATATATCGGCTCGGAGAATATTGAGCCTATTTTGGAGTTGTTGGAGGAGGCATTGCGCAGGTTGAGACAGAATGGCGACCCTCGCATCGTATTCTCCTACTTTGCATTGG
>JAFZEY010000028.1 GCA_017560455.1 Alistipes sp. | reverse complement strand
GTGGTGAACCGGCCATCCACTCCTCCTCTGTAGCGAAGCCCGTAGCACCCCAATCGTATGCGTTGGCAGCACCCGAAACATAGCCCCAGCTACACTGCAAGACAACAGCGCCATTGTCGGCCGCATATTTCATCGCGCGAACAACATTATAGAGGCCTGTCGAGACATTACCCGAGAAGATCTGGCACACCATAATCTTCACACCGCTATCCTTCGAGCCATCACCGCCCGCGATTGATGCGACACCGATATTGTTGTTGTTTACCGCCGCGATAGTACCCGCCACATGGGTTCCGTGGCCCGAATCGTAGTAGTTATTCCAGGTAATCTTACCTGTCTCCTTTACGAAGTTGTAGCCATTCTTATCGCCCTTGTAGCCGTTATCATCTCTATCCTCGTTGAGGTTACCCTCACGCTCGGCCTCATTAACCCAGATATTATCAATCAAATCGGGGTGCTCCACATAGATACCCTCATCGAGCACCGCAACGATAACCGACTTATCGCCCGTAGTTTTCTTCCAAGCCTCTGCGACCTGAACATCGGCACCCGCAACGCTCTTGATATTGCCGTCCTTTGTGAACATCGAGCCGTCGTTTTCCAAGTTCCACTGCTGAGCATACAACTCATCATTGAACTGATTTGTGGTTGCGCGAGTCGCACCCGCCATCTTCGCCATTACCTCCTCCGAGAGTGGCTGAGCCTTACGGGTATTGGCACGCTTGATAGTGCGGTTCACATCGACCTTCTGCACCTCACCGAGTTGCGAGAAACGACGCGATACCTCCTCCACCGAGTAGTCGTTGCTATAACGAACAATGTACCACAAGTTTAATCCGTCACGCACGGTGCGCTCTTCGTGGCGCTCATCGCGAGGGAATACTCGCGAAATCTCGAAGCCGCCCACAAGGTCAAGCAACGCATCGACAGCCATTGCACCACTACGAGTAACCGTAGAGCGAACAACACCCGCCTCTTCGAGCATTGCAGCAACCTCAGGTGTAAACTTCACAAGCACCTCACCTGCGGTGTAGGCCTCGCCCTGCGAAGGCACCTTCTGCTCCTCCACCATCATATCCTTGACACACGATGTAAGAGCAAGCAATGCACAGAACAAAAATGCTATAATTCTATTATACATATCTCTCTTCCTCCATTATTTCGTTATAATTCCGTCCTCCTCAGGAATCTCCTCCTCAACGGTATTGGCCAACTTCTTGTTTGGATACCAATTCTTGTAGTAATCCACAAGGCTTGACGGCTCGTTGCTAAATCCGGCCTTCGTGCCGTCAGAATAGCGGCCCTCCTGTGGGAAAATCAAACTGAACGGCACCCACCAATCGAGTGCAGGGTGCATCAAAAGCCACTGTGGAAGTTCGCCCGAAAGGCGGTTGTGGTTAATACGGAAGGTCTTGGTTGTAGGCATAACCTTAGGTGTGCCAACCAACGCCATAGGCAAAGTATCGGCTGCGATAACCTCAGCCTCGGTCCACTTCGGCACCTCTGGGTCATCCTCGAACGATGGAAGTGATCCGTGCAGGTAATTCACGCTCAACACCAAAGTATCCAAGCCCCACTTCAGGAGTCGCTCAGGGAACTTTTCCTCCTCGATAAGACCACCCAACGCCTCAACAGAATATACCGTATTACTCAAATCCGACACAGCGTGACGCTGCTCGGCATTCATCACGAGCGCGCGCAACTTAGGCAGATTTGTAGGATTGATAACATCCGGAATACGCTGGAAATTATTCGAGCCGAGGTCGAGATACTCCAAGTTTGGCATTGCAAAGTTTCTAGGCAATGACGACAAACCGAAAGCACCAACAGTCAATCGCTTCAAGTTCTTCAACTCGAGGATATCCTCGCCGAGATTGATGCTCTTGAGCATCGAGTTCTCGTTCGAGAAGATATAGATCTCCTCCGCAGCAGTAAGGTAGCGCACCTCGTATGGCAAGCCCTCGTAAGAGTTACAGAGGAAAATCTCCACTCTCTTGACACGACCTACCCACTCAGGCTTACAACCAGGCATACGCTCCTCCCACAGAGTGATACCACCCCACGAATCCATCGACACCGAAGTATCGTACGGGTTCCAGCACTGCATCGTATTGGCGATATTCAACAAGGCCAACGAGTCGCCCGAACGAGTCTCTGGGATGATAGGCTCAGCAGCCTCCTGCATAATACTCAATACATCATTGCGCTCAATATCGATAGAGCTTTTAGGCACAAACTTGATATCCGCCAAGCGCACCTCGGCCGAGTTGTTAATCTTCCAATTGAAGCGCACCTTCACCTCGCGAGGACGAACACCTCTGTTCAGGTTAAGCTGATACGCCTCGCTCAACTTGGAAGCCGGCTCACGCGACACCCAATGCTGCGCGCTCTGCGGAATCTCAACCTCGAAGTCGAAGTTGGTCTTCACCGTAACATCGAAGTAGCGTTTGCCATACTCGGCATACTTCTTCACCTCGACATCGCTGTCATCCACCTCCAAGTTATAGGTATAGCCCTCCTGGTTTATCGTAATTCGCTGCTCGACATTTGTCGCAATATTCTGAATTCGCACCACCGCCGAACGAGGCTTTGTAGTCAAGGCCGAGTCGATGATAAAGTCGCAAGTCACAGAACCGCGACCATTTGCCGGCGATACGGTAATCCAAGGGTTTGGAGCACCCTCGTTCTCGCCCTCCTGCTGAGGTGCAACCGACACTACCCACTCGTCGCTCGAAGAGATATGTACCTTCTCGACACCTCCCGAAGCTCCAATATTAATGGTCTTGTGATCCGACTTAAAGTCTACAACACCCTTGTCGTTTGTACAGGCAGCCATAGCCACAAGCACCGCTGCCAATACCAATATATAGTTTCTCATCTTCATACTTCTTCCTCCTCCGCTTTTACTGCAACATAACATCGCAATTCAATATCTTCTGTGTCTTGTCGTAAAAGAGAATATATGCACCCACCTGCCAAGCATAGCAGATATCCGAAGCATCGAAAACTATATTCGGATTATCGCTGATATCGAGGTAGTAGCACAATGTAGATATTGTATCATCCACCACACGCAAGTCGTTCGAGCCGAGGTACAGACCTCGCAAGCCCACATGCTGATAGATACCCTGTGGCCACTCTCTCAAGCAGCGCTCGCCATTCTCGTTACGCTGGCTACGCACCGCAAACACGGTCAAGCCCGCAGCATCGAGAGGGAGATAAGGGAACTCCTCGAAGCGGTTAAACGACAAGTCCATACCATAAAGATACGGCATATTTCCAGCGTGGAAATCGTTAGGCAACTTCTTCAATCGGTTATACGAAAGGTCGAACGACATATGATTTATCGCGTTCTTATGAGAGAAGCAGCCATTCGGAATCTCCTCTATCTGGCAAGCACTAGCCACGATATACTCGAACAACGAGTTCGAATCGGACAACGCCTTAGGATATCTCTTCAACGGGTTCATCGACAAGGTGAAAGTCTTCGCCTTGATACCCTTGTACGAGCC
>JAFZEY010000027.1 GCA_017560455.1 Alistipes sp. | reverse complement strand
GCGTAGGGCGGTGCGCACCTTGTGGAATCCGTAGCATCCTGCAGCTCCGGGGTTGAGGTGGAGCAGATCGTATATCTTGTCGTACTCTACGCGCAGGATGTGTGAGTGTCCCGATACGAAAATCTTTGGTCGTGCCGACTGTATCTTTGCCAATGCCTGTGGCGAGTAGTGGCGAGGGTAGCCGCCGATATGGGTCATCAGCACATCGACCTCTTCAACGCGGAAAAAGGCGAATGGCTGGAAGGCATAGCGTGTGTCGCCTCCATCGATATTGCCATATACGGCACGCAGAGGTTTGAATTTGGCTATCTCATCGGCCAGTTCGATAGAGCCGATATCGCCTGCGTGCCAAATCTCATCGACATCGCGCAAAAACTCGCGCAACACCTCGTCGAAGGTGCCGTGCGTATCCGATATGACTCCTATGCGCTTCACGGCATGGAGTGATTAAAAGTTCTCTACTTTGTCAAGTATTGAAGTGAAGTCGGTCCAGGTGTTGGCGAACTCCTCGTATGAGAATTCGGTGTGACCATCCTCCGGAACATCCGATATTACCTTTACCGCCAAAAGAGGCACATTGCCTGCCATTTCGCACGCGATAGCGATAGCGCCTATCTCCATGTCGAAAATTGCCTTCTCGACGCCAAAACACTCCTTTATGGCCGCCACCGAACGGGCGTTTACGAATGAGTCGCCCGTGAAGACGGTGATATCTTCGTTGCCGAGTAGGTTGCGTGCATCGGTAATCTCGGGGATGAATCCCTCGGGGATATCGGTGTCGTGATATTGCACGCGGTTCGGTACTACAACCTCCCCCTGCTTGAAGCCAAGTGAGCCTGCCGCATAGCCGATTACGGCTACCAGGTCGTAAGGTGTTTCGGCCTTCAACAACTCGCGTGTGATGGTCGCAGCAGCTGCAGCCTTACCAATCCCGCTGAAAGCTACGGTGTAGCGATTTTTCAACTGCTCGCCCTTGCTCTCAATGGCACGGCGTATGTTCTTGTTTTCACGGCTCGTAGGAGCCACAATAAGGATGTTCTTCATAACTCTATAAACAAAAGGTGAGAGATACCAATCTCTCCCTAATTTTTCATTTTTAATTTTACGGTCTCTTTGTCTTTGGCGATCTGTTCCTTGAGCTCCTCTATCGAACTGAACTTGCGCTCATCGCGAATCTTCTCGAGCAACTCCACGCGAAGTGTTTTACCATAGAGGTCTCCCTCGAAATCGAAGATATGGGTTTCGAGCAGTCGCCTTGTGCCATCCACCGATGGGCGAATGCCGATATTTGTCATCGCGCAATACTCCTTGCCCTCGATATAGACCTTCGAGGTATAGACGCCGTTTTCGACCTCGAACTCCTCGCTCAACGCGATATTCGCAGTCGGAAAGCCCATCTTACGGCCAAACTGATTTCCTCCTATGACAACACCCTCGATGACCTGCATACTCCTCTTAAATCTCCTTTGTTAGCTTGCGCACCAACGATATCTCCGAGAAGAACTCCTTGGCAAATACGCGCAATACGGTGTATGATGGTACAGCAACAAGAAGTCCGATGATACCACCCACCGAGCCGGCCATAAGAATTACGATAAATATCTCCAACGGGTGGGCCGACACCTTCGATGAGTAAATTGTTGGTTGCAGAACGAAATCATCGATGCCCTTCACAGTTGCGATAGTGCAAGCGAGAACAGTCAATGTATAGGCGATGGTACAACCCTCGATAGGCGATACAATACCCATAAACATCGATGCCATGGCTCCTGCTGCGGGGCCTGCGTATGGAATTACATTGAGCATACCCATAATAACCGCGATAAAACAGGCGTCTTCAACCTTCATACCAAAGAGCAGCAATACGACTGCGATAATCACCGAGATAATAAGGCTCTCGGTAAGCAATCCCGTAAAGTAGCGAGAGAGGAGCAACGACACTTTCTCGATGGCGCGATGAACATTCTCGGAGTATCTGTCGGGGAAGATTGCCGATACCATCGAAGAGAAGAGGCCATCCTCCTTGAGGAAGAAGAAGGTGATGAACGACACCGAGAAGATGACGATCACGGCCGACATTCCGGTATTGATAATGGAGGATACGACACTATTTACCGTATCGTAGTTCAGGAAACGGCGAAGTGAAGAGATTAATACCTCCGACAATGAGAATTGCGTTTCGGCGTGTGCGAAAGTCGTAGTAATCCAATTCTGTAGTTTTGTCAATGGAGCCTCGATACCCTCCAATGCCGAGCGAAGATCGAGCGAAGAGAGCTCATAAATCTTTCCTGCTACGAGCGGAACAATCAACGAGAGCAGACCTCCGATAACTACCCACAATAGCACCAGGGTAATGGCTGCAGCCAACCATCGTGGTAGCGAGAAACGCTTTATCTTGATCTTACAGAGTAGGCGGACAAATGGTCGGCCTATGATGGCGAGGAGTGCCGAGATGAGGATGTAGACGACAACCTCGCGGAAGTACCACAAGAGGGCACCCACGGCAACTGCTACTGCCAATCCCATAACCCAATGCAAAAATATTTGCAGAGAGGGAGAGTTACTATTTAATCCACTATTAGCCACAATGGTTCTACGGTTAAATTTTACTTAATATTCTGTGCCTGCCGCTACTCTTGGCGAGCGACTTTGTTCTTAATGCTGCAATGACTCCTCGGCAGGGGTTTCGAGCGACTCCTCCTCGGCACCACCGATACGGGCGATAGGGGTTTGAGTACCTACAACCTTGTCGCCAATCTCCACAAGCAACTTAGCGTCTTTCGGAAGAAGTATATCAATGCGCGAGCCAAACTTGATAAAGCCGAAAGGAGTATTCTGCTCCGCCTCGCCATCAACCTTTACATACGACACGATGCGGCGTGCCACAGCGCCTGCAATCTGACGGAAGAGAACCTCGATGCCACTATTTGTCTCGACTACGGTTGTAGTGCGCTCGTTGTCGGTCGATGACTTAGGGTGCCAAGCCACGAGGAACTTGCCCGGGTGGTACTTGAAGTACTTTACCACGCCACTGACAGGGAACCAGTTGATGTGGACATTTGTTACCGACATGAATATCGACACCTGCATCTTCTCCTCGCCATCGAAGTATTCGTCGTCCTTTACGATCTCGGTAACGACAACTCTACCATCACAAGGCGAAAAAACGAGGTCGTTATCGTGGATACGAACACGACGCGGATCGCGGAAGAAGGAGATGATAAAGAACCAGAATATCACCAACAATACCGAAAGGGTAACGATAAGCCAAGTCAAATCGTTAGCCTTCAGCATATAGTATATAAGCAACCATATCGCCAAAAGTATCACTCCCGATACAGCTATAATCTTGAAACCTTCTCTACTAATCTTCATATTTGAGTCTTTTTATGGTTTTTACGATAGTGATGTTACAATGAGATAGAACAGCGTAAACGGAGTTGCAATAAACAGAGCATCGAAGCGGTCGAGGAAGCCGCCGTGTCCCGGCATCATCTTGCCCGAGTCCTTTACATCGGCTTCGCGCTTAATCAACGATTCAACCAAATCGCCGGCTACACCTGCGAGAGCCGTTACGACTCCGAGTCCGCCCCATACGGCCAAGTTACCGCCCAAGAGGTGGCCGAAGAGTACGGCAAATCCTGCTGCGCCAATCAAGCCGCCGAAGAATCCCTCCCACGATTTTTTAGGAGAGATGCGCTCGCAAAGACGGTGCTTGCCGATAGATACGCCCACCAAGTATGCGCAGATGTCGTTTATCCAGATAATCGACACGAAGGCCATCATTGCCCATGGCGACCACTTGCCTACCAATATCTGCGGTACGAAGAGAAGCATCGCCATAGGTAGTGCCACATAGATCACACCCATAAATGTTGTTGCGATATTTGCAATCGGGGTAGGGCTCTTGCGCCACAACTCGCATATGAAGGTGGTCGGCACAATCAACATAATGTAGAGCATCGCTCCCAATACAATACGCGCAGTCATCTCGGTTGCGGGTGTTCCCCACTGCAAAAATATGGTGAATGCTAAACCGAATATAGCTACGGCCGAGGCAATACCTACGCTCTGCATAGGTTCTATATCCTTTTTGCTGCACAGACGGTAGAACTCGACGAGTCCTCCGACTATAATCACCGCAAAGAGTGCTCCCACACTCCATTTTGACAGTAGCAACGCTCCCACAAAGAGCAATGCAAGCACCACTCCGCTTGCAGTTCGTACTGCCAAATCTTTCAACTTCTTGTTCTCCATTATTTTAGGTTAATTTAGTTTCGGTCTCTACTCCTTCGAGTTCTCTTTTCCTGGACGCTTGCCAAAGATGCGCTCGACATCCTCGGTAAAGACAACCTCCTTGTCGAGGAGCAACTCCGCCAACTCGATGAGTCCCTCGCGGTGCTCGTCGATAATCTGCTCGGCCATTGCGCGAGCCTTTGCAATCAGGGCGCGCACCTCGTCGTCAATCTGCTGTGCCGTGCGCTCCGAGTATGGCTTTGTGAAGGCCATATCGCTTTGGCTTGTCGAGTCGTAGTAGCTCATCGAGCCCACCTCCTCGCTCATACCATAGTAGGCAACCATTGCATAGCAGGTCTTCGTTACGCGCTCCAAGTCGTTCAACGCACCTGTCGATAGGTGGCCGAAGAACTTTTCCTCGGCGATGCGACCCGCCAACAACGATGCCAACTCCTGCATCATCTGTTCGCGAGTGGTTATCTGTCGCTCCTCGGGCAGGTACCACGCTGCACCCAACGCCTTGCCGCGTGGGATGATGGTAACCTTTACGAGTGGGTTGGCGTGCTCCAACAACCAGCTTACAGTTGCGTGTCCCGCCTCGTGGTAGGCGATGGTCTTCTTCTCTTCAGGAGAGATAATCTTATTCTTACGCTCCAGACCACCGATAATTCTATCTACGGCAGCGAGGAAATCCTCCTTGCCCACGAAATCCTTATTGTGTCGCGCAGCAATCAATGCCGCTTCGTTACATACATTTGCAATATCGGCACCCGAGAATCCAGGTGTTTGCTTTGCCAGGAACTCGCGATCGAGATCCTTGTCCAACTTCAACTTGCGAAGATGTACCTCGAAAATCTCCTTGCGCTCGTTCAACTCCGGCAAGCCCACCTCGATTTGGCGGTCGAAACGACCTGCACGCATCAACGCCTTATCCAGGATGTCGGCACGGTTTGTAGCTGCCAAGACGATAACTCCTGCATTGGTCTGGAAGCCGTCCATCTCGGTTAAGAGCTGGTTGAGGGTGTTCTCGCGCTCGTCATTGCCCGAGAATCCTGCGTTCTTGCCGCGCGCACGGCCGATGGCATCAATCTCGTCGATAAAGACGATGCACGGAGCCTTCTTCTTCGCTTGGTCGAACAAATCGCGAACACGCGAAGCTCCAACACCTACAAACATCTCCACGAAGTCCGAGCCTGAAATCGAGAGGAATGGCACATTTGCCTCGCCCGCAACAGCCTTTGCCAAGAGGGTCTTACCCGTTCCAGGAGGGCCTACAAGGAGTGCTCCCTTCGGAATCTTTGCTCCGAGTTCGCGGTATTTAGGGGCATTTTTCAAGAAGTCGACAATCTCCATAATCTCGACCTTTGCCTCCTCCAAGCCTGCCACATCCTTGAATGTGATGCGCTTGTCGGGGTCGCTCTGGTCGAACTCCTGCGCACGAGCCTTGCCGACATTCATAATGCCGCCTCCGGCACCACCGCCACCTCGCGCCATACCGCGCATAAGGAGGAACCATACGCCAAACATTATAACCCAAGGCAACAACCCTACGAGCCACGAATCGTACCAAGGCTTCTCGTTCTCGAAGGTGAGCACAACGCTCTGCCCAGACCTTTCTTCGGCCTTCTCCAAATCGGTCTTGAATGAGTCTACCGAGCCGATATTGAAGTAGAGCTGATGACCACTCTTCGGAACGCTCTTGTAACGGATATCGCTTTCGCGCAGAGCTTCGGTGCTGCTCTCCTTGAGCACTACGCGAGCCTCATCGCGATTTACCACCATAATCTTCTCGACATCGCCCGCCTCGACCATCTGCTCCACTGTAGCCCAATTGCTCTTTATGGGAGCAGCCTCGTCGTTGCTGAAGATCCAATATCCGACGATGACGAGCGTTATCGCACTCCACAACCACATGATGTTGGGGCGTGGCATATTTATATTTCTCTTGTTTTTCGCCATAATAGTTGTTAAAATTAGACATATCTTCGCTGTACTAACGAGTGTTAGTGGCGAAAAAGTATGTTCGAAAAAGCGCTTTACTCCTCGCTTTCGTAGTGGATCATCGGAGCATCAGCCCACAACTCCTCCAAACGATAGTAGTCGCGCAAGTCACTCTGGAAGATGTGTACGATAACATCTACATAGTCGAGTGCAACCCACAAACCGGTCTGCTTGCCCTCTACGCGCCAAGGGTTCTCGCGTAATGTTTCGTATACCTTCTCCTCGATGCCGTCAGCAATCGCCGCCACCTGCGTAGTGGAGTCGGCATTACACACTACAAAATGCGAGCAAATCGCACCATCGAAGCCTGTCAAATCGAGCGATACAATATCCTTACCTTTCTTATCCTGAATACCTTGTACAATGGTTTCAATCAATTTTTCCATACTCATTTCCACGAAATATATAATTTAAGTGTGCGAATATAATCATTTTTTGCCAATTCTACAATTATTTGTACTCCGAAATTGTTTGGCGCAGTGCCTCTACGATAGATTTCTTTACATACGAGCGGCGTGTAACGAGGGCAATTTTACGCGATGAAGCACCCTTGAAAAGGGTCTTGACCTGGCGCTTGCGCTCCTCGGGAACGAAGTCGAGAGCCATCTTCGGAATGATGGTCATCATCGAGGTATTATCCACAATTCGCATCAGTGTATCGAGCGATCCCGACTCGAAAGTGTAGCGCGAAGGGAGGGTGTTGCGAGCCTGGCAAAGTTCGATAACCTGGTCGCGCATACAGTTGCCCGAAGAGAGGAGTACAAGCTCCGAAATCTTAATGTCCTCGAAGCGTATATTCGACTTGTTGTAGAGCGAGTTACGCGGCGATACATAGGCGTAGAACTTGTCGTCGAAAAGCTCGTATTCGTTGAAGTTGTCGCCACATGTTCCACCCGCCACAAGAGCCACATCGATAAGGTCGCGATTGAGTGCCTCGATGACATCTGCGGTCTTCATTTCGCGCACCTCAATATCCACTTTAGGATAACGCAGTACGAACTCAGGAACGAACTTGTGTAGAAGGTATGGCGCAATGGTCGGAATTACGCCCATACGGATTTTTCCCGACACCTCGCCTTTGAGCTGCTGAACAACCTCTTTTATGGTGTGAAACTCGCGCAGGGTGTTGCGTACCTGCTCCAAAATAACCTCTCCCGCTTCGGTTGGCACGACGGGCTTTTTCGAGCGGTCGAGCAGCATTACGCCCAACTCGTCTTCCAATGACTTAATCTGCATACTCAGAGATGGTTGCGTCACAAAACAATGCTCCGAAGCGATTGAAAAACTACCGAAATTGGCAACGGCCAAAAGATACTCCAACTGAATAATTGTCATACGATTATATTTATTAGACATTGCAAAGTTATAAAAATAATTTATATCTCACAAACTTTTTTTCGCGTCGGCAAAGGGGCATAAAAGATGAAAAAAGTGAAAAAACTAACACTTTTGACTCTTAACCTTTAACTTTTAACTTAAAATAATTATCTTTGCGTGATAAATTATGCTGAAAATGAAGATAAAATTGTTTACAATACCCAACTGCATTACATTGTGCAATCTTTTGTGCGGTATAGGTTCGATTATTTCGTCGTTGGTACTCAATGACTTACAGGTAGCATTCGCCTTTGTGCTGGCTTCGGCCGTGTTCGATTTCTTCGACGGATTTTCGGCTCGATTGCTCAACCAATACTCGGCCGTAGGCGTGCAGCTCGACTCGTTGGCCGATATAGTGTCGTTTGGTGTGGCTCCGGCGGTCGGAATGGCAGTGTTGTGCGGAGCGATGCCTTCGGCATTCGAATTTAATGATACCTGGTGCGAGGTGTTGTGCTATGTTCCGCTTATCGTGGCTGCATTTTCGGCATTGCGACTCGCAAAGTTCAATATCGACGAGACCCAGAAAGAGGAGTTCGAGGGGTTGGCAACACCTCCTTCGGCTATTCTGCTTCTCTCGTTGGGTGCGTTGTGCGACCGCTACTCATTGGTTGTCGAGTTGGAGTGGTTGGTGCTTATCTCGGTCTTGGTTGCAATTCTCCTTGTAAGCCCCGTGAGAATGTTCTCGTTCAAGTTTAAGTCGTGGCGTTGGGCCGATAATAAGTTGCGATACATCTTCCTTCTTGTCTCGGTGGTTGCAATTTTATCGCTTCGATTATACGCAATTCCGTTCGTTATAGTTATGTATATAGTACTCTCGGCAGTGCGTTGGATTGCAAAAAGATAGGATAGACGGTGCAAGTAAGGGCTAACATATTGCGTGCGGTACTCATTGCGACACTTGTGATTGCGATGGGGGCTTCTGTGTCGGCACAGATCGATGCGCGCTCCCTTATGAATGCCCAGCGACAAGGACAACAGGGTTTGGGTGCAAATGGTCTGCCCGGAATGACAGACCCTTCACAGCCTGGTACGGGTGGTCAGCCGACCGATCCGAATGCCAATCCGACAGGTGGTGAGCAGGCCGATACGACAAAGAAGAAAAAGCCTCGCAAGCCGTTGGAATCCTACTTCTTCAGCGACTCTATCCGTGCATTGCAGAACTTCCAATGGCATATCGACCGCGAGTATAACACCGTTAAGGTCGAGCCGATAGATACCACCCTGAATGTGTGGCGTTTGGACTATCCGCACTACCACAAACGACTCGGTAATAACTCGGTTGGTGGCTTGGGACAAGCTTCTACCGAGGTGAACTACTTCGAGCGCAATCGTTCGCGCGAATTCACCTTCTCGCAGCCATACGATGCCTACACCTACAATACCGAGAATGTTCCGTTCTACAATATGAAGCATCCGTATATCTGGATGACCTATCTCGAGTCGGGTCAGAAGCGTTACCGCGAGGAGCACTTCGAGATTATGGCTTCGCAGAATATCAATCCTTCGACCTCGGTGTCGTTGAACTTCCGTTCGCGTGGCTCACGAAGCCGATACGATGTGTCGCGTGTGAAGGATAACAACTTTGCGGGTACGGTGGCCCATACGGGAAAACGCTACTCCGTATTTGCGGGATACACACGCAACAGAATCGAGCAGCAGGAGAGTGGTGGTGTCGTAGGTGATTGGGCTATCACCGATACCATCTTCGAGATGCCTTCGGGTGTACCTATGCGATTGGCAAAGGCGGAGGCTAAAAACTCCTATCGAAATAACGCCTTCTTCATAAAGCAGTCTTTCGGTATTCCGTTTGCACGAATGACCGATTATGACTTCTCGATGGCCGATCTGCCTGCGATATATGTGGGCCATACCTTCGAGTATAACGCTTGGGATAAGGTCTATGTCGATAAGTACTCGACTTACAGGGATGAGCGCTACGAGCGTAATCCGAATGGTACATTTAAGTCGCATACCGACACCTACTATAAGGATTGGTACTACAACCCCGAGAAGACTCGCGACTCGACCTATGAGCGCATAATCACAAACCGTCTCTTTGTGCAGGCGCAGCCTTGGAACCGAGATGGCGTGGTCGGAACGCTCGATGGCGGTGTGGGTATCGATGTTCACACCTATTCGCAATTCTCGCAGGGTGATTACCTCTCGGGTAAGCTCAAGAAGGAGAATAAGACATCGTGGTTTGCTTATGCAGGTGTTCAGGGTAAGATTCGCAAATATGTCGATTGGGGTGCCAATTTCAAGATTTACCCTTCAGGCTATCGTGGTGGCGACTACGATATAGGTGCCCGCATTGCGTTGAGTGCCTTTATCAAGGATAAACCGCTTACATTGTCGGGCTCGTTCTCCGAGTCGATGACATCGCCTTCATATTGGCAGAACAATTGGACTTCGAACCACTATCGTTGGAACAACGACTTTAAGAAGGAGGGCGAAACACGATTTAATGTGGCCTTTACCGTTCCTGACTATGGTGTCGAGTTGGGCTTTTGGCAGGGAATATTGCGTGATAAGATCTACTATGGACCGGATTGCAAACCTGTGCAGCACGACGGAACGGTGAGTGTTACAAGTATCTATGCACGCAAGGATTTTTCTATCAAGGGCGTGCATCTCAATCATCGTGTGTTGGTGCAGCTGACCTCAAATCGTCATGTTGTGCCCGTACCACTTGTCTCGGCCTTCCTCTCGTACTATTACGAGTTCTGGGTCAAGCGCGATGTGTTGCGTATGCAGGTGGGCGTAGATGGCCGCTTTAATACTCGCTACTATATGCAGGGCTACAATCCTGCCTTGTCTGTATTCTATAACCAGAACGAGACCGAATTGGGTAACTATCCATATCTCGATGCCTTTATCTCGGCAAAGTGGAAGCGTATGCGTATCTTGTTAAAGTACCAGCATTGGAACTACGGCCTCTTCGGTAACCAGGAGTACTTTGCCATTGCGCGTTATCCGCTCAACCCGGGAATGTTCAAGATAGGAATATCGTGGACCTTCTACGACTAAAATCTCTATGTGGCGTAATCTGTTAAATAGGGTAGTTGTGCCATTACTTTTTGTAGTGGCTGCTGTCGTTGTCTCTATAGGCGGTTTGCGCTACTCTGCAGTTTATAATGAGAGTGTCGCTGCACTGCATGAGAGCGAATCGTGTATGATTTCGCCCTACGATGATATGTTTAGGCGTGTGGGTGCCGACTATGATGTGGATTGGTTGCTTCTATCGGCAATAGCACGCGCCGAGTCGGAGTTCCGCTTTGATGCCATTTCGAAGGCGGGAGCCGTGGGCTTGATGCAGATTATGCCTGTAACGGCAAGGAGTATGGGCTACGAGCGCGAGCAACTCTTCGATGCGGAGGTGTCGGCGGTTATTGCTGCGCAGCTCTTGCACGAAAATAACAATATGTTGCGCCTTGCAAGTGACCTGGATAGTGCCGAACACCTTTGCTTTATTCTTGCCTGCTACAATGCTGGCTATTCGCGTGTGGCTGATGCACGCCGTTTGGCGCGCTATCATGGCGAAAACGGAAATAGCTGGTCGGTGGTAGCGAAGTATCTTGCACTGATGTCCGACAAGGAGTACTACGAACACGAGGTGGTGCGCTCGGGCGAATTTGTCGGAAGCGAGGAGACGATAGCCTATGTCAGCAAGGTGATTCATATATATAAAGTATATAAGACTATGGTGCTCCAATTCGAGCATCGATAGAGAAAGAGGGTGAAAAGAGAGAGGGCGTATCCAGAATGCAACTTGGAAACGCCCTCTCTTCTATTTCAACGATAACTCTTAGTTGTTATCATCGCCATTATCATCTGCCTTCTTTTTCTTGCTCTTCTTGCCGTTGTTGCCCTCCTCGTCGCTTGGCTTGTCGGTAGGGTTGGCATCGGCATTCTTTACATACTTATCCAACCACAAGTTTGCCTCGTACAAGTAGTGAAGAACATTCTCGCGAATGCGGTAGCTGTGTCCGTCGAGAGGCAATTCCACATAGCGAACATACTTGTTGTGGCCACGCAGAGCCTGGAAGAGACGCTCACTCTGAATGGTGAATGTTCCGGCATTCTCGTCTTTGCTACCGTGTATTAAGAGGAGTGCACCACTGAGCTTGTGTGCGTAGTTGAATGGTGACATATCCTGATACAACTTGTTAGCATCCCAATAGTTGCGCGATTCGTCTTGGAAGCCGTAAGGGGTCAATGAACGGTTGAAGGCTCCACTGCGTGAAATACCCGCCTTGAAGAGCTTTGTGTGAGCCAATAAGTTCGCCGTCATGAACGAGCCATAAGAGTGACCTCCGATAGCTACGCGGTTGCGATCTCCATATCCCGCCTTCTCCAATGCGTTGATTGCTGCCTCGGCATTCATTGTCAGCTGCTTGATGAATGTTTCGTTAGCCTTCTTATTGCCATCGGTCGGAATTAACGGCATAGCCATAGCCTCCATTACGCAATATCCCTGAGTCAGCCAGAAGAGCATCGAACCACCGGAATTCGAAATTTTTGGGTGGGTATAGAATGAGAACTTAGGACGAGCTGCAGCCTCGGCATTCTTGTATGAGTGAGGATAAGCCCACAACAAAATAGGGAGTTTTCCATCGCGCTTTGCATTATAGCCTGCAGGCAACCAAACGAATGAAGTCATCTCTACGCCGTCGGCGCGCTTGTATCTCATAACCTCACGCTTCACACCCTTGAGAGCCGGGTAAGGGAGAGGGAAGTCGCTGATTGCAACTCTCGACTTCTTCTTCAAGTTGCTGAGGTAGAAGTTTTTCTGCTCCTTGAATGACTCGCGTACAGT
>JAFZEY010000026.1 GCA_017560455.1 Alistipes sp. | reverse complement strand
GCGTGGATATTCTCAGCATATCCCGAAACCTCGATATTACCGCTGTTCTTAACTACGAATTCAGCATCGCTTGTTGCAGTAGCACTCGAAGACTTGTTAACATTTGCCTTACCAACAAATCCACCGATGTAGATATTGCTGATGTTTGCATTCTCGTTATATCCGAACTCTACGCTACCTGTGTTCGAGAACTCTACGCCATGCACCTCCTCGGTATAAACACCACTATATCCACCAAGATATACAATTGGTGCGTTACCCTCGAATATTACAGAACCACTGTTATATAAACCACTTGGAGCTGCACCCTTCTTATTAGACTTGTTAGTCTCACCGAAGAGACCACCAATCTGAGCCTCAGTAATTGCAGTAGCCTTAGCGATTACATTCTTAGAGTTGAAGCATTTCTCGTAAGAGCACGAACGATATGTACTTGTTGCAGCAGCGATACCACCCAAGATGAGCTTATTACACTGTACATTCTTACCTACAGTAATAACACCACCATTCGAACAGTTCTCGAGCTTAACATTCGAGTAGCCCGACGAGAAACCCAAGAGTCCCGATACCGAAAGTGTTGTAGCCGAAGCGTTATCGTATGTGATAGCACCTGCATTACTACAATTTTTGATATCGTTACAATCAGAGAACAAGTTCGAAATCAAACCTGCAACAAAGAACTCGCCTCGTGTTGTTGACGAAACACCATTGCCGGTAAAAGCAACAGATGTCTCACACAAGAACTCACCGCTCTCTGCGTTGTGGCAGTCATCAACTGAATCCGAGTCGAGGACACCGATACAAGCAGCAGTTGCGAAGAGTGGTTTACCATAATACTTGTAAGAGCAGTGGATTGATCCTGCGTTGCTACACTTCTCGGTACGCACCTCATTATCGCTCTTCAACGAAGTCTTCTTACCTGCACGAACTGCAACAATACCTGCAATCGAAGTAAGCTTATCAGGATTCTTAGCATCACTTATACCAGAAACCGAACCTGCAACCTTGATGTTTGCACCCTTCATATTGTTACACTCAGAGAGGAGCTCTGCAAAACAAACAGCTACAACTCCACCCAAGCGGATAGATGCATTATTCTTACCGTTGTTATCGGTTGTCGTAGCACATACGCAATTTCCGCTATACTCAATCTGGCCGTAGTTGTCACAACCCTTAACGCTATATACGCCCTTGTTTACATTCGCAACAACACCACCGATATTACAAGAAGACGAAATTGTGAAATCATCGCCGAACAACAGCTTACCGTAGTTGTCGCAATCAACGAGTGATGTCTTCTTGGTCTTGTCGGTGATCTCCAACATATTTCCAATAACACCACCGATGTTTGCGGTAGCTACAGTCTCAGCCATCGACATTGAGCCATGGTTGCTACAACGCTCAATGGTTACACTCGATGCACCTGCTACACCACCCCAATCGAGGTTATACATAGGCTTCTCGATTGCCAAGACACCCTCGTTCACATTGTCGGTGAACTCACCTGCCTCAACATAACCTGCAACACCACCGATGAATGGACGAATCTTCGAACCATTCGACATATCGCTCCAAACAATCGAACCCTCGTTCTTGTTCTCAACAACAACAGGCTGGCTGTTTGTAGTTGCGCAGATATAACCTGTAACACCACCGATACAAGGCTGGAAGCTTGTTGACGAATTTGCCGGACCTACCGAATCAACTGTAACGGCAACATAGCTCTTCGAGAGCGATATATTCGCACCGTAAACACCACCGACAACACCACCAACATTGATCAGGTTGAGCGCGCTAGTCAAAGTTATCTCGCTATTGTTATACGAAAGGGTACCCTTAGCCGAGCAGTTGAAAATTGTTCCAACCTTATCGCCATCAGCTGCGAGCGAACGAGCAATCATACCTACCTTACCATTCGAAGTCTCTACGATATCACCCTCAACATTGAGGTTTGAGATTGTAGCTACGGTATTCTCGCCGAACAATGGCTGAGTCAAACCCTTGATTGTATAGTTACGACCCTCGAAAATAGATGTAAAGCCATCGATAGTTGCAAGCTCCTTACCTGTCATATCGACATCAGTAATAAGCAACACGCCGCTATACTCGCTATTCTCACCATTGAAAGAGCCTGCCTTAACCTTCTCTGCGAAAGTCAACATATCGGAATCAGTACCAACGAGCAACATCTTGCTATTAACCTCAAACTCAACAGCAGGGAACTCGCGAACCTTACCACCAACGAGAGCCAAGCTATTGCCCGAAGCGTCCTCGCCTGAAGCGTTGAATGTGCGCGCGCAAACGCTACCGTCCTGAGCCACGAAGTTAACATCGAAGCAAGAGTACGATCCGTTAGGAACAACGATGTAGAAGTCCTGCGCCTGCTCCGAAAGTACATACGAGCCCTCCTCGAATGTGTAGAACACGGTCGAAGTTGCGCTCTCACGAGCCTTCAACTCACCTGTACGAGGATCCTCCTCATCGCCGCTACCGCAGTAAACATCGAATACACCTGCGATTGGCTCCGCCTCAACGGTCGATACCGAGATGTACTTCAAATCAACCTGCTCGCCTGCAGGAGCCTTGATTGTAAAGCGGAGAACAGATGCGAGGTGACGCATTTGCACTTCGCTAAATCCATCCGACCACGCATACATTGGCGCGCTGCCTGTAGCAAACGAACCCTCGGTGTGCTTCTGCTCAGACGCAAACTTAACCGGGTACATTCCGCTTGCAGTGTCCACCTCAACATCTGCCGAGTAAGGATAGACAATGTTGTACGGGATAGAAGACTGCAGTGGCATATCGAAAATAGCCACCGAGCTGCGGTTGTTAGCATCTGGATTAACAAGTGTAATCTTGGTTGTTGGCTGGCCGTTAACAGCAAGGACATCCTCCTTACCCTCTTCGGCACACCAATAAACCGGATACTTGCCATCCACTTTGTCACCCAACTCTGTACGAGATGGAGTAGGCAAAGCAACCTGCAGCGCCTTCACCTCACCACTTCCATTGGCTGACCCCGAAATTACCGGAGCCAAATCCTCGGTTGTATCTTGCACGCAAGAGTAAGTTGCGAGCAATACTACCGCCATCAAAAGTTTAGTAAAATTTTTCACGCTAATAGTTTTTAAAATTTGTTTGATTAATGAATTTGTTTGTTATTTTGTTCTATTTGCTTTCTTTCGTCGTTTTCCGCCTGTTTCTTCCCGTCTTCCTACATATACGCAGTGCGCGCGTGCAGAAAAACAAAAGAGATATTCGCTCCGCTATATTAGCGAGGCGACCAACTTCTCTCCTTCGAGGCCTTCGATTTATCCACCCAAGACCTTGTAATTAACATACAATCATAGTTTTAAGTTTGCACGCACAATATTGCAATTGCAAATTATGCATTTTTCCTAGTCCAATTGGTTCCGCAAAGTTACAAATTATTTTAAAAAAGACAAGAGTTTTTTAAACTTTTTTCAACGACCATACTTTAGTATCCCTCCAATTTTCGGAGCATTTTCCGCTACCATTCTATCGGACTCAGGCCATTATCAACGAGATAGCTGTTTGCCTTGGAAAAATGGCGCGAACCAAAAAATCCTCGATAGACCGAAAGCGGGGATGGATGCACCGCCTTCAAGACAAGATTTCGAGATGTATCGACCATTGCACCCTTCTTCTGCGCATAGCTTCCCCAGAGCATATAGACCACCCCTTGTTTGCGCTCGGCGATAAGGCGCACGACAGCGTCGGTAAAACGCTCCCAGCCTCGCCCCGAATGAGAGGCTGCCTCGTGTGCTCGAACAGTCAAAACAGCGTTCAGCATCAACACCCCCTGCTCGGCCCAGCGATCAAGGTTTCCACTCAACGGAACGGGCATTCCCATATCCTCGGCAACCTCCTTGAAAATATTGCGCAAAGAGGGCGGAAAATCGACTCCGTCATCAACCGAAAAGCATAAGCCATTCGCCTGACCGTCACCGTGATACGGATCCTGGCCAATAATCACCACCTTCAACTTGTCGAGCGGACACTTATCGAACGCTCTAAAGATATTTCGTGCTGCCGGAAATATCTGTCGCGAGGCATATTCAGCCTTCACAAAATCGACCAATTCCGCAAAATAGGGCTTATCAAACTCCTCCTGCAACAACGCCTTCCAATCCTCTGCTATACGAACATCCATTTCTGTAACCCGTTTTTAATAATTACAGGAGCGAAGATAGTAATTTTAGGCGAAACTATTGCAAAATTTCACCTTTTTCAATATCTTTGTAAAAAGAAAGCCGAAAAAGGCTACATACCAGAATGTATTTATATGCAAAAACATTAGAATAATTATGACAAATTTAACACCTACTCCGCACATCGGAGCCAAGCTCGGAGAGATTGCCGAGCGCGTCATCATGGCGGGCGATCCGTTGCGTGCAAAATTTATGGCAGAGCGCTACCTTGAGAATCCTAAACTCGTTAATCAGGTTCGCGGAATGTATTGTTATACGGGAACTTACAAAGGCAAGGAAGTTTCGGTCATGGGACACGGAATGGGCATTTCGTCAATCGGAATCTACACCTTCGAACTCTTCAACTTCTACGGCGTAAAGCGCATCATCCGCACAGGCTCGTGCGGTGCATATCAACCCAATTTGCATGTTGGCGATATCATCATCGCACAAGGTGCCTGCGACAACTCAAATTTCGCAGCACAGTTTGGCTTACCGGGTACATTTGCACCTATCGCCGACTACGAAATGTTGAGCGCAGCGGTAGATAAGGCAAAGGCTATGGGAGTAAATTACGCGGTAGGAAATATCCTCGCATCGGAGATCTTCTACAACGACAACCCAGAGGCTTGGAAGCAGTGGCAGAAGATGGGCGTTTTGGCGGTAGAGATGGAGGCCTCAGCACTCTATATGAATGCTGCACGAAGTGGCAACCAAGCCCTCTGCATCTGCACCGTGTCAGACTCGCTCGTAACACACGAAGACACCACCGCCGAGCAGCGAGAGAAGACCTTTACCGATATGATGGAGATCGCCTTTGAGATAATCTAACAGACCTATATGGCGCAAAAAAATATCGCAACCTCGACGGGTTGCGATATTTTTATCTATATTATGGACTACCCTATTTTACCAGTTCGAAAGCCATGTCGCTCTCACCGACATAGCGTGCAAGATGAACTCCTGCAGTTCTACCCTCCTCGGTTTTTCCTGCCGATACGAGGTAGAAATCTCCTCCACCCAAAGAGCACAATCCATACACGCCGAGCTTATTGTGCCAGCCGTAAATTCCCTTGTGCTGATTGTCCTGAGCACCCGCCTTTGCGATAGTCAAAACATTACCCTTCTTGACATACTTAACACCGATAAGCTTCTTGCTTACAGCAGGTTTAGAGCCATCAACAGCAAAGAGTGTATAGTTTGCGAATGTCTCCTTCTTGCCGGGATAGCAAGCCAGGAACCAGAGGTTTGAATGCTTGTCATACTCCAAGTTCTGGACACCCCACGAAGTATTGCCCGTATAGACAAAATATTTGCCATAAGGGGTATCCGGCCCCTGACGATGCATACTCTTCTGCGAGAGTGGCAACTCATACTTCGCCCAATCCTTGGTGTCGTACTGCAACAACACCTGATAGTCGTTATCGCCACGATTCTTACCGCGATAGATGCCATAAGCAATTGTAAGCAGAGTCTTGCCCGAGCCGTCAAATGCAGGACCAAACGAGATACCGTCAAATCCGCTGCATCCGTGACGATGCTCCACATCCTTACCGCTGACACTATCGTAAACCGAAGCCTGATAATCCTCAACCACAGTCTTTAACAGCACCGATGTCATAACATTGTCACGCTCGGCACTCATACCCTCGCGAGTAATCTTATCGACATCGAAGATTGCAACATAAAATCCGGTCTGGAGCATACCCGACACACCCTCCTGACGGAGAATTCCGCGACCAATAGAGTCATCCTTATACTCCAACGAACCATACAGACGGCCGTCAGCATCATTAAACTCGATACATCCCAAGTGGCCCAAAAGACCCGTTACGGTACCTACGACATTGCCCTGCATATCCATCTTCACCAACATAGTGGTAAAAGAGAGGTAGATATACTCCTGCTTGGTATCCACGGCGACACCCTGGACATGACCTGCCTTCCACGGTCCCGACTCCAACTTTACCGGAAGGCCAGGCTTAGCCTGCGCCATAACACCACTCACAGCAAGCACAACACCCGCCAAAATCAAAAACAATCTTCTCATAAATATTAATTTTTATCTGTTGTATGTTCGATATCGCATCCTGCGCAGTTTCCGCTACAGACACTATCAGCACAACCCTCATCGGCCATATCCTCGCGTGTCTCCTGCACCGCACATTTAATTCCCAATTTCTGCATGTTTTTATTCGTAGAAATCTCGGAATCAATATGATGCCCCTTAAAAATAAGCGTCAGCGACATCGCCAGCACGAAGAGTGCAAGCGCCGCTATCGCCACCAATATTACCACAAGTGTATTACTCATAATCGTTCTCTCAGTGGCGCAAAATTACACTTTTTTACAATAAACGACAACTTTAGTTGTTCCAAATTTCGAAAATTGGCAAGATTTTCATATTTTTGCACGGAATAAAAAGATTGCTTATGTACGAATATATCATCGGCTCGCTCAGCGAAATAGCACCGGCATATGCCGTAGTCGAAACGGGAGGTATCGGCTACTTCATAAACATATCACTCCTCACCTACTCCGCCATCGAAAAAGAGGAGCAGGTAAAACTCTTTCTGCACCATATCGTTCGTGAAGATGCGGAGCTGCTATACGGCTTCTCATCGAAGGAGGAGCGCGATCTATTCCGTCTGCTCATCGGCGTATCGGGCATAGGCGGCAACACTGCGCGTATGATTCAATCGACCTACTCTCCTTCGGAGTTGCGCAACATCATCGCTACGGGCAATGCCGTACTTCTCAAAAATGTGAAGGGTTTGGGACTTAAAACGGCCCAAAAAATAATCGTCGATTTGAGCGGAAAGATGATCCTTCCTTCTCACAATGCCACAGGCAATGCCCTCGCTGCATCGCAGCACTCGGAGGTCTTCGACGAGGCTTTGGCGGCGCTCATTATGCTTGGATTTGCGAAGAATGCATCCGAGAAAGTACTGCAAAAAATATTTAAGAACGACTCTTCACTCAGTGTGGAGGATGCCATTCGCAGCGCGCTCAAACAGCTATAATGCATTTTTTTGCTACAAAAACATAGTTTTTGCGTAATATTTCGTATCTTTGGCCGTTTGTTGGATATGAAAAAGTTTTTCACCATACTGCTTTTGCTACCTCTTCTGGTCGGTTGCCAGGAGGAGAACACTCTGCTTTCGGAGCGCGACAACATCGTGAAGTACCTCACATCTAATCGCCGAATGATAGCCGAAGAGGAACTTGGCAGCGTAATCGAAGAAGAACCAGCGTTCTACTCCTCGTTTGGTCGTTATGCCTATCGCCACATCGTGAATTACTACGATGCAGGGCGTGAGGATCGTGCCGTTGTGGAGTGGGGAGATGCTATACAGATAAGATTTAACGCATTCACCTTCACCGGCTCGGAGCCAAATATATCATCAAACCTCTATTGGTCGAATGTTCCGTCTGTAATAGCACAGGTGGGCAAGGTGAGCGGAAATACCCTCGACTGGCCGAGCGAGCCATTGACAATAAAGCTTGGCGAGACGGCCATTTTGGAGGGATTGGAGCGAGCATTGCCGGGTTGTTATGAGGCAGATTCGGTACAAGTATATATGACATCAAACCTTGCATACGGCAAAAGTATGATAGGCGTTGTTCCAAAGAACGCGATGATTGCGTGGTACATCAAAATCGAAAAGGTTACAAAATAGGATATGATATTTTCAAAGAGTATAGCTAACAGATTTTTTGCAATGGCCGTTGTGGTCCTTGCCTTGACATCGTGCTTACAGGAGGAGTCAATCTCCAACGATGAGCGCGAGAAACTCTCTCTCGAAGCGTGGATACGCCTTAATAAGCCCGAGCTCCTCAACAACTACCAGGAGAACGGAGGTTACTATGTGGAGATTCTCGATGGCGACAGAAATGAACAGATCAGCGCCAGCGGCAACGACTTCGGCTCGGAGCCGTTGATGGAGCAGGATACCTGCTGGTTCTTCGCCAATATGACGGGTCGCGACATAAACGGCAGAATCTGTATGACGCGTAGCGGTCAATTGGCCGAGATGTGCGGTACATTCTCCTACTTCACACACTATGTTCCGTTTGTAAACTACTGCGGTAGTGTAAATAACGGTCTTATGGAGGGTACATACCTCGCCACACGAAACGAGTTCAAGATTGGCAACAGCGTCTATCGCATGAGAAGAGGTTCAAAGGTGCGCCTATACCTCCCTTCATCAATTGCATACGGCGAGGCGGGCTCATCATCGGAGGGTGGCTACGAAGGTCAGTATGCACTCGACGCTTCGCGCCCGCTGGTATTTGACATCGAGGTACTGAGAGCCATCAAAAACCCTTCGGACAAGGAGTTGGCTATGGTGAAGAGCTTTGTGGGATACGACACCAAGTGGAAGCAGGCTTTAAAACCGGAAGAGGAGAAGGCGGACGAAGAGGATGATATGGTTCTCACAGGTCTGCACTACTCGCTCGACTTCAACCCAAGCAGCAGCAATATTCACGAGCGATACATACAACCGCACCTTGACGGTCTGAACAACAAGTATACCGACACGAAGAAGTATGCCGACATGGACTTCATCAACGACAGCATCAACAAGATTCTCTTGAAGCGTTTTGGTGAGGGACTCAGCGCCGACAAGCAAAACGAAAACACCCAGGTAACGAAGGGCGGTCGTGCAAATATTTGGTACATAGTACGATTCTTCGACGGTTTCGTTCTCGACACGAATATCGCAGAGATTCGCTCTCTCGTGTTTGACGAGAAGGCTCCGACCTGCGAGGTATTCAGCTACAGCCCTGCCGATGACGAGGGCAAGGATGCGAGCGAGCGTACAGCTATCGGTGCGTGGTACTATTGTATTCCGCAGATGCACTATGGTTCCTACGGTCAGATTGTAACGACTTCGGGATATGCCTACGGAGCTACGGGTATGACCGGTTCGACAACAACCGAGACCACAAGTTCAGGCAATGCCAATCTGTACAACGCCATGAACTACTACAACTACTACAACTCGTACTATGACTATTACGGCTCGTACTACGACTACTACAACTACAATTATTACAACTACAATACAAGCGAGGAGGACGAGGAGACAACGACTACAACAACTATAAGTACGGAGATTTTGCCATACACACCGTTGGTATTCACCCTCTTTGTTGAACCTAAAGAGTAGAGAGAATGAGTATTGCAAAGATATATCTGCGCCGAGGCAAGGAGGAGTCCCTCCAACGCCGCCACCCCTGGGTATTCTCTGGAGCAATAGAGCGCATCGAGTGCGAAGGCGAGAATATACCTGAAGGTGCTCTTGTCGACATCTTCACACAGCGTGGCGAGTATATCGCTCGCGGACACTACCAGATTGGCTCAATTGCCGTTCGCATCCTTACCTTCGAGAAGGAGACTATCGATGCTGCCTGGTGGCACAACCGCGTAGCAAGCGCCTACGATGTGCGTCACACGCTCGACCTTACAGACAATCCGCAGACAAACTGCTACCGCCTTATCCACGGCGAGGGTGACCTCTTGCCGGGCTTGGTGGTCGATGTATATGGTACTACTGCCGTTGTGCAGTGCCACTCGGTGGGTATGTACCTCTCGCGCAAGGAGATTGCTGCCGCAATTCGTGAAGTGTATGGCGAAAAGATTACAGCCATCTACGATAAGAGTGCACAGACAGTACCTTTCAAGGCTAACCTCAACGCCGTTGACGGATATCTCTACGGCTCGGCCGAGAAGGATAATGTCGTAGTGGAGAACGGACACAAGTTCCTCGTCAATTGGGAGGAGGGCCAAAAGACCGGATTCTTCATTGACCAGCGTTTCAACCGCCACCTCGTAGAGCAATATGCCAAAGGTCGCACCGTATTGAACACTTTCTGCTACACGGGAGGTTTCTCGGTATACGCTTTGGCAGGTGGAGCGAAGGAGGTGTGTTCGATTGATGCTTCGGAGCGCGCAGTACGCCTTGTAGATGAGAATATAAAGTTAAACTTCGGCGAAGATGCACCACACACATCGTTGGCATGCGATGCCGTCGAATATTTGAAGGATATTGGCGACAAGTACGATATGATTATCCTCGACCCGCCGGCATTTGCCAAGCATCACAAGGTGTTGGGCAATGCGATGCAGGGTTATAAGCGACTGAATGCTCGCGCCTTGTCGCAGATAAAGTCGGGCGGTATTCTCTTCACATTCTCCTGCTCACAGGCGGTGTCGAAGGAGTTGTTCCGCACCACGGTATTTACCGCAGCTGCCATCGCGGGTCGCAAAGTTCGCATCCTCCACCAGCTGACACAGCCAACCGACCACCCTATCAACATCTACCACCCCGAGGGCGAGTATTTGAAGGGTTTGGTCCTTTATGTAGAGTAAAAAACTATGGCCGCATACACGAAGTTATCCATACACACCACCGAGGAGCAGGGCGAGATCATCGCAGCCTACCTCTCGGAGTTTCCTTTTGACAGTTTCGACTACCAGGAGGGATTAATGGGTGCGTATATCCCTGCGAACGAGTTGGATAGCTGTCGTGAGGAGGTTGAACAAATGCTCGAAGAGGAGGGTTTTGTGGACTACTTCTTCGAGGATATCGAGGCTCAGAATTGGAATGCCACCTGGGAGAGCGACTTCGAGGAGGTGGAGGTGCGAGGCAAGGTGCTTATTCGCGCTCCTTTCCACAAAGAGCGACCAGGCTACCATGGTATGGAGGTTATTATACAGCCGAAGATGTCGTTTGGTACGGGCCACCACTGCACCACGCAGCTAATGATAGAGGCATTGCTTGGCGGCGATATCAAGGGTAAGCGCGTACTCGACATGGGTAGTGGCACGGGAGTCTTGGCTATTGTGGCTGCGAAGTTGGGCGCAACGAATGTTTTGGCCGTAGAGATTGATGATATGGCCGAGGAGAGCGTTCGCGAGAATATAGCACTGAATGGCGTAACCGATAAGGTGGAGTCGATATGTGGCGACGCAAGAGCCATTGAGGACCGAGAATTCGACATCGTATTGGCAAACATCAACCGCAATATTCTGCTTGCCGATATGGAGGCCTACGATAATACCTTGAGCACGGGCGGATGCCTTGTTATGAGCGGATTTTTAGCCGAAGATGTCGCGATTTTAACAAAAAAGGCGGAGTCGCTGGGCTATAAGCTATCGAAACACCGCACAAACGATATTTGGCAAGCTTTGGAATTTACGAAGACGAAATAATCTTAATACTTAAATAATTATGAAAATCTTACGAAACTTAATTTTGACACTGCTCTGCTTTGTTCCAATGACCGTATTGGCGCAAACTGAGAGCACAGTAAAGTGGAGCAACACCCTCACAGAGAAGGGCGATGGCATCTACACATTGCAGGTTAAGGCTCAGATGGAGGATGGCTGGCACATATATGTGACCGATCCCGCAAAGGCCTTCAACCCTACTGAAATTGTATTTGAGCCAAGCGAGGGTATCACTCTCGAAGGCAAGATGCGCGAGCTCTCGAAGGCTAAATATGCCGTAGACGAGTTGCTCGGAATGGAGATTGGCGAGTATGAGCACGAGGCCGTTTTCGAGCAGGACTTCAAGGTCGAGAAGAACGGCGAGGTGAAGGTTGCAGTCTCTTATCAGGCGTGCAACCTCGGCAGCTGCCTCTCCCCTACTACCGACGAGATGGTTGTAACATTCGGCGAAGGCGCAGCACCACAAGCAGAGATTAAGGAGGTTAAGGACGCTGCAGGCGCAGGCTCGTTATGGTCGCTTATCATCGAAGCTGTATTGTGGGGCTTTGCAGCATTGCTCACACCTTGCGTATTCCCTATGGTTCCGATGACCGTATCCTTCTTTATGAAGAACAGCGGTTCGGCCGCTCGCGGACGAATGAACGCATCGTTGTACGGCTTGTTCATCGTTGCACTCTACACCCTCCCTATCGCGATACTTATTATTATCACACGCGTATTGGGCGGTGATGCCGTAACAGCCGACATCTTCAACTGGTTGGCTACACACTGGGTACCAAATATCATCTTCTTTGTGGTATTTATGGTCTTTGCTGCATCATTCTTTGGTGCATTCGAGATCACATTGCCAAGTGCTCTCGTAAACAAGAGCGATGCTCAGTCGGACAAGGGCGGACTCGGAGGTATCTTCTTTATGGCACTCACTCTTGTGCTCGTATCTTTCTCTTGCACAGGCCCTATCGTAGGTTCGGTACTTATCAAATCGACCTCGGGTGAGGTGTGGTCGCCAATTATCACAATGTTGGCCTTCTCGACCGCTTTTGCATTGCCATTTACAATCTTTGCCTTCTTCCCTTCGATGTTGAAGAAGTTGCCAAAGAGCGGTGGCTGGCTCAACTCGGTGAAGGTTGTTCTCGGATTTATCGAGGTAGCGCTCGGATTCAAGTTCCTCAGCGTCGCCGACCAGGTATATCACTGGAATTTGCTCGATCGTGAGGTATATCTCGCTATCTGGATCGTGGTATTCTCGTTGCTCGGCTTATACCTCTTGGGTAAGATTAAGTTCGCTCACGACAGCGAGATGAAGTACCTCAGCGTAGGTCGTTTGGCGTTGGCTATCGGCGTATTCGCATTCGTGGTTTATATGATTCCTGGTATGTGGGGCGCACCTTTGAAGGCGTTGTCGGGCTACTTGCCACCACTCTCTACCCAGGATTTTGTAGTGGGTAAGTATGCTGCTCCTGCCACAACTGCAACAAACAATGAGGCTAACCTCGACAATGCAAAATATAGCGATTTCCTCCACTTGCCACACGGATTGAAGGGCTTCTTCGATATGAAGGAGGCGGAGTCTTACGCTGCAAAGGTTGGCAAGCCTATCTTCATCGACTTTACGGGTCACGGATGTGTAAACTGCCGTGAGATGGAGGCGAGAGTGTGGTCTGACGCTACTGTACAACAGATTTTGCGCGACGAGTATGTTGTTGTAGCACTCTACACCGACGATAAGATGACTCTTCCCGAGAGCGATTGGGTAACAACCGACAGCGGTAAGGTATTGAAGTCGTTGGGCAAGGTAAATGCCAACTATGCTCTCACCCGCTTCGGCGTAAATGCTCAGCCTTACTATGTATTGCAGGGCAAGAATGGCGCTATTTTGGGCGAGCCACGCGGCTACGATCTCTCGGTTGAGGGCTTCATTAAGTTTTTGAAAAAGGGCGTAGAAGAGTACAAGAAGTAGAGAATATAAAACCAGCACTAAATACCCTGCCGAGAGTCCATTTCGGCAGGGTATTTATGTTATACATAAAGAATATTTTACAAGACACGATAATTCTGCATAAAAATATTGAAAAAACATAAAAATTCTAAAAAATTATTACTAACTTGCACCCGAATATAGAAACTTATTTATTTCATCAACCAAATAAACACATTTATGAAAAAACTATTCAAATCTTTGGTTGCGCTTGCCCTCGTTTTCTTCTTGGGCAATGTTGCAACATCGTGTGTCAGCGACCCTGATGGTGTCGGTGGCAACACAACACCTGTATTCGAAATCACAGGTGATGTAACTGTACACACCGCTATCTCGGTGGAGATTCCAATCAACATCGCAAACATCAAGCAGCTCGTATGCTACACTCGCGAGATTTTGGTTGAGAGCGATGGTACAAAGTACTTTGTAGAGGGTTACGACGATAACAATCAGCCTATCAAGGGTGGTGTTGCGTCGACACTTAGCCCAGGTATCGTATCGCGTCGTGGTATCATAAAGCCTTGCGAGGATGGTACTAATGTCATCTCGATTACCGGTAACGATGGTCTCGACAAGAACAGAACTTACATCTCGTACATCGTAGCCAAGATTTCGGACACCGAGTACTTCAACAATGGTGAGGTTTACACTGTTGAGTTCTCTACTCCTAACACCTATGGTGAGGGTGATGTTCACATCATTCGCTCGAACTTCGAGGGTGTATCAGTTTCGGTGACTATGCCTGAGCAGGTTAAGGCTGCAGGTCGTCGCATTAAGTGGAGCGTAACCAACACTCCAATGTTGGCTTACAATGGCTTCCCGCCAATTCCTGAGTTGCTCCACAACTGCGACTATGTATACCCTGCATTCCTTATCCAGCGCGATACATTGATCGAGATCAACCACCACAACGCTTATCGTCGCAACTCTAAGGGCGAGGTCGGCTACTACATCATTGGCAACACAAGCGTTACCGAGGTATCGGAGAACAGTTCTGAGGTTGAGAATGGCTCGGCAGGCCCTATCCAATACTACTATCAGTTTATGCCGGGTGAGCCACTTGTACTCATGATGTCGGAGGTTGACTATGCTGATTGCGACCTCGGCAACTACGAGGAGGGCGAGGATGCCAACCACAAGATTGAGACTTGCGAGAAGAAGCACCCAATCATCAACTGGGGCTGGGGCAAAGGCTGGTATTGGTACCCTTACGATTTCGAGGCATACATCGCAGCAACCGACACAGGTGGTCTTCCTAATATGGGTGTAGGTGGTTCGCCAACCCAGAATGTCGACACCGATAAGTTCTGGCACGAGGGTGCTTGGTACTACAAGAAGGAGATTCGCTTGCCTGCTCCTGAGAAGTTCAACGGCACCGTTGACGTTAAGTTCGAGAATCTCTCGACTCAGGATGGTTGCATTGTCCTCACTCCAGACGAGGAGACATATATGTATTTCGTTGGTATCTACGAGAATACAAACGAGTACAAGCAGGGTTTCCTCGATATCACTCGCGACTACCTCAGCAACGACCAGAGCCTTTGGCAATGGTTTACCACAACTGAGATGGGTGCATACTTCGGCATTGGCTACCACTACGCTTCGGAGGGTCCACAGCGCATCAACTTGAGCGACTACCTCGTAGAGCCACGTGCAGGTATGAGATACCACGTTATCGTGAACGCTGTAGGCAAGAAGGAGGTAGAGAATGGCGAGTATACCGCAGACGTATCGGCACAGAACTACCAGCACTTGACATTCTCTTTGAAGAACTACACCTTGCCTGAGCCTGTACTTCAGGTTACTGCAGCAGAGGCATACTCGCCTTGGAAGGTTAAGTTTATCTTGAAGAACCCAGATTGGCAGACAAACCCAATCTCGAGAGCATCGTTCGTTGCTAACTACGCTCGTGAGTTTGCTGCTTATATGAAGGCTAACGATTTCACTTATACCGATATGGTAATGATGAATGCTGGCCACCCATACTACGAGCTCAGCGATGCAGACATCGAGATGATCAACTCGAATGCAGGTGCAGAGATCGAGTTCGACGTATTGGAGAAGAGCTCGTTCACAGCAGCCTTCATCGCTTGGAACACCGAGGGTCGTGCAAGTAACCCAGACAGCGAGACTACCCCAGGTTATGCAACTGCTGAGTCGTTGGCTAACTCTGATGCTGACCCACTTGATATGACCAAGATTAACGCTTTGAAGGGCGACTGGACAGCTACCGCTACTGTAAACTACTTGAATCCTGAGACTGGCGTGTTCACAGCAAAAGAGCACAGCTGGAAGGTTTCGATTGGCGATTTGACAAGCCCATCGGCTCTCTCCGACGAACACTACGCTCTCTTTGAGAAGCACGGTGTAGAGAAGGCAGCAGCTGACGCTTACTTCGCTGAGTTCAAGCAGGAGGAGGATACCTATAACAAGGCTGTAAAGGGCCAGAACCGCGTACTCTGCCAGGGCTGGCACTTGGATGAGAATCGTACTCTCTCGACTGCATCTCCTTGGGATCTCTTCATTATGGAGGATTACAACGCATCGACTACAAGCAACCTCTTCTACGACTTCGGTCCTAAGTGGTTCTTGCAGGTGAATAAGAATGGTGATGTATTTATTCCAGTAAACTACAACCGTATCCCTACCTTCACTCAGTGGTACAACGGTATGGCTCACCACTTCTGTATGGGTAACTACGAGACTATGTATGCGTTCCCAGTAGGTGACGACAACAATAGCGTTGAGCAGGTAGCAATGCCAGTTGAGATTTCGGAGGATGGCAACTCGTTCACCATCAAGTCGACCAGCATCAAGGTTTACGATGTAGACGAGGAGGGCAAACCAATCGTAGACGAGGAGGGCAATGTAATCACTGTGGATATTCCAATGTATCCAAACATCCTCTACGAGTCGCAGTCGGGTATTGCATTCTACAACAACCACATCATCTCGGAGGTTGTATTCACTCGCGGATGGAATGGTGGCGCAACACCAGCTCCTGCTAAGGCTTCGGTTAAGAGCGTAAATAGCAAGAATGTATTGGTGAAGAATGTTTCGGCACCTTCGACATTCAAGAAGAGCTACAGCGCAACAACCCTCGCACCAAAGGCAAAGAAGGTAGAGGCAAAGACTTCGACAGCTCGCCAGATTACCCCAGAGGAGACTCGTCAGGGTATGGATAAGCTCTTGAAGAAGGTCGCTCCAATTCGCAAATAATTGCAAAAACACTGCACAAGGAGTCTACCTCGATGTAGGCTCCTTCGTGTGGTAAATAAAAGAAAGAATTATGAAGAAAATTATAGCTCTTTTGTGCCTCGCCTTTGCAGTGTCGTTTGCATCGGCACAGCAGCTTCCTGACGTGAATGTCGAGAATGCACAGGGCAAGGTGGTATCAATTCGCTCGTTCGCACAGGGCAAGCCAATGATCATCTCATACTGGTCTATCGCTTGCAAGCCTTGCATTCAGGAGCTCAACGCCATCAACGATGCATTGGCAGACTGGCGTTCGGAGGCCGAGTTCGAGGTAATCGCAGTATCGGTTGACGATGCTCGTTTGAAGGCCTCGGCAAAGGCTGTTGCCAACTCGCGTGGTTGGGAGTTCATCTGTGTCTACGACGAGAATCAGGCCTTGAAGCGTGCAATGAATGTATCGCTCACTCCGCAGTCGTTTGTTGTGGATGGCGAGGGCAACATCATCTTCTCGCACTCGGGCTACACCCCAGGCAGCGAGCAGCTCTTGTTCGACAAGATCGTAGAGTTGAAGAAAGGACAGAAAAAGAAGAAGTAGCAGATGAAACGATTAACTCTCTTATGCGTGGGCATTCTCGCCTTCGCGACCTCAGTTTCGGCACAGCAGGTGTTGGGCAACGGTCAGGTATCGGGTAGCTTGGAGACATCTTCGATCTACTACGCTCCCGACAAGAAGATCGAGCGTCCCGAGGACCGCTTCGGCTCGAACAACTATATCAAGGTTGACTACTTGAGTGGTCGTTTCTCGGCTGGTGTTCAGATGAACGCCTTCTTGCCTGCACTTGTAGGTTACGAAGGATTGGCATCGGGCTACAAGTTCTATCTCGCCTCGAAGTATATCCAGTGGCAGGATAAGAATTTCGAAATCTTGGTCGGTGACATCTTCGACCAATATGGAAATGGTCTCATCTTCCGCTCGTTCGAGGATCGTCAGCTCGGACTTAACAACTCGCTCGAGGGTGTGCGTGCGGCTTATAGCTTTGGTCGCTATGTCACCTTGAAGGGTATGTATGGTCGTCCACGACTCTACACCGAGTACTCGAAGACATGGGTACGCGGTGCCGATCTCTCGGTCTCGTTGGCCGAGATTATCAAGGCCCCAGCAATCAACTTCAATATTGAGGGATCGTTCGTAAATCGCTACCAGAGCCTTTCGCAAGCACCTGAGTATATGTCGCCATATCTCGACGCATATGGCATCAAGCCGAACCTGAATATGTACTCTGGCCGAATTAACTTCGGTTGGAACGGATTGACCGTTCGTGGCGAATATGTTGGTAAGGGTGCCGATTATATCGACACATCATACGAGAGCACCCGCAAGGGTTGGGCTGCTTTGGGAGAGGTTGGCTACAACTACAAAACCTTCAGCGTGATGGGTACATTCCGCACTTTGAAGAATATGAATACGCCAATCAATATCTTCGAGAGCAATATCTACGGTGGCAACACCATCAACTACATCCCAGCATTGACTCGTCAATACACCTATATGTTGGCGAATCTCAATCCATACTTGATGGAGCAGGTGTCGCTGAATGGTGAGATGGGCGGTCAGATCGATTTGTGCTACTCCTACCGTAGCAAGTCGAATCGTTACCGTTACTGGAACTTCCACGCCAACTTCTCGACTTTCTATTCGCTCGACAAGCTCGCTTGGATAGGCGATAAGCGTCAGCTCTACTGGCGTGATATCAACATCGATGTCGAGCGTCAGTGGGACAAGAAGTGGAAGACTCTCATCCTCTACTCTTATCAGGACAATATGGACCATCAGGCCCACATCTTTGTGGCCGATGTAACCCACAAGTTCAACCGCAAGGCTTCGTTGCGCTTCGAGCTGCAATATCTCCTTTCGGGCGACGAGAAGTATGAGTGGGATGGCAGGCACAGCGAGGGTGACTGGGTAGCAGCACTCGTAGAGTTCAATTTTGCGCCTCATTGGAGCGTCTATGCACAGGATATGTACAATATCGGCCAGAGCAAGATGCACTACTACAACGGAGGTTTCAGCTACACCCACAACCGCACTCGCGTGCAGTTGAGCTATGGTCGCAACCGCGCAGGCTACATCTGCTCGGGCGGTGTGTGCCGATTCTCGCCTGCATATACAGGAGTTAACCTTGTGTTGACATCATCGTTCTAGAGAATAATTTGAATTAATAAATAAGTAAAAAACAGTATGAAAACATTGAAGACATTGGCAGCTCTCTGCCTGAGCTTTGTGCTCGTTTGTTGTACTAGTGACAATGGCTCCGATTCGGACGATATGCGAGGATTAGTTCTCAAGGTCGACAAGTACGAGATCTACGACAATGGCACCGACATCGCAACATTCCACGTTTATTTCGATGGCGTGGAGTTGGAGAGCGGTTACACCATCTACGACAACAACGACGAGCCACTCGAATCGAAGACATTCTCGGCAACTAAGGTTGGTATCTATGAGTTCTGGGCTGAGTATGGTGCAACAACAACCCGTACAAACACCAAGATCTCTGTTATCGCTACCCCACCTGCAGCACCATCTGCACCAGTTGATAACAACCCTTCGAAGCTCAATTTCAACCGTCGCATTCTGCTTACTCAGTTCACCGGTATCGGTTGTGGCAACTGCCCACGAATGATTAACGCATTGGACGATATAAAGAAGGACGAGAAGTACAACAACAATATTGCTATAGCTTCGGCTCACATCGGTGGTTACGCAGGAAATGACCCTGCAGCGATGACTACAGAGTTGAACCTCGATGAGGCATACGGTATCGTTTACAATCCAGACCTTATTGCTGACTTCAAGCGCCATAACGACCAGGCTGCTACAGCAAGCAAGAGCTACATTGCGAATATGATTAACACCGCTCTCAACCGCGTTAGCACACGAGGCTCAGTTGCTGTGAACTCTAAGTACCACGCAGACAAGAACTATGTTGTACTTACAGCTCTCGTTAAGGCATCAGAGAAGGCAGACTTCCGCATTGGTGCAATCTTGCTCGAGAATAACATCACTGGCGCGCAGTCGAACTACGGTATCGAACCTAACGAGGGTGTAGACTTCAACAACCACAACAACTGCATTCGTCGCATCAAGAGCCAGCACCCAAGCAACCACGACGACTTCTCGGGTTATGACTTAGGCGTAATCGAGGCTGGTAAGACCAAGACCTACGAGTTTGCATTCCCAATCTCGAAGACTTGGAAGGTCGAGGATCTCCACGTTCTCGTATTCATCTCTACCCAGGAGGGCAGCAAGTGGTATGTTAACAATGTCGTAGATGCCGCTATCGATGGCACTACCGACTTCGAGTACGCAAAATAGTCGAAATCTACAGCGATTAACAAATAGGAATGGATAGTGGTATTCGCTACTATCCATTCCTATTTTTGTAGGATGCAAAATTACATTTGCATATTTTTCATGAAATTCGTATCTTTGTAGAGAGTTTTATATAGAATGGATAGGTAGAAATTTTCATTAACCAAATAAATAAATAAATTTATGAATTTCAAGCGATTATTTACTACAGCTATCGCATTGGTATCGATTTTGTCGCTTTCGGCACAGGAGGGTCCAATCGTATTACGCAATAAGCGTATCTCTATCATCTCGCCTACATTGGTGCGTCTGGAGTATGCAGATGGCGGCAAGTTTGTCGATGAGAAGACCTATTTCGCGCAAAATCGCCCAACCAATGTTCCTTACACCATCACTCGCGAGGCTGAGGATTGGGTAGTTATCAAGACCGAGCATTTCACCATCCGCGTGCAGGATGACAATCTCTTGTTCGGACAGTGCAACACTCAGATTATCTTCGAGAACAATGGCAAGGAGGTGAAAATACACGGCATATCTCGTCCATCGGCCAATTTGAAGGGTGCAATCTCGACCCTCGACCGCGTAAAGGGTCCTGTTTCACGCGATAACGGTATTTTAACTCGTAACGGATACTATGTAGTAGAGGATACAAACACAGACCTTATCGTTAATGATAAGTTGCAGCGTCGTGATACACAGAACCACTTGCAGGATCTATACTTCTTCATCTATGGTAGCGACTACGCTGCTGCATTGCGCGACTTGGGTACTGTCAGCGGTCATGTGCCTATGACTCGAAAGTACATCCACGGCGTATGGTACTGCCGTTGGTGGGACTATACCGCTAAGGAGTTCTTGGAGATTCTCGATGGCTACCGCGACCACAATTTCCCTATCGATAACATCGTATTTGATATGGCTTGGCACTCGACAGATGCTACACGCGGTACAGGAAGCAGCCGCCGCTACTATTGGACCGGCTATACTTGGAACAACGAGCTTATTCCGGATCCTAAGGGACTTATCGATGAGATTCACCGCCGTGGTGTAACTGTATCTATAAACGACCACCCACACGATGGTATTCGTCCTCACGAGGCTGCTTATCCTGAGTTCATGAAGGCTATGGGTGCCGACACCACAAACAACAATATTCTTCTCTTCGACCCTTCGAACGAGAAGTATATGGAGAACTTCTTCCGCTATGCGCACCACCCATCTGAGGATATCGGCGTTGATTTCTGGTGGCTCGACTGGCAGCAGAACCGTATTTACAGATATGTTCGTGGTACATCGACCAAAATTTTGCAGTGGATCAACCACTTGTGGTATAAGGATTCTCAGCGCAAAGGCCTTCGTGGTGCAGGCTACAGCCGTTGGGCAGGCTTTGGTGACCATCGCCACCCTATCCAGTTCTCGGGTGACATATACGCGAATTGGAAGGCTCTCGCTTTCGAGGTGGATTTGACCTCTACAAGCGGTAACGCAGGTTGCTACTTCTGGGCACACGACATCGGTGGTTTCTACGGAGGTACCGACCCTGAGCTCTATGCTCGTTGGACACAGTTTGGTGCCGTATCGGCTGCATTGCGTATCCACTCGGCACGCAACAAGGATACTGATCGCCGCCCTTGGCTTTGGGGTGAAGAGGCTGAGGAGTCTATGCGCCGCAGCTACCACCTCCGTTCGCAGTTGATGCCTTATGTCTATACAAGCGTTCGTACTACTCACGAGACTATGTTGCCACTCAACCGCGCAATGTACATCAACTATCCTACTGTAGATGAGGCTTACAAGAATCCACAGCAGTTCCTCTTCGGCGACATCTTGTTGGCTGCGCCTATCACATCGCCAAAGAGTCCTGAGGGTGGCTTGGCATCGCAGAAGGTGTGGTTCCCTAAGGCAAAGAACGAGAGTGCTAAGGAGTCTGTATGGTACGACTTCTTCACCCACGAGCGTCATCTCGGTGGCGAGACAAAGAGCATCGCGAAGGATCTCAACTCTTTCCCTCTCTTTGTTAAGGGTGGTCGCCCACTCCCTATGCAGCCATACACAGATCGTCCTGCAACAACAGCTCTCACAACCCTTATCCTCCGCACCTACCCTACCGAGGTTGGTGGTTCAGGCGAGTTTACACTCTACGAGGATGATGGTTTGTCTCTCGACTACGAGAAGGGTGCATACGCAAAGACCAAGCTCCATTATCGTCGTATAGAGCAAAATGGTAAGGCTGCAACCGAAATCACCATCGCACCTGCACAGGGTCGCTACAAGGGCCAGGTAATGCAGCGTAACTACCGCTTGGAACTCCCTGTAATCGAGGCTAAGAGCGCAGTTTGTGACGGCCAAAAGTTGAAGCCGGTTTGGGACAAGAAGCTTAAGTGCTGGGTTGTAACAACACCTGTATTCTCAATCGAGAAGGAGGTTAAGGTTACCGTCTTCGAGAAATAGAAGCCCTTCATCATAAAAAAAAGTTGGCACCCTTGTTTTCACAGGGGAGCCAATTCTTTTTAGGATTAATTTAATGTGGTGAGGGTATTGCAAAAAATAAGTCTGCCCGGCGGGAAGTCGGGCAGACTTTCTTAATATATGAATTCTTAAATTCTCTTAGAACTCAACCTCCATACCCATAAGAGGAGCGTGCTGCTGTGCACCATATACATCGGTCTCACCCAATGCTCCACTAGGGATAGGACGGCAGATAGTAACCTTAACAGCCTTTGCTGGATCGAAATATACCAAGTGGAGTACATCGCTCTCCTCGATGCCATACAAAGCGCAGAAGTTCTGCTTATTGATAGCATTAGCTGCCTTAACCATTCCGTATGTTTCGAAATCCTTGAAGATAACATCGAAGGTCAACTCATACGGACCAGAATTCTTACTTCTGATTACAGAAGCGATATCTACTAACTTATGCTTTGCCATAACTCTTCAACTTAAAATTAGAACTCCATATAGGTAATTGGGAACGGAGCGCAAGTATCCTCGATACGCATCAAGTGGTATACGTTGAACTCATAAACAGCACCCATCTTGCAATCGCTTGGCGAGAATGGGAATGCCAAGTTACCCGCAGTCGAGATTCGACCCTCGTAGCCGTAGTGCAACATTGTAGAGCGTGCAAAACCGCAAATGGTATTTGCCTCCTCCTGTGTCTGTGCTACAGCCTCGATGATAATAAGCAACTCGTCGCTTGCCGAATCAGCAGTCTTAGGGAACATATTCATAACACCCTTCTTACCGTAGATCTTGAAGTCGAGGTGGAAGTCCTTCATACCCGAGTTACGGAAGTTATCCATAACGCGCTCGCGAACCTTCTCAACAACAGTGTCAATCTGGCTGATCATGATTGGGTCGTGAGTCGCTGCAGGCGACATTGTACGGTAACCTACGCGGCGAACACCCTCCAACTTAACGAAGTACTCCTCGGTAGGAACGAACTTTGTACCGCGAACCTCAACCTGAGTGTCGCTCAACTGAGTGAACTTGGTTTCGTTCAAATCCAAAGCACCACCAGGACCAGGCAATACATACGGATTAGACTTCTCGTAGAGTGAGTGAGCTGCAACAGAGAGTGCAGTACACTTACGGATTGGGTTCAAAGGCTCAACAACGAAGCTGTCCTCCTTCAATGTACCCAACATACAGTCGCTACCACTACCTGGAAGAGCTGTAATAGCTGCGCACTCCAAAACCTTACCCATGTGGATAGCAAGAGCCTTGTCGAAGCCACGGCTGATAGCCAATGACGAGAACTCGCAAGGGTCGTAGCTACGGCCTGCAAGGATAACCTGAGCACCGCTCTCGTATGCCTTGATGAAAGGCTCCTCGCCCATCTGTGCTACGATGTGGATAGACTCATCAACATCCTTCTCTGTCAACTCTGCAACAGGACCCAATGGGAAGATATCGCCCTTGCGAATCTTCTCCTTTACGAAGTCCTTCTCGAACTCCGACTGGATAACTGCCATCTTGAAGTGAAGCTTCTGCTCCTCAACGATCTCCTTGATGATACCAACGGTCTCCTCAACATGAGGACGAGCACCGCTACCACCTGCTGTACCAATCATAACCGGAATACCGGCCTTCAAGGCGGCAGGAATCATGATAGACAAGTCACGCTTTACAGCATTGCGATCGGTGAACGAATAACCTGCACCCAAGTAGTATGGGCCCGGATCGGTAGAACCAGCATCTACTGCAATAACATCAGGATTGCGACGCATACCCTCGTTAAACGACTCCTCAGGGAAGCCATAACCGAGAATGGCGGTAGGCGAAAGTACGCGAATCTCTTTCTTAGTTTCGTTACTCATAACTCTCCTTATTTAATACTATTTTCTCAAAGCCAAGATGCGTGACATCTCGTTGAATACAATCATATAGCCCTCGTCTACGCCCATACCCGGCTTAGCCAAGTACTGCTTAGGCTGTGTAGCCATTGCGACATGTGCGCAAACCTCAGCCGAACGGTTTGTCTCGTTACAAGTACCGCCCAAGTATGCACCCATACCGTTCTCACGGCAGTAAAGAACAGCCTCGATAGAGTTGTTGATACCACCCAAGTCCGGAGTCTTAATCTGTGCCATGTGACCAGCCTTAGCCTTAGTGAAGTCGATAACATCCTCGAAGGTGTTACACCACTCGTCAGCAACGATCTCAGCCTCCGAGCCACGAGCCTCCAAAGCCTTGCGGATAGCTGCCAATGCCTCGATCTGAGCCTGCTTCTCGCCCATATCTACCGGACCCTCAACACGGAGGTGGAATGGCTGTGCGATCTTAGCCAAACCTGCGATATACTCAGCGATAGCCTCGAAATCGTTGTTGAATACCAAGCCCAAAGTTCCATATACATCGATGTGGAAGATAGGGTTGTAGTTCTCGAAAGGCTTCTTGTCGAGAACGCGGTTACGCAACCACTCGATATAAGCCTCGATCTTCTCACCCTTCAAACCTACCTTCTCCTCAACATGGTTGAACAAAGCGTGTGGCAATACTGCTGCACCCTTCATAATCATCTTGTCGGCGTTCATATAACGATCGTCACCCGACTGTGTGAAGATAGGAACCATAACATCGCTAACCTGAGTACCATACTCAGCTGCGATAACCTCAGCCATCAACTTGTGCTGGCTCTTTGCAACAGCATCCAAGCAAGCCTGAGTAACACCGTAACGGATAGCAGTGTGATATACCTTACCTGTTGAAGGTGAAGTCATCTTATCTACGATGTCTGCCAACTCACGGAAAGAGGTGATCTCTCGACCCTCATACAAAGGTGCGATCTCCTTCTCGATAACCGGGATAAAGTTCTCAGCGAGGAACAATGGATCACGACCACCTGCACCAGAGTACTGTACAGCAGCGCAATCACCAAAAGCCACCTGACCATCCTCCAATACAAACATTACAGAGATAGACTCACCCATCTGGCGTACAGATGTGAAGCCTGGAGTCATTGGCTCACCAACATAGAAGTTACCATCATTCTTTGCTCCGGCCTTGATTGCCTTCTGGTCGTCAAAGAAGAATCCTGTCTTTCCGGCAGAACAAACTACCTTTTGAATTTTCATAACTTTAAATAATATTTAGGTTTATTTATGTATCAAATTACATCTTTGGGCGACCTACAAGCACACCCTTCTCGATTGCGCTAACATCGTCGATTACCATCTGCAAAGATACCTTACGGCCCTCCAAACGAGCACGCTGCTCGAACTTAGCACGGTGGAAATCCTTCAACTCCTGAGTGAATGGCAAGTTACCCATCTCCAAGATACGGATTGCACCATCATCGTCACGAGCTGGGAGTACCTTACCTGCGTTGTAACGGCTAGGAGCAAATGGAATATCCAAGATACCCGACTCGAAAGCAGCTACGGTACCGAGAGCAAGGTCACCCTTACCCAATACCTCTACTCTATCCATGATGCAACGAACCTCAGACTCGATAATCTGGCTCTCCATAACTACCAATGGAATCTCGCGCAAGTCCTGATCACGAAGCATAGAGATTACCTGCTTTGTAGCACGCAAACCACAAGCATTCGCCTCCTTTGTAGGAACACCGTAAGCCTCGTGTGGAGTCTTTACGATAACCTTTGTAGCCTTCGACAAAGCTGCTGCTGCCGAACCCCACGAAATAACACCGAATGCCTTCGACTCGTCCTGTGGGAAACCACCCATCCACTGGTGGAATACGGTAGTAACGCGAACATCATCGAAACCGTACTTGTGGAGGTACTCGCGAGTAAGCTTAGCCAACGAACGCATTGCTGCAACATCCTGGATAAGGTTACCGCACTGACCATAACCTACGGTTACATCCTTAACACCCTGCTCAGCTGCCAACAAAGTCTCGATGATAGCAACCGAGTTAGAGATACATGGCGGAATAAGTGTACCTGTCAACGGACCAAATGGCTCACGGTTGATGCTTACACCAGCCTCCTCGTACATACCTACCAAGCGGTCAGAATACTGCCAATACTTGATGGTCTGCTCGATGGTGTGGTTCTTCGAATAAGGGATATTGTACGAAATACCACCACCCTCGTAAGATGTGAAACCACCTGCGATAGCGATCTCGGTCAAAAGACGAGCATCAGGAGTACCGTGACGCACCTGTACAGGATTCTTCAAAGCCGATGTTACGGTGCGGCAAATCTTAGCACCGTAGTTAACAGCTGGGAAACCATTCAACATTGAACGGCCCGAAGCCTGGCTCTTCTCGATACCTACCTGGCACTCGTTGTAACGGTTCAAACGAGTGTAGCTATCGATTGTTGTAGGGAGAAGGTCTGCACCACCCTCGTTCTCGAGGTACTGCAACAACTCGATCTGCTCCTGATACAAAGCAACACCGGCACGAGGCTGCACGAGAGTAACACCCTCCTTGTCAGCCTGAGCCAACTTCTCACCAAAACGCTTGCTCTTGTCAATAGACAACTGATAGTCTACCGCCTCCTGAAAATCAATCTCCTTTCCGGTAGGCCACTGCTGAAGGACCTCAGCGCGCTCCTTCATAAACGCGTCTTCGGAAATTCTCTTGTTCTTTAATTCTCTTTCCATGATATTTTGTGAAATTAACGATTTGTCAATACTATTTCGTAGCACTATCCTAATGCTACACACTCTTTATCTAATAGTTCGAATGCAAGTTCAGCATCGACCATGCTCAAAAGTCCCATAGAGGCAAAGATGTACTTCTTGTCGAGGTAGAACTTAGGGTTTCGCGGCTTTGTACACTCCGAGCGCATAATATCGTAGAGGCTGCCCTTCAAAATCTCCTCCGGGTGGCGAGAGTTACGAATAACTCCTCCGATGCCTATCACTGTCGGGAGATTCATCAAATCCTTACCCTCCAATGTGTGCATCTCGCCAAGCGGTGTATAGACCTCGGCAATGCGTCCGCAATGACGCTCCACAGCCAACGATACGGCCGAACGACCCAAGAACTCCTCAATACGCTCCTCCTCGCTATCCGGTGCAGCCAAAGTATCGGGGTGTGCCGAACACAACTCAACCCACGCCTGAACACGCTGAATATACTCCTTGTCGGAGCATACATACTCAGGCAACTGCTCAAAGACATGTGTAAGGCTGTATCTCATACCCAAATCTCCCTCCACGGTACGCTTCGACCACGGTTCAGGGAGTCCCTTCATCATAGTGTTATCAACCGTAGGAGCACCCGATGCCATAGAGTACACATCAGTAGTGGCTCCACCAACATCTACTGCCAAGAGGTCGCCACGACCCTTCTGCTTCGATGTTCCTCGGCTGAGCAACTCGCACGCCTGCAACACTGCAAGCGGTGTAGGGATAATCTTCTGCGCTGTCATAGCCTGAATGCGATTTAGGCCCTTTGCCTCGATGATGCGTGCGATAAACATCTGTCGTATCGCATCACGAGCCGGTTCGATATTGAGCTTATTGAACTGCGGCATCACATTCTCTGTGATAACCACATCTTTACCTGCTTCACGGAAGATCTCACGAATCTCGTCAGTAGCACTCTTGTTGCCCGCAACGATAGTCGTAAAGGCGCGGTCAATCGCCACCAAACGCTTGGCGTTGGCAATGATCACCTCCTTATTACCTCCATCTGTACCACCACAGAGCAAGACCAAATCGGGATTAATGTCGAAAATCTCCTGTTGCTCCCCGCCGCTTATCTCGTAAGCGTAGGTCTTGACAACCTTCGCACCTGCATTTGATGCTGCCGTGCGGGCTGCCTTGGCCGTAAGGTCGGGAACCAAGCCCAGAGCAACCATCTTCAAACCTCCTGCAGCCGAGCTACAAACCAACATCTGGTCGTACTTAAAATCGGCGCAAGGGTTATCAGGACGATTCTCGGTAAGGAGTCGCCAAGCATTCTCGAAACCCTGCATAACATCACTCTCGATAGTAGTGAATGATTGCGCGGTGCCGAGAATTACCCTCTGCTCTGCGTCAATGGCGGTCAGTTTGGTATAAGTACTGCCTACATCAACCGTTAAAAACTTCATAACAGGTCGTACAAATTACTCCAAACCCAACTTATTCTTCAAATCTACGATTGTAGTCTCGATAGGGGTGCTAGGTGCATAAACATAGTCGAAGCCCATAGCCATAAAGCGAGCCTTAACCTCCTCGAACTCCTGCTTACCTACTACGAGGTTACCGCCAACGAAGAGTGGCATACCCTTCAAGCCGGCCTCGTCGCACTTCTCGCGAAGACCATTACAGTCGATCTCGCCGTGACCATAAAGTGACGAAACCAAGATTGCAGAAGCGTTAGTCTCAACAGCCGCCTCAATAAACTCCTCCTGCGATACCATAACGCCGAGGTTAACTACATTAAAACCTGAATTTGTAAGCGTCAGGTCGATAATCTTGTTACCAACAGCGTGAGCATCGGCACCAATTACTCCAATTACAACAGTTTTCTTGTCCATAATTTTTTAAATAATACATAAGGTGGCGCAAAGATATATCTTTTTAGCTATCGTTGTACCAATATTTTGCACTATTTTTGAACAAAATCCCTTTTTATGCATTAAAGTATCAAAATTTGGCGATTATTTCAAACATAATCGCTATCTTTGTGCTACAAAATAGCAAAAACTCACAAATAAGCAATTAAAAATACTATGGCAGGAGTACCAGATTTTAAGTATGCACCAATGTTCCAAACAGGTGCAGATGACACCGAATACTATTTGCTCACAAAAGAGGGTGTATCGGTTAGCGAATTTAACGGAAAAGAGATTTTGATGGTTTCACCGGAGGCTCTCACAACACTTACTCAGCAGGCGTTCTACGATGTATCGTTCAACATGCGTCGCGCTCACAACGAGCAGGTTGCAAAGATTCTCCACGACCCTGAGTCTTCAGACAACGACAAGTATGTCGCACTCTCGATGTTGCGCAATGCAGAGGTTGCAAGCAAGGGTCAGTTGCCAATCTGTCAGGATACAGGTACCGCAATTATCCACGGCGAGAAGGGTCAGCGCGTATGGACCGATTTTTGCGACGAGGAGGCTCTCTCGCGCGGTGTATATAATGTATATACACAGGAGAACTTGCGCTACTCGCAGAATGCACCTCTCACAATGTACGAGGAGGTGAATACTCGTTGCAATCTTCCGGCTCAGATCGACCTCGAAGCAACCGAGGGTATGGAGTACAAGTTCCTCTTTATCGCCAAGGGTGGTGGTTCGGCTAACAAGACATATCTTTACCAGGAGACTAAGGCTTTGTTGAGCCCTGAGAAGTTGGTTCCATTCTGCTTGGAGAAGATCAAGTCATTGGGTACCGCAGCGTGTCCGCCATACCACATCGCATTCGTTGTAGGTGGTACAAGTGTTGAGCGCAACCTCTTGACCGTGAAGTTGGCTTCGACTCACTTCTACGACAACCTCCCTACCACAGGTGACGAGACTGGTCGTGCATTCCGCGATGTAGAGTTGGAGAAGACTCTCACCGAGGAGGCTCACCGCATCGGCTTGGGTGCGCAGTTCGGTGGTAAGTATATTTGCCACGATATCCGCGTAATCCGTTTGCCACGCCACGGCGGTTAGTGCCCTATCGGTAGGGGTGTAAGCTGCTCGGCAGACCGTAACATCAAGGCTAAGATCAACAAGGAAGGTTTGTGGATCGAGAAGATGGACAAGACTCCATACGAGTTGATCCCTGAGGAGTTGCGTCAAGCAGGCGAGGGCGATGTTGTAAAGATTGACCTCGATCAGCCAATCCGAGAGGTGTGCAAGGAGTTAGCAAAGTACCCTGTTGCTACACGCGTGAGCCTTAATGGTACAATTATCGTTGCTCGCGATATCGCACACGCTAAGCTGAAGGCTCGTCTTGACTCGGGCGAGGGCTTGCCAGAGTACTTCAAGAACCACCCTGTATACTATGCCGGTCCTGCAAAGACTCCAGCAGGTATGCCTTGCGGCTCGATGGGCCCTACAACAGCACAGCGTATGGACCCTTATGTAGATTCATTCCAGGAGGCCGGTGGCTCACTCATTATGATTGCAAAGGGTAACCGTTCACAGCAGGTTACCGATGCTTGCCAGAAGCACGGCGGTTTCTACCTCGGTTCTATCGGTGGTCCGGCTGCAGTATTGGCACAGGATAACATCAAGTCTATCGAGTGCGTAGAGTACCCAGAGCTCGGCATGGAGGCTGTATGGAAGATTCGCGTTGAGAACTTCCCTGCATTCATCTTGGTTGACGACAAGGGCAACGACTTCTTCAAGCAGTTGAAGCCTTGGTCACCATGCTGCAAGTTGTAATACAACACTATACAACTCAAAGAAAGACCAGCGATGCAAATCGTTGGTCTTTTGTTTTGGGGTTATCCGCCCGATTTTCGGGTAAAAACTTTTGAGCAGTAAGCAATGAAGTTAGGGAAATTAGGAAAGTTGAAGAGGTTAGAGTTGATTTCAAAGTAATCTGGATTCGACCGGTCGCAGCAGGTTTGAGCAGAGCAAGTAAAAAATATTGGAGTGGAAGCGAACAACAGAGTTGTAGGCATTGGGAGAATAATCCAAAAGAGAATTTATTTACTTGTTGATATAATTTACACCCTCAGAATAGCTATATTGATTTTGCGAGATAGTAGTATTGTATCCCTGCGTCTGTGCGGATGCTGTAGGCATAGCGACAACCATCGCAAAAAGGGCGATGATTGCAACTCTCAAAAACGAATTTCTAAGGTTGTGCTGTCTTATAATGTGCAAAAAAATTATTATCTCTGCGTTTTGTCTTTCGCAAAGATAATATTTTACTCTAATTTCCACCAATTTACAAAGATTGTGTGGTGCTATTTTATTCTATAGCAGGTCGGTGCGTTCGAGCTTCTCGTTGATGGAGCGGGCGGTTGCGAGGAGCTGTTCGAGAATCCCCTCCTTGGAGCTCAGGCGCGACAGCGGCATATAGAGTCCGAGGCTACCCACCACATGACCACCACGCCACAGCGGCGCTGCAAAGCCGATAATGCCATTCGCATTGACATCAATCTCATAGCCCAACTTGCGAATCTTGTGGAGCTGACGGCGCAACTCGAGTTCGGGGTCTTTGCTCGTATAGATTGCTGGCCACTCCTTCTGTGTCGGAATGTGGTTGCGGATGATAAAGCGCTCGAGGTGCTCAGGGGTGTAGTTAGCCAGGATAACTCGCCCGGTATTAGCGGTATAGACCGACTGGTCGATATTCGGACGAACAACCAACTCGCGCTCGGGCATAGTGTAGAAAAGGACTATGCGCTTGTCATTCTTGATGATGGAGAGGATGGCACTCTCGTTGGTCTCCGCGCCCAGATTTTCGACATCCTCGCGGGCAATCTTTGTGAGCTCCTCGTTATCCATCGCCGTGTTGGTCAGTTTGTAGAACATATAGCCAAACTGATAGCCGCTGCGAGGGGCATTCTGCTGAACATATCCACGCGAAGCCAGCGTCTTGAGGATGTTGGCACAAGTGCTGTGCTCCAGTCCCAATGCATCCGAAATCTCGCTCAAAGTCATTGTCTGTTTCGGGTTCTGAGCCAACAACTCTACGATGTTCATCGCCTTAATCACACTCTGTATCATACCGCCTTATTCTACATTATAAAATTCGGCAACAAAGTTTGCTAAATAAATTCAAACATTCAAATTTATTGCTATTTTTGCTAAGGATTCTATAGAATTATTGATCTAATTTTACAATATTGAACAAGACCTAAAATGAAAAAGTGGAAATTTGACTACAAGTGGGAGCTGATTTTGATGCTCTGGTTTGCATTTTTCCTCAACCAGGGCGACCGTCAGGTGTATGGCGCCATCGTGGAGGATATCCAAACCGCATTGGGCCTTAGTGGTGTGCAGGCCGGTATCGTAGTGACCGTATTTACAATTGTTTACGGCTGTCTTGCCCCATTCGGAGGCTATATCGGTGACTTCTTGCGTCGCAAGTGGATTGTGATTATCAGTTTGATTGTATTTAGCCTCGGTACTCTCTTCACCGGCTTTGCGGGTGCATTCGGTACGGGCGCTTTGGTCTACCTCATCATTATGCGCGGTGTAGCGACAGGTGCGGGTGAGGCGTTCTATAACCCTGCGGCAATTTCGCTTATCACACAACATCACGATAAGACTCGAGGCACAGCCATTTCGTTGCACCAGTCGGCACTCTACGTGGGTGTCATCGCAAGTGCTATTGTCGCGCCGCTCATCTCGAAGGCGTGGGGCTGGAACTATGCATTTATTGGCTTTGGCGTATTCGGACTCCTTATTGCCCTCTACTGCGTTGTGCGTATGGAGGATACTCCGCAGATTAAGGAGCAGACCGAGCGAATCCCATTCTCGGTACTTATCAAGGGTATCTTCTCGAAGAAGACCATCTGGCTCTTGGCCTTGGCATTTGGTTGCCAGGTGTTCGTGAATATCGGTATTACCACTTGGGCAGCGAAGTACTTTAACCTCAAGTTCTACGGTGGCGACAACCTCGCTATGGCAAGCTCGATTGCGATGCTCACAAGTTGCGGTTTTGCTATCTTGGGCGTGATGATTGGTGGTCGTATGTCGGACAAGATGGCGCAGAAGAGCAAGTTGGCTCGTATGCGTACCGAGTATATCGGCCTCTTGGGCGGTGCACCGTTCCTATTGATAGTCGGCTTCTCGTCGAATCTTTGGATGGCATGTGCAGCAATGGCACTCTACGGTGTATTCCGTGGTGTCTACGACTCGAATATCTACGCTGCAATGTTCGACGTGATTGACCCTAAGCTCCGAGCATCGTCGGTGGGTATCCTCACCGCCTTTGCATTTATCGTGGGTTGCCTTGCTCCCGTATATTTGGGTGCAGTGCAGGGCGATGGCACAAGCATCGAGGCATTCGGTTGGGGTATCTCGTCGATGGGTATCTTCTTCTTGGTGGGCGGTTTATTGATTGCCGCAGCTGCGAAGTACACCTTCCTCAAAGAGCGTTGCGAAGAGTAAATTAACAACTTATAAATGTGAAAAGATTTTTATTGCTCATATCATTGTCACTGTTTTGTGCCTCTGCAATGGCGTAGGAGTCGTTCGGTCATCTTCAGGCTCGCAAGACCTCGGAGTGGTTCCGCGAGGGAATAAGCTATCAGCTTGTGCTCCGCAACTTCAGCGAGGAGGGCACCTTGAAGGGTGCAGAGAAGGGTCTCGAGAGACTCAAGGATTTGGGAGTAAGTGTTTGCTCCACAAAAGAGAAAATAGATTCACAATTAACATATAGTTAAACCCATTTTAAAAGAAAATTCTTATGAAAATTACTGACATGAGAGTTCGCGTGGTTGCCATTCCAATGAATGCACAACTTCGCCATAACACGGGTGTTCACCCGGGTTATCTTCTCCGCAACATCGTGGAGATTTTCACCGATGAAGGTATCGTAGGTTTGGGTGAGTGCGGTGGCGGTGACGCTAAGGCTGCATTGATGAAGCTCAAGCCAAGAATTATCGGTTTGAACCCATTCGACTTGGAGACTATCAAGATGAAGGTCTTGCGTAGTATCTACTACATGTCGAATGCTCGCCTCTATGGTGCTATCGAGATCGCTTGTCTCGATATCCAGGGTAAGGTTGCAGGAGTGCCTATGCACCGCTTGCTCGGTGGCGCATTGCGCGATCGCATTCCTATGATTGCTTACCTCTTCTGGCGTTACGATCGTCCGGGAGGTGGTCACGACCAGACTGCTGAGGACATGGCAGACTACTGCGTAGAGTTGCACGAGACTCTCGGTGTAAACGCTATGAAGTTGAAGGCCGGTGTTATGGATCCAATGGAGGAGGTTCGTGTACTCGAGCTCTGCCGCAAGAAGTTGGGTGACGACTTCGGTCTCCGTATCGACCCTAATGGTGTTTGGAGCGTAGCTACAGCTATCAAGGCCGGTAAGCGTATGGAGGAGTTGGAGCCACAGTACTTCGAGGATCCATCTTGGGGCTTGGAGGGTATGCGTGCCGTTCGCGAGAAGGTAAACATTCCGTTGGCTACCAATATGTATCCAAACAAGTTTGATGATCTCGGTCCTGCAATCCATATGAACTCTATCGATATCATCCTCACCGACCTCCACTACTGGGAGGGCCCACGTGGTGTGAAGGATTTGGTATCGGTATGTCGTACCTTCAATCTCGGTGTAGCTATGCACTCGGGTGCTGAGTTCGGTATCGAGTTGGCAGCGATGTTGCACACCGCTTCGACTATCCCGCAGATGACTATGCCGGGTGATGCTCACTACCACTACCTCTTGGATGATATCATCGAGGGTGGTTTGATGAAGTATGAGGACGGCTCAATCAAGGTACCGGAGGGTCCAGGTTTGGGTGTATCGCTCGATGAGGACAAGATGAAGTTCTACGAGAAGTACTACGAGAAGCACGGCGACTACTACGCTCGCTTCCACCAGGATCCTTATCGTCCGGATTGGTATCCAATTGTAGGCGGTATTTAATATGTTCGACCTTAAAGGAAAGACAGCACTTGTAACCGGCAGCGGTCAGGGCATTGGCAGAGCCATTGCCCTGCTGCTGGCTAAACATGGTGCGCGTGTCATCGTAAACTGGTGCTCGAATGATGTCGTAGCGCAGCAGACGCTCGACGGTATCGCTGAGGTTGGGGGCGAGTACCTCACCTGGAAGTATGATCTTTCGAGTGCAACCATTAGGGAGGACTGGGAGCAGTTCGCTCGTGAGAACAACCTCGCGGTGGATATCCTCGTTTTGAACGCATCGGTGCAGTACCGCAATGCGTGGGAGAATATCGACAATGAGGAGTTCGACAAGCAGATGCACATCAATGTACGCGCGTCGTTGGCTCTCATTCAGGCGTGTGTACCCGCTATGCGCGAGCGTAAGTGGGGACGCATCGTGACCGTAGGTAGCGTGCAGCAGCACCGTCCAAATACAGCTATGGCGGTCTATGCGGCTACAAAGGCGGCACAGAACAACTTGGTGATGACCCTCTGCGGGCAGCTCGCAGGCGATGGTATCACCATCAACAACATCGCTCCGGGTGCTATCGAAACCATTCGTAACGAGAAGGCATTGTCGGATGCAGCCTATCGCGAGAAGATCGAGAAGTCGATTCCAGTTGGCTTCGTAGGTCAGCCTGGCGATATCGCTCCAATCGTATTGTTGCTCTGCTCGAACGAGGGACGCTACATCACAGGAGCAGACATTCCGATTGATGGAGGAATGTCGATTCCATTCACCTAGAAAATATTAAACAAGAGAAGAAAATGAGTGTAGATCAGTACAAGAAAGAGGTTGGTATGATGAACCTCGAGAAACTTATTGAGGCTCGCGAGGGTATTTGCACAAAGCCTTTCCCAATCCCAGACAAGGAGTTGTTGGCGCGTTTTGAGCAATTGTATCTCGGTGCAGTAAATGATGTTATGCGTGAGTTCTGCCTCTTGCAGCAGGCTTTGCCTAACCGTATCAAGTCGTTGCGTGAGTATCAGACCGTAGCAGGTTTTGCTTTCACCGTTAAGAGTGCGCCAAACGTGAAGATTACAGGCGAGATGGAGTTCCGTACACAGATGCTCGATGAGCTCGGTGAGGATCACTTCGTAGTTTGGGATACAAGCCGTGATCAGGATGCAACCTTGTGGGGTGGTGTGATGACATCGACCGCTAAGGGCAAGAAGGTTAAGGCTGCCTGCATCGACGGTGGTATCCGCGATACACACCAGATTCTCGAGGCTGACTTCCCAATCTTCTACGAGTACCGTATTTCGAACGGTTCGTTGGGTCGTTGCCTTATCACCCACTACCAGACTCCAATCAAGATTGGTGATGTTACCATTAAGCCGGGTGATGTTATCCTTGGCGATATCGATGGCGTATTGGTTGTGCCACGCGAGATCGCCTACGATGTTCTCATTCGTGCTGAGGAGATCAAGGAGAACGAGAAGCGTATCTTCGAGTGGGTACACGAGGGTCAGACCATCCAGGAGATTAAGGATAAGGGAGGTTACTTCTAAATCGCAAACTCAACCCATAGATTGGTCGTTATGAGCCTGTTGATTGGCACATACAACCCTTATTGGGGACACACCTACATTGCGGAGGGCAATGGCAAAATCTACGTCCTCCGCTCTTTGGCTGAGGGCTCTTCACTCTGCGTCTTCGAGAAATCGAATCTGCAGGGTGAAGATTCCCTTTCTATCGTCACACTCGAGGCTCTCGGCGAGAAGCTGATGGAGGTGACAACACCTGGTAAGCACTCTTGTCATATCACCTTGCTTGAGCATCAGGCTGTGCTTGCCGACTATACAAGCGGAACATTGTCGCTCTTCGAACTCGATGAGGAGGGGCTTCCGCAACCAAATCCACAACAGATTATTTTCGAGGGCTCGGGCTCTCACCCAACGCGTCAGACATCCCCACATATCCACTCGTCGTGGCTCTCAACCGATGGCAAGATGCTCATCGTCGTTGACCTCGGCTGCGATGCGTTGTATCGCTTCGAAGTGGCGGATGGTCGTGTTGTAAATAGATACGAGCGCATCGACCTCCCTTCGGGATGTGGCCCACGCCACTGCGCCTTTTCGCCTCAGGAAGATATCTTATATGTCGCTACGGAGTTGAGTGACGAGGTGTTGGTCTATCGCACATCGGGCTTTGCTCTGCTTGGGCGTTATGCGGTCAATGCCGAGAACCCGAATGGTGGCGGTCATATCGTGCTAAGCGACGATGGCAACTACCTCTATGTCTCGACGCGTGTGAGCAGCACTGCGGGCGAAAAGATTTCTAAATTGGGGGACGGCGTAGCAGTTTTCAAGTGTTGTGGGGGAGGCAAATTGGAACTTTTGCAATACAAAACTACGGGCAGACATCCCCGACACTTTGCAATTACGCAGGATGGCAACAACATCGTTGTTGCATGTCGCGATGACAACAGAATCGAGCTCTATCCGCTCGATAAAGAGGGTACGATGGGCGAATGCGTCGAAACGATTGAGACCCCATCACCGGTATATGTACACGAAAATTCAGACTAAAAACTATATATAAAAAAGATTGTAACTCTCGGAGAGATAATGTTGCGCCTCAGCACACCCGGCAACAGCCGCTTTGTGCAGTCGGACTCATTTGATGTGGTCTATGGCGGAGCCTTGCGACTTCGACTTCGACGCCATTATGGAGGGTTCGAATTTTCTCTAACTTTCTCAAAATGAGAAAAAAAACAAAGGAGTGCTCATCGCACTCCTTATATTTTTATATTCATTTTCAATAGGTTAGGACAATTTTCGAACCCCACAAAAAATCTTAAAAAAGCCATAAAAAGTACCCAAAAAAATCTCCAAAATTTTTGTCGAATTTTTACCTGTACTCTCTACACAAGAAGACCCATCTTCAAAAGTATTTCGAATACCT
>JAFZEY010000025.1 GCA_017560455.1 Alistipes sp. | reverse complement strand
CGTACAGTGTACCTGACAGCCATCGAGCTTCGGAAGTTGCTCGAGTGCCATACGGCAGTTCTCGTCATTGATGCTCAACATAGACAAAGCAACCAAAACTTCGTCGGTATGGAGGCGCGGATTACCACCGTGCAACAATCCAACTTTGGTCTTTTGGATAGGCTTAATCATACACTCTGGAATCAACTTTACATCGTGTGGAATGCCTGCCAAATGCTTCGCAGCATTGAGCAAAAGCGCAGCACTTGGTCCTAAAAGCGAACTTGTGCTTGCGGTGATGATTGTGCCGTCCTGCAACTCGATAGCCGAGCAATGCACGCCATCACGCTCTTTGCGCTCGTTGGCTGCAATAGTAGTCTTTCGATATCCGGTAGTGAGCTTCGCCTGCTTCATAATAAGCGAGAGCTTGCTCACCTCATTCTCGTTGTTGCCCTTCTGTGCGAGGTTGCAGAGTGCATAGTAGTAACGACGGATAACCTCATCCATTGCGGCCTTCGCGCACACCTCCTCGTCGCTAATGCAGAAGCCCAACATATTGACTCCCATATCGGTAGGCGACTTGTAAGGGCTCTCTCCGTAGATGCTCTCGAAGATAGCATTCAAGACAGGGAAAATCTCGATGTCACGGTTGTAGTTTGACGCTACAGTTCCGTACGCCTCGAGGTGGAACGGGTCGATCATATTGACATCGTTTAAGTCGGCAGTGGCTGCCTCATATGCGATATTTACGGGGTGTTTCAATGGTAAGTTCCACACAGGGAATGTCTCGAACTTGGCATATCCAGCCTTGATGTTGCGCTTGTTCTCGTGGTAGAGCTGGCTCAAACATACAGCCATCTTACCACTGCCAGGGCCTGGCGCCGTTACAAAGACGAGTGGTCGAGATGTCTCGACATAGTCGTTCTTTCCAAAGCCTTCGTCGGAGTCGATGAGTGCAACATTATTAGGGTAACCCTCTATGGTGTAGTGGTAATAGACCTTTATGTCCAATCGCTCAAGGCGTTTGCGGTAGGCATCAGCACTCGCCTGGCCGTTGTAGTGGGTTATGACTACTCCACTTACGCACAAGCCTCTGCGCTCGAACTCGCTTCGCAGACGAAGTACATCCTCGTTATAGGTGATACCCAAATCGCCGCGCATCTTGTTCTTTTCGATGTCCAATGCACTGATTACTAGAATCATCTCGGCCTCGTCTTTGAGCTGAAGAAGCATCTGTAACTTGCTATCAGGCTGGAAACCCGGTAGCACGCGACTCGCGTGGTGGTCGTCAAACAACTTACCTCCAAACTCCAAGTAAAGCTTATCTCCAAATTGAGCAATTCGTTTCTTGATTTGCTCAGATTGTACCTTGAGGTACATATCGTTATCGAATCCCTTTTTCATATATTAAAGGTTCAAGAACTGTTTCAATGGTCTAGTTTGCAGGCGACTCTTCCTGCTCTTCGAGGGCTTGCTTCAAGGCATTATTTAGCTTCTGTGGGTCGATTTTCGATTTGACTTTTCCGCCTTTGACTATCGAGATGTTGCCCGTCTCCTCCGATACGACCAATACTACAGCATCGGTCATTTCGCTCAATCCTATCGCTGCGCGATGGCGTGTACCGTAACTCTTTGGTACATTGCTCTGTGTAACGGGAAGTATGCATTTTGCCGCTACGATGCGGTTATTATCAATAACAACTGCTCCATCGTGCAAAGGTGCATTCTTGAAGAAGATGTTTTTGATGAGCGATACGCCGATATTTGCATCGAGAGCAATGCCGCTCTCGATAACAAATTGAAGGTCGTCTTTGCGACGGAATACAATCAGCGCACCCACCTTCTCCTCGCTCATATCCATACAAGCCGATACGAATGGCGAGGTGTTGGTGCTGCTGTGTTTGCGGCTCAACGAGAAGAAGCGAGTCAGAAAATCCAGCTCCTTCTGTCGCATGCCGAGTGTGAAGAGAAAGCGGCGCAGCTCGGGCTGGAAAATTACAAGCAGGGCGATAACACCCACGCTGATAATCTGACCAAGTATCGTCGATAAAAGCTCCATATTCAGAGCCTTGACGATCACCCAAGCGAGATAGACCATTACGATACCCACCATAATATATGGCGCATTGGTACCCTTCATCGCCTTGTAAACGATAAAGAGCAACCCTGCAACAAGCAGGATATCAATAAAGTCTATAAATGTAAATGGTATAAACCCCATAGTCGTAGATCTCTCCCTTCTAATTTAGTGGTTTGTTCTATTTCTTTGCCTTCTCGGCAGCATACAACTCGTTCAACTTGGCAAGAACCTTATCGCTGATGTTGAGCGACTCGTCTGCATCGAGAAGGGCGGTAGCTGTTACAATCATCTTATACTTCTTGCCGGCATTAACCTCCTGTACAGCACGCATAAGGAGATCGTTTACGCGGTTCTGGAATACGAAGTTCTCCTCATCCAACTCTTTGCCCTCCTTCTGAGCTGCGTTCTGCATCGAAGCAGCACGCTTCTGCAACTCCTGCTCCTTCTCCTGAGCATTACGAGTGGTGATGAGTCCCTTCTGGTACTTCTCTGCGAGCTGGTTTACCTCGTTCTGGAGATCCTGCTCCTTCTTTGCCCACTTCTGCTGAGTCTTCTCGGTCTTCTCGCGGAGTGCTATACCCTCGCTCTTGAAGATGTTGCTCTCGGCCAAAACATAATCTACATTTACAAAAGCCAAGTCGCCCTCGGTAACAACCTCGGTACCATTCTGCTCTGTAGTCTCAACATTCTTGTTCTCCTTGCAGCCTACAAGTGCCAAAAAAGCAACTGCTGCGATAAAAATCTTTCTCATACTTCTATAGTTTATTTATTAATTATCGATTACTGCCAAACATATCGCACAAAGATACAAAAAAAACTTTTAGTTTTTTAATTAAAAATTAAAAATGTAAAATTAAAAGTGAAATTTTTTAGTGAGAAGCGAGACGTTAGTAGAGAGTGGTTTTAATAGAACGAGATAGGATTCGGGCTTACGCCCTCGATAGGACTTGATAGGATATAATAGGAGTTCCTATTCTATATTTCCTTAATGCCATTAATACCCTTAACACCTCTAATTCCATAACCGATATTTTCCCCGACAGATTCGAACGGTCGCTGAAGGTTTGAGCAGACTGAGCAGAGAGAATATCGAAAATCGCACAGCGATTGTCGCGCACAGCAATAGCCACAGCGCAGACAAGCCTGCCACACCGCTACAGACTGAACGAATTTAGTACAAAGCAAAAAAAGACAGCCGAAGCTGTCTTTGAATTTTGCGAAAAAAAGAACCCCTCACAGGAGGGGGATTTAGGTGGTGGGTAACACACTGTACTCTCCGCAAAAAAAAAGATGACAACCAAAGTTGTCATCAAAGTTTGCGGAGAGTACTGGATTCGAACCAGTGGATACCTTACGATATCGGCAGTTTAGCAAACTGCTGGTTTCAGCCACTCACCCAACTCTCCGTAGCCATAACCATTAAAAGTGGTGCAAAGATAACTCTTTTTCCTAAATATACAAAATTTTATCGAAAAAAAAGGAGATGAAAATTTTGCCTTTACGCCTTAAATGTGAAATATCGACCTGCCATGAAACTGTATACTGCACAAACTACCGTGGTGAGCATCTTCGATGGTGTCGCCCATATGCCACATACCTCAACAAAGAACTTCATGCAGGCGTAGTTTAGCACTATGGAGCCTGCTACGGTAAGTGCATATTTTGTTATCTGAGGTAGCGATGATATGTTTGTAACGCGGAAAGCCACATTGCGGTTGAGCCAGAAGCCCGTGAAGAATGTTATCGGGAATACGATGCACAGGGCTGCAATGTGTGGCGACACAACAATAAAGCCAAGGTCGATAAATCGCTCGCAAATGATGTAGTGGTAGATTATGTATTACCATACGGCATCGAGAAATGCGGTTGTTGCACCGCATGACAGATAGCGAAAAACCTGCTGCGGTATGATGCTGCGCAGAGGTTTTATATAGACAAAGTCTATCGCCTTTGTTATGAGTGCAACTATCGACATTAACTGCTCACTACTCACTACTCACT
>JAFZEY010000024.1 GCA_017560455.1 Alistipes sp. | reverse complement strand
GCTATTTTTGAGGCAAACAAGAACTGACGCACGAAGCAAGCGCAGAGAGTAAATTTTCATTTACACTATGCCTTGCGAGAAGGAAGAAAACAAAGTTAAGCCCGATGCAAAAAAGCCAGAATTGAGCGAGGGAATTTTGTGACAAACAAAACAGCCCAACCTTTAACGAGAAAAGAAATCGTCAATGATTGAGCTATTTTTAAGACAAACAAGAAGCCCGATGCACAGCATACTAAAGCGTATGTGAGCAATCGGGCTATCGCAGTGCGGCTCAAAAAGAGCCAATCAGAACGATTTCTTACTTGTTGTAAGCCTTCATAACCGAGATAAGGTCGAGAACCTTGTTCGAGTAACCCCACTCGTTGTCGTACCAAGATACAACCTTAACGAATGTGTCGGTGAGAGCGATACCAGCCTTAGCATCGAAGATAGATGTGCGTGCATCGTCGATAAAGTCGGTAGATACAACATCCTCATCGGTGTAGCCGAGGATACCTGCGAGCTCACCCTCAGAAGCAGCCTTCATAGCAGCGCAAATCTCTGCGTATGTAGCAGGCTTAGCCAAGTTTACAGTGAGGTCTACTACAGATACATCGAGAGTAGGAACGCGGAACGACATACCTGTAAGCTTGCCATTCAACTCTGGGAGAACTACGCCTACTGCCTTAGCAGCACCTGTAGAAGATGGGATGATGTTGCCACCAGCAGCGCGGCCACCACGCCAATCCTTCAACGATGGACCGTCAACAGTCTTCTGAGTTGCAGTCGAAGCGTGAACGGTAGTCATCAAACCATTTACGAGACCGAAGTTATCATTGAGAACCTTAGCGATAGGAGCCAAGCAGTTTGTAGTACAAGATGCGTTAGATACGATGCTCTGACCAGCGTAAGTGTTAGTATTAACACCGCAAACGAACATAGGAGTCTTATCCTTTGCAGGAGCCGACATAACTACATACTTTGCACCAGCCTTGAGGTGAGCCTCAGCCTTCTCAGCAGTGAGGAACAAACCTGTAGACTCAACTACATACTCTGCCTCAACCTCGTTCCACTTCAAATCCTCCGGATTACGCTCAGCAGTTACGCGAATTGCGTTGCCATTTACGATAAGGAGATTCTTCTCGAGATCGAAATCGATAGTACCATTGAACTTACCATGTACAGAGTCGTACTTGAGCATATAAGCCAAATAATCAACAGGGCAAAGGTCGTTAATACCTACTACCTGAAACTTGTCAGTCTGTGCGCAAGCTGCACGGAATACCATACGGCCGATTCGTCCGAATCCGTTGATACCAATCTTAATTTGTGCCATAATATAAATAAATGTTTATGTGTTTAAAAACTTCTTTTTCGTTTCTATTTTGGGAGCTATCCCATCAATATTTTGAACGGTGCAAAGATATATACTTTGTATATAATTAGCAAATTTTTTGCCATTTTTAAAAAAATTTCATAATTCTTTTTTCCAAATTAGGTCGTTAAACGAAAGAAAAAGAATTTTTAAGCGACTAAATTTGATAGAATTCGAAAAAATTCCAAAGCACCACACCGCCCGAAACCGACACATTCAACGAGTGTTTTGTGCCGCGCTGAGGTATCTCGATTGCCGAGTCGCAAACATCCACAACTTCTTGTGCGACACCCTCCACTTCGTTGCCAAAAACAAGGGCATATTTCACCCCCTCCTGCGGCTCAAATTTATCCAGCATCACCGACTCTGCAATCTGCTCGATGGCCACAATGGTATATCCTTCATTTTTAAGCTGTTGCACACATTCTGCCGTTGTCGTAAAATAGCCCCAATCGACCGAAAATTCTGCTCCCAACGAGCTCTTGTGAATCTCTCTCGAAGGGGGTGTTGCAGTGATGCCGCAGAGGGCAATTTTTTCGACCGCAAAAGCATCGCCTGTACGAAAAAATGCACCCACATTTTGGGCCGAACGAACATTATCCAAAACCACCACAACGGGCATCTTTTTCATCTGACGAAACTCCTCGACCGAAGGTCTGCCGAGCTCTGCATTGGTTGTCTTTTTCATTTTATTGCTCAATTATTGCCGCAAAAGTAATCATTATTTGAAAAATTTTCACTATTTTTGGGCGATTTATGCGCGCGTACATTGCGAAATGTTTAGGAAAGTTATCATATCAGTAGTGGCTTTATTGCTCTCATTCAGTGCATTAGCACAGAGTGAGAAGCTCTACATTGACACAAACTTCAACTTCGATTTCGACAACACGGAGTACTCGGGCAGCGGTCTCGGAGCATCGGAGACACTCTTTGGCATATCTCTCGCACCTGCATTGCGTTTCGAGTGGAGCAAAAATCACACACTCTCGGCGGGTGTCAACATGCAGAAGATGTTCGGCTCGGTGCGTTTCATCGACAAGATTGACCTCATAGCCTACTACCAATTCCGCAATGAGAATTATGGCGCAGTAGCCGGTTTATTCCGTCGCGACAAACTTATAGGTCGTTACTCGGAGGCCTTCTTCAGCAATGTATGGTTGGCAAACAACCGCATAGTGCAGGGTTTGGCACTGCAATACACCGACAAGATTGGTTACGCCGAGTTGGTGGCCGATTGGAACGGTATGTACTCGACAGAGTGTCGTGAGCAGTTCCGTATTCTCTTCTCGGGCGAAGGTCGCTTTGCGAAGGTGATGTATGCAGGTGCTTCGGCCGAGATGCACCACTACGCAAACCGCTCGACATTCCAGCACAATGTGGTAGATGATATCGTGATAAACCCATATCTCGGAGTCAATTTCAAAGCCTTCTTCGATTTCGATATTCGCCTGGGTTACTTGCAGTCGCTGCAACGCGACAGACTTACGGGGAGGGGTTGGGAAACTCCGTATGGCACGGAGCTCTACTTCCGAATGAGTCGTTGGGGTGTCTTCATCTCGAACAACTTCTATATCGGCGACGACTTGCTGCCGCTCTACAATTCGGTGGGCAAGGAGGGCACTCCGTATGGCGCAGACCTCTACGCCGCCGACCCGTTCTATCGCACCGAGAATACGATTTACAACCGCACGGGTATCGGCTACGAGCGTAACTTTTGGAAGGAACGCATCAATGTCAAGGCGGAGTTTGTGTTGAAAACAGATGGCGAAAGAGTATACAATCAGCAGATTATATCGCTTGGCGTAAATATCGCGCCGAAACTATATGACAAAAACAACAAAAAATAGATAAAAAATTAAGATTATGGCAACAGAGAACATTGAAGTAAAGGAGAAGTCCCTGAACTTCCTTGAGGAGATTATCGAGGAGTCGATTGCGAATGGTTTGTCGCATGTTCAGACACGATTTCCACCGGAGCCAAACGGCTACCTTCATATCGGACACGCAAAGAGTATCTGCATCAACTTTGGTTTGGCAAAGAAGTATGGCGGTAAGTGTAATCTCCGCTTCGACGACACCAACCCTGTGAAGGAGGATACCGAGTATGTAGATTCGATTAAGCGCGACATCAAGTGGCTCGGTTTCGATTGGGCTATCGAGCGCTACGCATCGGACTATTTCGATCAGCTCTACGATTGGGCTGTAGTGCTTATCAAGAAGGGCTTGGCGTATGTTGATGACCAGACCCAGGAGGAGATTCGTTTAAACCGTGGTACTGTTTCGGAGCCTGGTAAGCCGTCACCTTGGCGCGACCGCTCGGTAGAGGAGAACCTCGACTTGTTCGAGCGTATGCGTGCCGGCGAGTTTGCCGATGGCGAGAAGGTGTTGCGTGCAAAGATCGATATGGCGCACCCTAACATGCTCTTCCGTGACCCTATCATGTATCGTATCTTGCATACCGAGCACCACCGCACAGGTAACAAGTGGTGCATATACCCTATGTACGACTACGCACACGGTCAGAGCGACTCGATCGAGAAGATTTCGCACTCGATTTGTACTTTGGAGTTCGATGTTCACCGTCCGTTGTACGATTGGTTTATCGAGGCGTTGGAGATCTATCCATCGCACCAGTACGAGTTTGCTCGTTTGAACTTGACCTATACAATGATGTCGAAGCGTAACCTCCTCAAACTCGTCAAGGAGGGTGCTGTAATGGGTTGGGATGACCCTCGAATGCCGACCATCTGTGCTTTGCGCCGTAAGGGTTACACCCCTGCTTCGGTGCGTGCATTTGCCGAGATGGTAGGTGTTGCAAAGCGCGACAATGTGATCGACCTCGGCAAGATGGAGTACTGCGTTCGTGAGGACTTGAACAAGGTTGCCGAGCGTCGTATGGCAGTTTTGAACCCACTCAAGGTGGTTATCACCAATTGGGAGGAGGGTAAGGTTGAAATGCGCAAGGCTGTGAACAACCCAGAGAACGAGGAGGCTGGTATGCGCGAAGTACCATTCTCTAAGGTACTCTACATCGAGCGTGATGACTTTATGGAGAACCCTCCAAAGAAATATTTCCGTCTTTCACCGGGTAACGAGGTGCGTTTGCGCTACTCGTACCTTATCAAGTGCGACGAGGTTATCAAGGATGAGGAGGGCAATATTGTTGAGTTGCGCTGCTCGTACGATCCAATGTCGGGCGAGGGTTCATCGAGCGACGGCCGTCGTGTAAAGGGCGTTATCCACTGGGTATCGGCCAAGCACGCAGTCGAGGCTGAGATCCGCTTGTTCAACCCATTGTTCAAGACCGAGGATCCAAACGACACTTCGGAGGGTCAGACTTCGTGGGAGGATAACCTCAATCCTGACTCATTGATTGTAACCAAGGGCTACTTGGAGCCTGCATTGAAGGATGCTCCAATCGGCACAACATACCAGTTCGAGCGTGTGGGATACTTCTGCCCTGATACCGACTC
>JAFZEY010000023.1 GCA_017560455.1 Alistipes sp. | reverse complement strand
TGGTAAATGCCAATATTCCATCACTGGCTGAGGCTGCTATCCTTGCAAAGATGGGCGATCGTGGTCAGTTGGGCAATGTAATCGTTGATGGTCCGTTGTCGCTCGATATCGCACTCTACAAGGAGGTTGCAGAGCACAAGAAGATTAAGGGTTCGGCTGTTGCTGGCGATGCTGATGCGTTGTTGTTCCCTAACTTGGAGTCGGGTAATGTATTCTTCAAGAGCGTATCGCACATCGGTGGTGGCGAGTTGGCTGCAATGGTTGTTGGTGCAACCAAGCCTTGCGTTTTGACTTCGCGTGGTGATTCGGCATTGTCGAAGAAGTACTCGATTGCTCTCGCTTGTTTGTCAGCAAAATAGTAATATCGACAAAATAGGGTAATTTCTGCGTTATGCTTGCGTTCGAAATCCTCACATACGCCAAGTATGCTGCGGTTTCTCACACTTCGCAAGCCCTGAAATCCTTTCTATTTAGTCAATATTTGCAAATTTTGAATTTGAACTTTTAACTTATAAAAGTGAAACTTTTAATCTTAAACGGTCCTAACCTCAATTTACAGGGTAGGCGTGATAAGTCGGTATATGGTGCGGAGACATTCGAGGAGTTTATTCCTCGACTCCGCGCTGCATATCCGGACCACACTCTCGACTACGCCCAGTCGAATATCGAGGGCGAGTTGATAGATACACTTCATAAGGCCGAGGGCGTATACGATGGCGTTCTCTTCAATGCAGGTGGTTATACCCACACTTCGGTTGCCTTGCGCGATGCGATAGATGCGGTGAAGGTGCCTGTTATCGAGATTCACATCTCGAATGTGGCTGCTCGTGAGGAGTTTCGCCACACTTCGCTCATTGGTGCCACTTGCGTAGGTACCATTGCGGGCTTTGGCCTTGACTCATATCGTTTGGGTATCGAGGCTCTCATAAATCGCTAATTCTATCCCCCTAAATATGAAGAGCCGACTTATCGACCAAGTGGCAACGGGTGTTGCGTGGAGTACAGCCGAGAAGGTCTGCTCTATGCTGTTGCAGATGGTCGTAAGTATCGTTGTGGCTCGTCTGCTTGCGCCCGAGGATTTCGGCGTAATGGCGATATTGACCTTCTTTACGGCCGTAGCGTTGGTGGTTGTTGATAGCGGCTTTTCGCAGACTCTGTTGCGCAAGAAGTCGCCTACCGATGACGAATATAAGTCGGTATTTACCTTCAACTTGTTGGTGTCGGTACTCTTATACCTGCTCTTTGTTGCGCTTTCGCCACTATTGGCAAACTATTACAACTTGCAGATAATCACTAAGATTACCCCTGTACTATTCTTGCTTCTTCCGATAAATGCACTCGGAATAATCCAAAATACAAAGCTTTCGCGCGAATTCCGCTTCGGAGTGTTGTCGCGTATCAACTTTACGGCATCGCTCGTAGCGGGCATTGTCGCAATTGCCGTTGCTGTGTGTGGCTTGGGTGTTTGGGCATTGGTCGCACAGCGCCTTGCGATGATGGCGACAAGGTCGTTGTTGCTATGGAGGAGAGGCAATTGGCGAGGTGAGGGTTCGTTTGACGGCTCAGCTTGGCGCGAGATGGCTCCATTTTCGTTCCGTCTGATGTCTACCGATATCGTTTCGGCTCTCTACAATAATGTGGCGCAACTATTTATCGGAAAGGTCTATTCTACGAATACGCTCGGCTTCTTCAATCAGGCGCAGAAAGTTAAAGATTTGACGGTGCAGTCGGCTGTACAGTCGGTGCAGACGGTAACATATCCGGCATTGGCAAAGATTAAAGAGGATGCCGAGAAGTTTGCCGAGAGTTTCCGTAAGGTACTCCTGATAAATATCTTTGTTATGGCACCCGTAGCTCTGGGTATGTCGGTGGTTGCCGAGCCTTTGTTCCGTGTGTTACTTGGTGATAAGTGGTTGCCTACGGTACCATATTTCGAGGTTATTGCCTTGTCGGGAGTCTTCTATCCGTTGGCTATGGTGGCCTACAATGTGTTGAAGGTGCAGAGCAATGGTGCGATAATCTTCCGCCTGGAGTTATTGAAAAAGGGTATTATGACAGCGGTGTTGGCATTGACAATCCCTCATTCGACTATGGCGATAGCGTGGGGTTTGGTGACGATGACTCTTGTGGAGTTTGTCGTTAATTTTGCTGCTACAAGGCGTTATACATCTCTTTCGTGGTGGCAGATGGTACGCACACTACTACCTTCTCTTCTGCTCACTGCCGTTATGTATGCGGCGGTTAAGGCAGTAGGGTGTTATGCTGCGTCGTTGTCGCCTATCTTGTTGCTCTTGGCGCAGATGGCGGTAGGCGTAATCGTCTATCTGTTGGGCGCGTGGGTATGCCGATTGGAGGCTCTTGCGGAGTTTGTAAAAACAATTAAAGGAGTGTTGAAACGATGAGAATGTACGGAGAATTCGACTTTATCGCATCGATACGCGAGATGTTTGCCGATATGCCGAAGAGAGGCTTCGAGGGTATCGGTGATGATTGTGCCGTATTGCCTATGGGCGATGAGGCGTTGGTCTTTACATCGGATATGCTCAATGAGGGCATACACTTCTTGGCGGATAAGAGTACAGCCTATCAGATTGGCTACAAGTCGGTGATGGTGAATATCAGCGATGTGGCGGCTATGGGTGCAAAGCCCGTGGCGACACTTCTATCGTTGGCACTCCCAGAAGAGCGATTTGGAGAGTGGTCGGAAGATTTTATGAAAGGCTATTATGCGGCCTCTAAAAAATATGGAGTAAAACTCGTTGGTGGTGACACTACAAAGTCCGAGTCGGGTGTTTGTGTGAGTGTTACAGCCATTGGTCGCGCTCCGAAAGCGAATATCAAACGCCGCAAGGGTGCAAAGGTTGGCGATGTGGTGATGGTTACGGGCGAGTTAGGCGCATCGGCTGCAGGTTTGCGCGATGTTCTTGCCGAAAAACTCCGCACTCGAAATGCCAAGATTCACTTGATGCCTGAGGCGCAAGTGCTTGAGGGAGAGTGGTTAGGCAAGCAGGAGGCTGTCCACGCAATGTGCGATATCTCGGATGGTGTCGCTTCCGACCTACAACATATCCTCGATGAGTCGAAGAAATCGGCCATCGTATCTGCGCTCCCCGTTGCGAAGGGTGCAAAGTGGAGTGACGCCTTCGGTGGAGGCGAAGATTACAAACTCCTTATTACGGTAGATAAGAGTCAGGCCGAAGAGTTGGCAAAGCGCTTTGAAAGGAAGTTTGGCGCACCTTTATATAATATAGGTAGAATAACAAAGCCCAACTGCGATGTCTATCATATAGGCATCGAGCAAGATAATGGCGAGGTGCTGTATAGTTCGGCAGGTTGGGGAGGATACTCCCATTTCTAAATGACTATTCTACGATAAATACCTGCTCGCCTTTGGCCTGCATAAAGTATTTCTCGCGAGCATACTGCTCCAAGAATTCATCATTTTTAAGATTCTCGATTAGAAGGCTGTCACGGCGGATACTCGCTTCGTAGATAGCCTTCTCTTTGTTGAGTTGGCGTATTTCGATAGAGGTCTTTATCAACGAGAAGAGGGGGCGACCAATAAGAATAAGGCCGATGGCAATAGCGGTGCCGATGATTATGCGCCACGCATACTCCTTGCCCTTGCTGATGCCTTTTTCAACTCTTTTACCGATATTACCACCCAATTTCATCGCCTTGCAGATTAAGGTATTCTCATATACTTGTGGCTCTGTATCGAGATGCTCCAACGCGGATTGCGCTTGGCGTACTCCACAAGTGTAGGCATAATCTTCTCGGCAACGCTCCACTCGGGCTGTAAGAAGAGCAGACACTTCTCGCTAACCTTCGCAGCGCACTCCTCGGCCCACGCCAAATCCTCCTCGCTTTGAATGATGGCCTTCAACTCGTGTGCGCGACCATACGCCTCATCAAGAGGTGCGGACTTGCGCTTCGGTGAAAGACATACCCAATCGAACTCGCCCGAGAATGGGTGCGAGCCCGATGTTTCGAGGAAGATGGCCAAACCTCGCTCTTTGAGAAGCGCGGTAAGCGGTCCAAGAGGGTAGAGTAGTGGCTCTCCTCCTGTGATGACAATAGATTGTGCTGCGCACTCAACGGCACGACCGACAATCTCTTCTATGGCAGTCGGAGGGTACATACGAGGATTCCAGGTGTACTTGGCATCGCACCACGCACAACCCACATCACAACCTCCAAGGCGGATAAAATAGGCGGGCTTACCGGTGTGGAAGCCCTCGCCCTGAATGGTATAGAAATCCTCTACGAGTGGCAATTTGTAGCCACCCTCCAATACTGCTTCGTTAGTCATTTGCTAAAACATAGATATCTTTGAGGTTGCGACCAATCTGGTCGTAGTCCAAGCCATAGCCCACGATGAATTCGTTGCCAATCTCCATTGCGCAGTACTTGATAGGCATGTCGTAGAGATACTTCTCAGGCTTGAAGAAGAGGGTGCAAACCTCCACCGAGTTAGGTTTGAACGACTTGATGTAGTTGAGCATATGGTTGATGCTGTGGCCTGTCTCAACAATATCCTCGACAATGATAATGTCGCGTCCCTCGATGTCGAAATCGATACCGAGCTTCTGCTTTATGGTACCTGTCGATTGTATTCCTTCGTACGAAGAGATCTGTACAAAGGTGATTTCGTTGTTGAATGTTGTCTTGCGAACGAGGTCGGCAAGGAACATATACGAGCCATTCAATACTCCTACAAAGATAGGAGCCTTCTCGGTTGAAGCGTAATCTTCATTTAACTTCTCGGCAACTTTTGCTACAGCCTGGTCGATCTCCTCGGCAGGAATCATCACCTCGAAGGTCTTGTCGTTAAGGGTAACTCTCTGTTTCATTTTATGATGAGTTTTTCGTAAGTGCAAAGTTAAAAAATCTATTCTAAATTTGACCACTTTGGTCGTCCTATTTTTCTATTTGTCGGTAAATATCTCGCAATCTGTCTGCCATAAAGTACTGCAACACTAGGCGCAGAATGATATAGAGAAGAAATGCAAACCACAATGCATCGTTGTTTACGAATGGTTTTAGCGTATAATATACGCAGAAGAATATGATTGTCGCGCCCAACATCGAGTTGCGCATCGCTCTTGTAAGTGTTGCTCCAGCATAGACGCCATCCAACATAAATGGCAGGGCAGCAAAGATAGGGATCACGATAATCCAACCTAAATATCGCTTTGCCACAGCCAAAACGGTAGCTAATTCCTGCTCTGAACCATTGCCAAGGAAGAATGTGAATAACCACTCCCAACCGGCAAGGTAGAGTGCAATGGCGATAATTGCGGTGGCGAAGGTCCATACAACGCAGTAGCGTAAGCACTTTTTAAGCGAGAAGATATCCTTCGCGCCGATAAAGCGACCCGTCATAGCCTCAGCTGCGTATGCGAATCCGTCGTTCATATAGGAGAAGAGCATCAGTAGTTGCATTAGTGTGGAGTTTACTGCCAACACTGCTGCATCACAACTTCCGCCCTCACCCATCTTATTCGATGCCGCAGCAAAGAAGGTGTAGACGCCGACATTGCAGAAGGTGCGCACGATGATGTCGCCATTGACCTTGAAGAATCTCTTCATCGAGGATAAATCCAACACCTCGCGCAATACGATAGGTCGCATAGTCTTGCGGAAGAAGATTATAATCAATATCGTCGCCAATATAAGGCCTATCCACTGCGATACCACCGAGGCGTAGGCGATACCTACGATGCCGAGGTTGAACGAATATACAAACCACCAACCGAACAAAATATGAAGGCCGTTTACGGTGATGGATACAGCCATCGGAATAACACCGTTCTGCATACCGATAAACCAACCGTAGAGTCCGAATAGGAGAATTCCGGCAGGTACGGCCCAAATTCGAGCGTAGAAGTAGGCGGCAACGGTCTCATCTCCGCCCATAAGCCAGAGTGATAACTCGCCGAGCGGCTTTTGGAATAGCAGAACCAAGGCACTCATCACTAACGATATCACCACGGCGCGAACAAGCATTGCCGTAGTTTCGTGGAAATCGCCGGCTCCGTAGGCCTGGGCTGTCAAACCGCTTGTACCCATACGGATAAACGAGCAGTTCCAATAGATGAAGTTGAAGAT
>JAFZEY010000215.1 GCA_017560455.1 Alistipes sp. | reverse complement strand
TACTACACTCAGTATGTTCATGCCAAGGATATCAATTCGGCAGATGTATACGATGATATGTCGAAGTCGAAGGCTCGTATCTACGACGACTTGATGGTGCGCCATTGGAACTATTGGGATAAGGGCGACTATCTCCATATCTTTGTTGCCGATTTATTGGCAAATGGTGTTGGCGAGGGCAAGGATATCCTTGGTAAGGATGCCGCTTGGGATGCTCCGATTGCTCCATATTTCGACCACGCAGAGGTTGCGTGGAGTCCTGATAGCAAGCAGCTTGCCTATACCTGCAAGCCTTTGACAGGTACCGAGTATGCCGTATCTACCGACTCGGATGTCTTTGTTTATGACCTCGAAAGTGGTGCTACAAAGAATATCTGCAAGGGTAACGCCGAGTTCGCATTTGTTGGCTACGACAAATATCCTGTATGGTCGCCTGACGGCACCAAGATTGCCTTTCGCTCGCAGGAGCGTCCGGGTAACGAGGCCGACAAGGAGCGTCTTATGGTATACGACACTGCAACAGGCAAGGTGGTATATCTCACATCGAAGTTCGATCATAACGCAACCGAGGTGGCGTGGGTTGGCAACGACACATTGTACTTCCTCTCATCAATCTATGCTACACAGCAGCTTTGCCGCGTAGCAGCCGATGGTAAGAGCGATGTGGAGGTTCTCACAAAGGGTGACCACGATGTCAAGTCGTTCGAGATCAATAACGGCCGTTGCATCGGTGCGGTGATGACCCTTTCGATGGCACCTGAGATTTTCGATATCAACCTCGAAACCAGCGAGATGACAAAGATTACTTCGGTGAACGATTTCATCTATGAGAATATCAAGATGGGCGAGGTGCAGAAGCGTTGGGTTAAGACTACCGATGGCAAGCAGATGCTCGTATGGGTTATTCTTCCACCTGATTTCGACGCTACAAAGAAGTATCCTACATTGCTCTACTGCAAGGGTGGTCCTCAGGGTCCGTTGTCGCAGTCTTGGAGCTACCGCTGGAACTTCCAACTTATGGCAGCACAGGGCTATGTTGTCGTAGCGCCTAACCGCCGTGGTGTGGATTCGTTCGGCCAGGCGTGGGTGGATCAGATTTCGGGTGACTACTCGGGTCAGAACATCAAGGACTACCTCTCTGCTATTGATGATGTAGCGAAGGAGAAGTGGTGCGACAAGGAGCATTTGGGTTGTGTTGGTGCTTCGTATGGCGGTTACTCGTCATTCTACCTCGCAGGTCACCACAACAAGCGCTTTAAGGCCTTTATCGCTCACTGCGGAATTTTCAATTTCGAGTCGATGTATGGCCATACCGAGGAGCTTTTCTTCGTAAACAACGACTACGGAGGCTCTTATTGGGATAAGAAGAATAAGGTAGCTATGCGTTCATACGCAAACTCGCCTCACAAGTTTGTCGATAAGTGGGATACTCCAATCCTTATTATCACCGGCGAGAAGGATTATCGCGTACCATATTTGCAGTCGCTCGAGGCATTCACTGCGGCACGCTTGCGCAATATTCCTGCACGCTTGATATCGTTCGAGAACGAGGCTCACCAGGTATTCAAGCCACAGAACTCAATCGTTTGGAACCGAGAGTTCTTCGGCTGGTTAGACAAGTACTTGAAGTAAAAAGAGTGCTAAATTTCGTAACGAGAAAGGGTTGTCCGATTTGGTTTGGACAACCTCTTTTCCTTTTTGAGGGGTGAGTTCATTGAAGGAAAGAGGGTGTTCGTTGAAAATATTTTTATATAAAATATAACTCTCTTATTTTTGTGCCGTTTTAAAACGGGAAACTATGAAGAAATTTTACCTTATTGCGATGGTGGTAGCACTTGCACTCCTCTCCGCTTGTTCGAAGCGCGTGGAGAGTGGCGAGGGCGAGGCGACCGTTGCTCAATCCAATCTCTCGATTGGTTTGCCAATCGGCATCATCCGTACAGCAATCGACAACGAGGGCAAGGCTTCGTGGATCGAGGGCGATACCTTTGCTTTATGGGCAGAGAGTAAGATGGGCGGTTCGGGCCTTGATGGAGTTAAGTTTTCGATGATGTACTATCTGCTCTCGTTGCAGTCGGCGATATTTACGGCTGACACCAACGAGTTGGAGGGTGAGTACACCTACTATGCGGTATCGCCTATGCCGGAGAGCTGCGCTGACGGAAAGGCGACCTACACAATCCCTGCCCACCAGCAGGGCGATGTTTTTAATGGAGCATACGATATTTTGGTTGCTACGCCGACAGAGGCTGAGGCTCTTGCAACGGATAAGATTAATAATCTTAATATCGATTTCCAGCACAAGATGCACACCTTGAAGGTGAGCATCGCGAAGAATGACTTGGGTGTCGGGGTTAGCAAGCTCCTCTTTACATTCCCAACATCGGTTACAGGTACCGTATCGGTCGATGTGAAGAGTGTCGATGCTGCAGCAACCCTCTCTAACGGCTCGAATGAGCTTGTTATAGATTGTGCCGATGGTGCAGATGTCGGAGATGCCGTTTGGGGTGTGATTCTTCCACAGACAATCTCGGGCGATGTGAAGTTGGTTGCTATCGGTGTCGATGGCCGCGAGTCTGTCGAGAAGACCATATCTCTCGAAAAGGAGTGTCTTGCAGGCCATATCACACCGCTTGCATTGAGCGTTCCGCAGGTGCGACCTACACTCCGATTCTCGATAGGCACAAACAACCTCGGCGAGGATATTGAGAAGATAACCATCACCACAAGCGATGGCAGAAATATCGTCTTCGTGGCAAACGAGCAAAATCGGTACGACTATTTGGCCGATGGCGCTTCGGCATTCGATCACTATAAGGGCCAGACATTCACCGCAACCTTCGAGAGCAAGAGTGCAATTGTTAGCTCGACCTTCACAATGCCTTCGAATCTGGGTGCAGGTGTAAATGTGATTCCTGCATTGACCGTTCCATACCTCCTCTTTGAGGACTTCTCGTGCATCCATACTGCGGGCGAGAGTTATGGTGACAACGATAAGGCTGAAAGCGAGCGTAATCAGCCGGGTGTATCGCTCGACAACTATATGAGCCATAAGGGATGGAATGCAGCGCGCTTTATGCTCGGTGTGGGCACTTGTCCGCGTATAAATGTGCGCTACCAGGTGGTTAAAATCTATATGCAATTTGCCTCTTACCACCACGGTCGTCTCGACACTCCGACATTGAGCAACCTCAAGGATGGTGCTTCGGTTAAACTTCGTGTTCAGTTCGATGCAGGAGGTGTTGAGTACAAAGACGATTTCAGCGGTCAGGAGATTATGAGCATCGGTTTGGCTTCACACACTACGCCTGGTGTCATTGATGGTATCCCTACGGGTACTGAATCGTTCAGTATAAACCCACTCGGACCGATAGAGTACTTGACCACACTCAACGACTTCGGTACTACCTGGGCCGTATTCAATATGATGTCGAAATACACACTTGACGACTTTGGTTCGACATTCCCGACCTATTCGGCCGAGATGTACGAGATGACAAATAGCTCACGCATCTGTTTCTATCCGTTTACCTCGATGGTCTACGATGGTATCAATAACAACGAGTGCGCTATATATGTCGATAACATCAAGGTTTCAATCGCTAAATAGGAGTACAAGAGATGAGAAAGATACTTTTTGCAATAACACTTGCAGTTGTAGCAACTGCGTGCCACACAAATGAGGGCGACAATACGGCAGAGATTGGCTCGATTGCCATCAACGCTGCAACTCGCAGCGAGGTGACAGATTCGACCGAGGGCCGATTTATCCTTGCTGACGCTCCTGCTGCCGAGAATTTGAAGGTGGAGATTGTCGGAGACGGCAAAACTCAGACCTGGGCAACACTTGCCGAGTTTAACACAGCAAATGAGGGGCTCAGATTTATCTCTGCGCCTTACGCAATAACCCTTTCCTATGGTGAAAAGGGTGTTGAGGGTTGGTCGAAGGCCTACTACGAAGGCTCGACAAGCGTCGAGGTGCCGATGTACGGACTTACGGCCGAGGCCTATATCGAGGTTATACTCCAAAATTCGATTGTTGCAATCGAGGCTACGGATAACTTCAAGGGCTACTTCCCGCAGAGAACCTTCAAGGTGAAGAACATCGAGTGGGATGCTGCAAAGGAGGAGTTGCTCTTCCTCAATGCCGGCAATGTGAAGGTTACCTGCGAGGCTGTGAGCCAGACGGGTAAGGCATCAACATTCGAAACAGTCGTAACACTCAAATCGACAACGCGTCATACCGTATTGTTCGACCTCTCTACCGCAGGTAATGCAAAGGTCGATGTGACCTTCGACGGCCAGCTCGTTGAGGTTGTAGAGCAGGAGTTTGAGTTGAACGAAAATGCATAATTGACGAATAATAAGAAAAACTTAAAGATATGAAAATTGTAAAATTCACAGCAGTAGCACTCTTCGTTGCACTTTTGGCCGCAGGCTGTGCCGAGGAGAAGATTTCGTTCAATAACGAGGGTGTTGTAGAGATTTCGAACAAGGGAACACTCTCGGTGTCGCAACTCGTTGTAGATTGCCGCGTCGATGAGAACGACTCGAATGGTGGTGTCGATCCGTCGGTTGCAACCCGTACTTCGGTTGATGCGGGCAATTTCATCTGCTCGATTATCAACGACGAGGGTGAAGTTGTAAAGTCGTTCAAGTATAGCGAGCGTCCAACCGAAAATATAGAGCTCAAAATAGGCGACTATATCTTCAAGGTTCAGTCGGGAGAGGTTCCGAGCGCAGCGTGGGATGCCCCTGTATATGGTGCAAGCCGAGCATTTAAGATTGTGCGTGACGAGACCACAACCCTCTCGGAGATTGTATGCTCGTTGATGCAGATAAAGGTTACCATTACCTATGCTCCCGACCTCTTGGAGCGCCTTGACAACGAGACCACTACCACTGTAAATGTGGGTAGCGGCAACTTGGTATTCGCGCTCTCGGAGAGCCGTGCAGGATTCTTCCACGCACCGCAGAGCAACAACACCATCGAGTTGAACATCAAAGGCAAATATGCTGCCGATAAGGTCAATTTCAAGGATGTCGAGATGAATAAGATGGTGCAGAATGTGAAGGTAGGACAGCACAGTAAGATTCACCTCTACATCGAGCACGCAACCGAGGGTAATATCAAGATTGGTGTAACAATTCGCGATTGGGTGACCGACGAGGTTATCCCTTGCAATGTTGCCGACCTCGTAGTTGAGGAGGAGTGGAAAGATAATACGGGCGGTGGCGAGCCTGGTACAACCGTTGGTGCTCCGGACATTATCTGGGCAGGCTACGACTTCTCGCAGCGTTATGCCATCAACCCTGATTTGACTGTGGATTTGGAGATTGTGGCCGAGAAGGGTATCAAGGAGTTGTTGTGCGAGATCAATTCGGAGGTTCTTACTCCCGATCAGTTGGCAGGTGTAGGCTTGTGCAACATCTTGAATTTGTGCTACCCTAAGCAGTCGTACGACTCGACAAATCCGGGCACATACATCGATGTTGAGCAGCCGTTGCGCGACCTCAACTTCGCAGTTGCCGAGGATGTCTTGAATAAGACGAAGGTTAATCTCTCGATTACCATGTTCTTGGGTATCTTGCAGGGTGTGAGTGGTTCAAGCCTGAAGCTTCACGACTTCATCCTCTCCGTTACCGACAACGAGGG
>JAFZEY010000214.1 GCA_017560455.1 Alistipes sp. | reverse complement strand
TTTTTGTGCAAGGCAAGGTAGTAAAAGCGGAGCATAGTAGACCTATGTGAGCATTTTACTATCCGCAGACTTGTACAAAAAGAGCCAATCAGAACGATTTTTACTTGCTCTCTGGAGCAGCCACAACCATATTCTTGTCAATACGGAGAGTGACATTGCTATCTACCTCGATGAGGAGTGTAGTTTCGTCAACTTTCTTTACTACTGCGTAGATACCGCCTGCAGTGATAACCTTATCGCCAGACTTCAAGCCATCGCGGAACTTCTGCATCTCCTTACGACGCTTCGACTCAGGACGCCACATAAAGAAGTACATAATTGCGATCATTGCGACAATCATAACCCAGAACGACCAGTTGCCGCCTGCCAAACCTGCCGGTGCTGCACCTGCTGCAGCTTGTAAAAGTGTAATCATAGTTTTAATAAAGTTTTAGTTATTTATCTTTAATCTTTTTGCCATTTTTTACAATAAGCCCTTACCGGACTTCACAATCTTGCCCTCTTGGGTAAGAGCGGTAATAATCTTATCAAGCACACCGTTGATAAAGCTGCCACTCGACTCGGTAGAGTAACACTTGGCAATATCGATATACTCGTTCATTGTTACGCGTGTAGGTATCGAAGGGAAGTTCTCGGCCTCGGCAATTGCGGTAACGAGGATAATCTTATCCATCAACGCCACGCGCTCGATATCCCAATTGCTCATATAGTTATCGAGCAGGAGTGTGATGCGGTCGTATCCCGCTATTGCATAACGCACAAGCGACTTAGCATAGTCGAGATCCTCCTCGCTCTTGAACTGCGGCAAGAGTTTGATGGCCTCCTGCTTCTCGCGCATAGACAAAATGGTGCGCGACACCATTGTCAAGAGGAAGCCGAGGTCGTCATTCCACAACACCGACTGCTCCTCCAATGCCGACTCGAGTGGCTCGAACTCCTCGAGCATCGTCATATAGATATCCGACACGAGCTGTGCATCCTCGCGGAATGAACGCTCATCCGACGCCATATACTTCTGATAGAACGGCTGACGGACAAGAGCATTGTAGAGCGCCACAATAAGGTCGCGGTTATTCTTCCACGAGAGCTTGCGGTTTTTCAACTCCACCTGCAAGGCCTCATCCTCCGAAAGGCGCGCAACAACCTTATTCTCAATAAACTTGCGATTTGGGTGCAAGTCATCGTATGTAGGCAACTTCTTATTTTCGCCGATGCGGATACGCTCGGCAGCATACTCTGCAATCTCGGGAACGAGGGCGAGTAGATGGAAATAGAGGTCGTAGGCACGGTCAATCGAAAGAACGAGATTTTTCTCGCTTGCTACGGGAGTAATATCCTCGCACTGAGTATGTGCGTAGACAGCCTTTACAACCTTTGTTCTTAGAACTCTTCTGCTCAACATAACTTCAAAGAGACTTTCTTAATTCATAAACTGCGCAAAGATAAGAAAAAAAACGGAACTGACGATGCGGAGCGAGCGAAAAAGTAAATTTATTTATACTTTTCCGAGCCGCAAGGAAGAAAAGCCTGCGTAGCAGGATTAAAACGGAAAACCGAAAACGGAAAAGTTATATTTTTAGGATTTGATGGGATGCGCCGACTTTGTCGGCTTTATAGGATGTGATGGGATGCGCACCTACGGTGCTTGATAGGAGATCATAGGAAAGAGGATCTACTATCCCCTATTTTGTTTTCGTTCTCGTGTTAATTTCTCGCGGAAACCACCCTCTCTCAAAAAGTCGTTATACTTCCTATTGATATAGCCATTAAGCAGGGCATCAGCCTGATAAATAAGCACAATAACCATATTGGCAACCACCTCATCACTACGAGTTTGCGCCAATTCAAGAAAGAAGGCACTATCTTCGTGCTCTATACCAATCCTTCGCATAGCATCTACCTCTTTGGAATCATCTGCCCACAATCGCAAATTGCGGACTCGCAGATAGTCCTCGTAGTCAATCAACAACTCTTGCAAGCTACCTCGTGCGACACCAAAAAGCTTCAGCATTGTTTCAGCTGATGTTTCGGCAACCTCGTTGCCCTCCACGATATTCTGCTTACCAGAACGAGCAGCTTGTACCATTTGGTCTATGGTGCGGTCACCCAATTTGAGATACTTCTTGCAGAAATAGTATGTGAGGTCATATATAACCTCGGTCTTACGGTAAACCTTCAATTTGCGATAGCCTCCGGTATTCACTCCTAATGCTCCCATAGTTACAAATATAAAGCAATTATGGGTATTGGGCAAATTTTAGGCGATTTTTTTTTGATTTTTATAGGAGTTGATGGGATTGGATAGGACTTTATAGGATGCGCCGACTTTGTCGGCTTGATGGGATTCGATGGGATGCGAAGACTTTGTCGGCTTGATAGGATGTGATGGGATGCGCCGACTTTATCGGATTGATAGGATTTGATGGGATGCGCCGACTTTGTCGGCTTAATGGGATTCGATGGGATGCGCCGACTTTATCGGATTGATAGGATTCGATGGGATGCGCCGACTTTGTCGGCTTGATAGGATGTGATGGGATGCGCACCTACGGTGCTTGATAGGATATCATAGGAAAGAACATCCTATCCTATCAAGTCCTATCAAGTCCTATCAAGTCCTATCTAATCCTATTCCACCCCATCCCCCTCAAAAAAAGCTCCGCCCCACTTCGAAAGCGGGGCGGAGTGTATAAGTATTAGCAACTATTAGTACTGAATACTATATGTTGCTACATAGATACGAGAACCAGTTCTATATGTGGCACCGTTGTGGTTAATTGAAGTGTACTGCTTACCTGCAGGCATACTAACAGTAACAGTATTGCTTGTCCACTTCTCGCCTGAAGATGTATTATTTGTTCCACTAAGCTGAATCGACTGAGCCGAGCCCGAAGATGTGGTAGCCGACGATGTTGCACCAACATACAATATTGCTTTCTGTCCATCCGGAGAAATCGCTTTAGAAACATAATACTTCGACTGCAAAGTCACGCTAACCGAGAGCGATGATGGGATGTAGTATGCAGGCGAAGACGCCCAACCGCTATCGCTACCAGCAAGACCACCCTCCTTCAATGTGAGGAGTTCCATTTTGATAGAAGCATCACCATTACGAGTCCAACCCGCTGCATCAACTGCGGCATCGCTCGACTTGTAGAACTGGAACGAGTATGGAATACCTGTAACGCAAGTTGTGTATGCTGCCGAAGTTGCTACATAGCCATTTGCAAGGGTTACCTTTGCATAGCAGTTGTACTCACCAACAGCAACGCTGAGCTTGCTTGTGCTGCCAAGTGTGAGGTTTACAGTGTTCGAGCCATAAACAGCCTGACAAGATGATACGAGGCTTGCAGGGAATGATGCATCGCTCAATGTTGCAGTCAACTGCAACTCCTTACCGTCGATGCTGTTAGACTTAGATACTGTACCGTTGCTTGAGTACGAAGTACGAATAGTTGCATTTACCGAAGGAATTGATGTAACAACAATCGAACGATTTACACACTCCTGACCATTGACTGTAACAACGACATTGTGTGTGCCCGAAGCTACGCCCGAAACCTTACCATCAACAACAGCCATCTCAACACCATCAACAGTAACTACCGGCTCACCACCAACTGCATTCACATAGATTGCACCACCTTCGAGAGCTGTACCATTGTTGTTTGCATAATCCTCATACCACGAAGT
>JAFZEY010000213.1 GCA_017560455.1 Alistipes sp. | reverse complement strand
CGTTGGCAGGTGCTTCTAAGAGCCGCTACTCGTGGCTCGAGTGGGACGGCGCATCGATGAGCGGTAAGTTCTTGCATCGTCCCGAGCGTGAGGAGATTCCTGAGAACATCAAGGAGCAGTTCATTGTCGAGTTGTACTCTAAATAGTAACTAATAACACACAGTAAATTATGGCAATTTTAGCATTTCAAAGACCTGAGAAGGTAATCGTATTAGAATCGACAGCATCGTTCGGAAAGTTTGAGTTTCGTCCGTTGGAGCCGGGCTATGCGATGACCATAGGTAATGCTTTACGCCGAGTGTTGCTCTCTTCTTTGGAGGGTTACGCTATCACAACCGTTAAGGTTGCCGGCGTCGACCATGAGTTTGCCGCTATTCCGGGCGTAATGGAGGGTATGTTGGATATCATCTTGAATCTTAAGCAGATCCGCTTCATTCGCACTGTCGAGAACCAGGATTTCGAGCAGGCTACTATCAATGTAGCTGGTGTAACCGAGCTCACAGCAGGTTACATCTCGAACTTCTTGTCCTCGTTCAAGGTTCTCAATCCTGAGTTGGTTATCTGCCACCTCGCACCTGGTACAAAGATGCAGCTTACCATCACTATTGGTAAGGGTCGTGGTTATGTTCCTGCTGAGGAGAACACTCCTGCAAATGCAGAGTTTGGTTTGTTGCCAATCGACTCGATCCACACTCCAATCGTGAATGTAAAGTATTCGCGTGAGGACTATCGTGTCGAGCAGCGTACCGACTACGAGAAGTTGAACCTTGAGATTACAACCGATGGTTCCATCAAGCCAAAGGAGGCTTTGAAGGAGGCTGCTAAGATTCTTATCCAGCACTTTATGCTCTTCTCTGACGAGAAGATGACAATCAACCTCGATGAGGTATCGTCGGAGGTTGAGTTGAACGAGCCAGAGTTGCACATGCGACAATTGCTCAAGACAAAGTTGGTGGACAAGGACTTGAGCGTTCGTGCCCTCAATTGCCTCAAAGCAGCAGATGTGGAGACCATTGGTGATTTGGTAAAGCTCAATCGCAATGACCTTCTCAAGTTCCGTAACTTCGGTAAGAAGTCGCTCACAGAGCTCGACGCTTTGTTGGCATCGCTCGACTTGAAGTTCGGAATGGATGTATCAATTTACAAACTTGATAAAGAATAATTATGAGACACAATAAGAATTTCAATCACCTCGGCCGTCAGGCGGGTCACCGCAAGGCGATGTTGTCGAATATGGCATCGTCGTTGATTCTCCACAAGCGTATTGAAACTACTGTTGCGAAGGCAAAGGCTGTTCGTCAGTTCATTGAGCCACTCGTAACTCGCTCAAAGGAGGATACAACACACTCGCGCCGTATCGTATTCTCGTACCTCAAGCAGAAGGAGGCAGTTACCGAGTTGTTCCGCACAATCGCTCCAAAGATTGCTGAGCGTCCAGGCGGTTATACCCGTATCCTCAAGACCGGCTTCCGTTTGGGTGACGGTGCAGATATGTGTATCATCGAGTTCGTTGATTTCAACGAGGCATACACTCTCGGTGTAACACCTGCTGCTGCTCCTGCTGCAGAGGCTAAGCCTAAGACTCGCCGTTCGCGTGCGAAGAAGGCTACCGATGCTGTTGAGGACGCTACCGTAGTAAAGGCTCCTAAGGCAAAGGCTCCAAAGGCTGCTGCTACTAAGGCTGCTTCGGCGAAGGTTGCGAAGAAGACTAATGTCGGCAAGAAAATGTAATTAAAAATACATTTTTAGGGGCAACTATTTCGTTGCCCTGCAATAACCCACCTGCTCACATACGCTAAGTATGCTGCGCGGTGGGTTTTTTGTGCGCCTTATATTTGCCGCCTAAAAAAGAATTTTTGTGGTTCTAGGGTAGCCTTTGAGCTCAATCATTGACGACTTTTTGTGTATGGGGTTACGGTTTTCGCAACTCCTTTTTGTTTTTAGGTGGGTATTTGTGAGGCTTTTTTATATCCGATTGCTCACATACGCTAAGTATGCTGCGCAATGGCTCTTTTCTTGTGCCTTGTAAAATCTCTTTTTATACAATTTTTCCTCACATTTTCTGGTGGCGGTGCGCCAAGTATGCTGCGGGCTCGGTTTCTTGTTTGCCTTACATTTATCAGCCTAAAAGACAGTTTTTAGCCACTATTTGAGAGATGGTTTTACTATATATAAAAAGAGATTAGCACATCTGCTAATCTCTTTTATCGTTCTATTTTATGGCTCTATAGGCGCCTTATGTCTACTTCTTGAAGCAGTTGGCAGCCGATAGTTTCACATCAGGTGATGGGGCGTAGATGCCGAAGACGATCTTATACTCCATCTCCATTGTCGAGATATTCACAGCCGAGCCGATAGTGCCGATCTTACCGCCCTTTTGCATGACGGCACCCTTTGCCACCGACACGGCCGAGAGGTTGGCATACGATGTGATATACTCGCCGTGAGCGATATACACATCATACTTATTATTGACCTTATTACGCTTTATATCGACAATCTTACCCTCATATACAGATACTACCGATGCGCCCTCGTTGCCCGTAATTTCGGCCATATTGCCCTTATATCTCTTAACCTTACCTCCAACAACAGGAAGGTTGAGCGCCGTAGTGCTTGCCGAGAACGATGCGCCAGCCTTATTTCCCTTGGTAAGTTTGCGGAGTTGCTTTATGGCAGCATTCAGCTTCTCCTCGTGCTCCATCTTCGAGCGGAGAACGCTCTGCTCCTTGCTCGACATGGTGCTGATGGTCTTTTTTGCTGCCGTCATATCGGCACGCAGGTTGGCGCGTTGTTTGTCGAGGCGGCGCTTTGTTGCGGAGAGCTCCTCACGGCGTTTGGTGAGGGTATTGCGCTCCTTCTGCACATCGCTACGCACGGCCGAAACGCGCTTTATTTGCGCTATTCGGTACTCTGTGGCCACGCGTAACATTGCCACGCGTCTTGCCATCTCGGCAAAAGACTTTGCCGAAAACAGATATGTGAGGTAGCTCTGATAGCGGAAGTTGCGATATGCGGCACGCACAATCTCGCGTGCATTATCTTCGAGGTCGGAGAGTTGTCCGCCGAGCGACTTCAGTCGTTTCTCGGAGGCGGTAACCTCGGCTGTAAGTTGCTTTATTTGGCGTGTTGTCTCGTTGATTAGGGCGTTGCGCTTCTCTATTTGCTTTGTTAGTGAGCGCACCTGCTTCTCGGCTGATGCCTTATTCTTTTTGAGTTGTGCCAGCTGCTTCTCCTCTTGTGCAATGCTGCGTTCGAGCTTGGCAATGGCCTTCTTCTGCTGCTCGATCTTGCTTGTTTGAGCCATTGTGGAGGTGACCAACGCAAGTAGCGATATAATCAATATTGAGATTCTCTTCATTGTTCGCTACTTTTTATCGTTTGTCTTGTTGGGCAGAAATCGTTTCTCGATCTCCTCTTTGTCGGCTCCGCGCTCCAATGCTTTACGCCAATAGGTCTTCGCCATAAACTCCTCGCCGAGTGCGTGCAGAATGTCGCCATAGTGCAGGGCGTACTCGTGCGAAGATGAGCTGTCGAGCGAGAGTGCCTGCTGCATCACCTTCTTGGCTTCGGCATAGCGCCCGAGTTTATAGAGCACCCATGCCTTTGTGTCGAGGAATGTGGCGTTATTTTTAGACACCTCATTGGCGCGTGTAGCCATTGTCAATGCGCGCTCGAGCTTGCTATTGTCCAGACTCAGGAAGTAGGCGTAGTTGTTCAGTGCAGTTGCATTATCGGCAAAGCATCGCAAGGCCTTCTCGTAGGCCTTATAGCTGCGTTTCTTGTCGTTACGCTGGTGCTCGACATCGCCTATTGCACCCCAGAGCGAGCTGCGCAGTGTGTCGTTGTCGGTGTGGCGCAGCGCCTCATTATAGAAGCCGATAGCCTTGTCGTACTCCTTACCTTGCAGAGCCAAAGCTCCTCGCATATGGAGCAGCTCGATGTTGTTCGGAAAGGCCTTCAATGCAAGATCTGTGTATCGTTGTACCGAGTCGGGGCGGTTGAGATGGTTCTCGATCTCTATTATGCGAGTAAAATCCTCAATCTTTGGCGATTTGTAATCGATAAGTTGCTTACATAAGGTGAGCGACTCCTTTATTTTACCCGAGGCTATAAGGTGCTGAATATAGAGTATCGCCACCTCCTTGCTTTCGGGGTGGTGGATATACAGCTGCTTTATGATTGTATCATACTGCGAATAGAATCTGCGGTAGGAGTTAATGTCGTTTGTGAGCATTTTCCACTCCTCTATTTTACTCTTCAGTGGCACTTGATTGCTATTGATGATACGCTCCAAGATGGTTAGATAGCTCCCCTTATTGCCGCGTTTTTGGTAATAATCGGCAAATGCAGCCCACGGCTCAATGGCAAGGCTGTCTATGGCGATAGCATTTTTGAAAGAGACGATGGCCAACGAGTCACGGCGCATTATGGCATATATCTCGGCGAGCGCAATATGATTCTCGGCGAGATAAGGAGCCTTCTCCACTGCGTTGCGGGCATCGGCCTCGGCAGCGAGAGTCTGGCCCGTCTTCAAGAGGAAGTATTGGCGCAGACGACCGAGTTGCGGGATACGCCCAAAGCGCAAATCCGCAGTGTCGAGTACCGACACGGCCTCTGTCGTCTTCTTATTGTTGTCGAGGAGAAGAGCCAGAATACGATAGTGGTCGGGCTCAGTGCTCTTGACAACCACCTTCTTGAAGATAGGTATAGCCTTGCCATACTCATTCGCTTGAATGAGGGCATTTCCATAATCTTCCAGGTAGTAGCGGTTCGTAGTATCCGACTTATAGGCCTTTTCAGCATACTCGGCCGCATTCTTCGCTACTCGTGTCAGGCGTGAGAGCAGATTTAGCGCGGGGGCATAGTTCGAATCCTGCTGTAACAAGGCCTCTATAGCCGTCATCGCAGCAATAGTGTCGTGGTGTATTGTCGAGTGCTTTATCGCCTCGGCATAGAGCTCCGAGACTGTTTTTTGTGGCACACTCTTGCGTACTGCTTTGTGTTGTGGAATAAATCCGCAACAGAGCAACGCCACGACCAATATGACACCCAGCTTTTTCACAAAAACTACCCTCTACTAACTACTCTCTGCTCTCTACTCTCTACTAATTACTCTCTACTCACTGTTTACAAAACGCTGTCGAACTGGTGGAGGAATCGCACATCGTTTTCGAAGTAGAGGCGCAAGTCCTTCACGCCAAACTTCAACATTGCGATACGCTCAACTCCCATACCAAATGCGAAGCCCGAATATACCTTCGAGTCGATACCGTTAGCCTCCAAGACATTCGGATCAACCATACCGCAACCCATAATCTCCAACCATCCGGTACCCTTACATACCGGGCAACCCTTGCCACCGCAGAGGTTACAAGATACATCCAACTCGGCCGAAGGCTCGGTGAATGGGAAGTACGATGGGCGCATACGAATCTGGGTCTTCTCGCCGAAGAGCTCCTTCGAGAAGTAGAGGAGAGACTGCTTCATATCGGCAAACGAAACATTCTTGTCGATATACAAGCCCTCCACTTGGTGGAAGATGCAGTGTGCGCGGTACGAGATAGCCTCGTTACGGAATACACGACCAGGGCATATTACGCGGATAGGCGGCTCCTGCTGCTGCATGGTGCGCACCTGGATAGATGAGGTGTGGGTACGCAACAGAACATCGTCTGCCGAAGGCTCCGAACCGGCCTTCTCCACGAAGAAGGTATCCTGCATATCGCGTGCAGGGTGCTCCATAGGGAAGTTAAGGCGCGAGAATACATGGTTGTCATCCTCGATCTCGGGACCATCAGCTACGGTGTAGCCAAGGCGCGAGAAGATATCGATAATCTCCTGCTTAACGAGTGATATCGGGTGGCGCGAGCCGAGTTGTTCGGCTGTACCCGGGCGCGACATATCGTCAATCTGCGGAGCCGAAGCCTGCTGGTTTTCGAGCACCTCGCGCTGCTCGTTAATCTTTGCCAAAATACTATTTTTGAGGGCATTCAACTTTTGTCCAAGCTCTCGTTTCTGCTCCGGAGCAACAGTCTTGAACTCCTCCATAAGGGCGGTCATCTCGCCCTTCTTGCCCACCATTCTGATTCGGAAATCCTCGACCTCCGCTAACGACTTGGGTGCGAATGTTTCGACCTCCTACATAAGTGCTGCAATCTTGTTATTCATAAATCTCTTGTATGTTTTGTTTATATTGTTTGCCGTAACCTTGCCCCATAGGGGCACAATATGCCACAAAGATAGTAAAATTATGGTTATTATTGCTACTTAGCAATAAAAAAGGTAGGAGGGATTTCTTGTCCCTCCTACCTTGTAGTGTGTTGCTATCGATTAATGAGCAGCCTTCTGGATGAAATGAATATCCTCCGCAGATGAACCTACATAGATAGTTACATCCTTAGATGCATCTGCGTGCTTCGGGCATTTTTAATCGAGACCTGTTACAGCGTAATGCTTCTTCACATACTCGATTATAGCTGTAGCCGCCGCTTCTGCTGTTGCTGCAAGCCTATCCGAAGCGCGTGCAGTACTTCCAAATTCGAGCTGTATCGCATCTACGGTTCCGCCAGATTCATCTCTCGAACCTTGAGATTTGGTGATATAGCCACCGTTGTAATAAGTTGAAGTACCCGGACTAAGCTTTCCTGAATATGGCACACACGCAAGACCTGCTCTAAACAGGTAATCGCCAAAAGAGAACTCTCCTCGGATCAAATCGACAAACGAGAGATTATTTTTATTATTCTTCGCAAGCGAGTAGATACTCGAATGTTTAACATATCCTTCGTCAGCCATAAGCGTTTCGTCTGTTTCAGCCAATTCGTAAGACTTGGTCAAATATCCAATCTCCACCTGCTGTACAGAGTGTCCGTGACCGTGAATATCGAACAAAATACCCGCACCGAAGTTCTTCTCTATCTCCGCGCTCGCCTCGGTTGCTAATCCGTGATATGTGTCGTATGATATCTCGTTGGCCGTTGCATACGCACCATCGATATACGGAATGGCACACTCCTTAT
>JAFZEY010000212.1 GCA_017560455.1 Alistipes sp. | reverse complement strand
TATCTCGAAACTATTGGCGTTAAGTTTGGTACAAACCTCAATGCAGGTACTTCGTGGGACTATACACAGTACCTCTTGAAGGATGTTCCAACAATCCGTCCGGGTATCGTTGATACAGCGATGCTTATCTTGCACGATTGGTCGCACTTTATCGCTCTCCAGCCAAAGGAGATTGATGCCGAGCGTGGCGTTATTATGGAGGAGTTGCGTATGCGTGATGGCGCGTCGTGGCGTGCTACAATCGCAATGTTGAAGGCTATCGGTAAGGGTACTCGCTACGAGCACCGCAACCTTATCGGTCACCTCGATGGTTTGAAGTCGTTCAACCACAAGTCGCTCGAGAACTTCTACCAGAAGTGGTATCGTCCTGAGTTGCAGGCTGTGGTTATTGTTGGTGATATCAATGTTGATGAGGTAGAGGCTAAGTTGCAGAAGTTGATGGCCGATATTCCTGCTTCGCCTGCAGATGCTCCACAGAAGGAGGTTATCGTAGTGCCGGACAACAAGGAGCCTATTATCTCAGTATTCGAGGATCCTGAGATGGAGGGTACAAGTGCATCCCTCTTCATCAAGCGCAAGGCTTTGCCAAAGGAGTACAATAATACCATCATCGCCGAGCAGTTGTCGCTCATCAACGCACTCGCAAGCAATATGGCGAATGCTCGTTTGCAGGAGATCAAGATGAAGCCTAATGCTCCATTTACAAGCGCATATTTCCGCAATGGTAGTGTAGGTATCTGCCCAACATTCGAGAGCGCAGGCGTAGGTGTTGATACCAAGGATGGCAAGTTGCTCGAAGGTTTGGAGGCTGCTTACACCGAGTTGGAGCGTATCCGTCGTCACGGCTTTACCGAGGGCGAGTTGGAGCGCGCAAAGCAGAATGTGATGAAGATGCAGGAGTTGGCATACAACAATCGCAACGACCGCAAGAATGGTCAGTATGTAATGCGTTATCTCAACGCTTTCCGCAAGAATGCTGCTATGCCTGATGCAGAGACCGAGTGGAAGTTGGATAGTACCATCATCGCGCAGTTGCCTTTGCAGGCTATCAACCAGACTATTGCTCGCTATATCACCGACCACAACCAGGTACTTGTTGTGAACTTGCCAAAGAAGGAGGGCTTGGTAAATCCTACAGAGGCACAGTTTGCAGAGGTTTTGGCTAAGGTTAAGAAGGCTGATATCGCACCTTACGCAGATAACACCGTTAAGGAGCCGCTTATCCCTGCAGATGTTAAGTTGAAGGGCTCGGCTGTGAAGAAGGTGGCTAAGAATGAGACTCTCGGCACTACCACTTGGACCTTGAAGAATGGTTTGAAGGTGGTTGTTAAACCTACAACATTCAAGGCTGACGAGGTTAATATATCGATGCTTGCACACTTCGGTCAGTCGTCGTTGTCTGATGAGGTGTTCTGGACATCGGCATTCCTTCCAACTATGATTAACTATATGGGTGTATCGAAGTTCTCGTCTACCGAGTTGCGCAAGCAGCTTTCGGGCAAGAATGCATCTGTAAGCGTAATTGTAGACGACTATATGTCGGGTGTTGTAGGTCATGGCTCTCCAAAGGATATCGAGACTATGATGCAGTTGATCTACTTGCGCTTTACTGCTCCTCGCTTCTCGAAGGACGACTACGATGTAATTATGAACCAGTACCGCCCTTATATCGAGAATGCACAGAAGAATCCTGACTACATCTCGGGTGTTCAGCGTCAGAAGACTCTCTACGGTGATCACTTCCGTCGTCAGCAGCTCACTCCTGCTATTCTCGATCAGGTTAAGTTCGAGAATATCGAGCCTGCATATAAGAAGTTGTTCTCGAATGCAGCAAACTTCACTACTTATATTGTAGGTAATGTCGATTTGGAGACTTTGAAGCCGCTCGTTGAGAAGTACCTCGGCTCGTTGCCTGTGTCGAAGAAATTGGAGAAGTTGGTTGATGACAAGGCACAGCCTGCTAAGGGTGTTAATGTAAACGACTTCAAGGTGAAGATGCAGCAGCCAAAGGTTGGTTTGACCCGTATCTACACCGGTCCTATCGACTATACAATGAAGAACCGCGTGGCAATGAATGTACTCTCGCAGGTACTCCGCAGCCGCTACACTATCTCTATCCGCGAGGAGAAGGGTGGTACATACAGCGTAGGCGTAGGTGGTCGCGTATTTGCTGACTATACACCTTCATATCAGCTCATCGTATTGTTCGATACTAACGAGCAGATGGCTGATGAGTTGAGCCAGATTGTTGTCGATGAGATTAAGAAGATTGCTACCGAGGGTCCAAATGCCGAGGATGTTGAGAAGACTCGTAAGTACCTCTTGAAGGAGTACGAGAATCAGATTCAGTCGAATGGCAACTGGGTTGATTGGCTCGATCTCTACAACTATCGTGGTATGAACTTCGCTACCGAGTACAAGAAGGCAGTAGAGGAGCTTACTTACGACGATTTGAAGGCTCTCGCAGCTAAGATTTTAAAGGATAATAATATGGCATACATCGTTATGCGTCCTGAGAAATAGCGAGTAAAGGAAGAAAAGAAATGATGGGTATTGAGCCGTGTGTTCGATGCCCATCATTTCTTTTCTTCCTTATGTTTTTTCGTGTAAACTTTGTTGTATTGTATTTTTTTTATATATTTGTATCGTACAAATAGTGATTTAGACAAAATCCCTTCCTCGATTTTTCGGGGGGGGGGATTTTGAGGTTTAATACATTGATATATAGATATTTACAATAACTCAATTAACCAATTTTATTAATTAAAACACAAACAAGATGAAAAATTTGACAAAGATTTTCATGGCGGTAGCGGTTGCAATGTTCGCATTCTCGTGTGTGAACGATACAACTGAGGATATCGCAGTCAAGGTTGGCGGTAAGACAACTTTGGCAATCTCGTTGGAGAACACTCGTACTCAGCTCGGCGAAGCTGCAGATGGTGTTTACC
>JAFZEY010000211.1 GCA_017560455.1 Alistipes sp. | reverse complement strand
CCGTTGTAGATGATGGTCTCACCTGGAGATTCCTCGGTTCCTGCAAACATCGAGCCGCACATCACGCAAGTACCACCTGCCGAGAGAGCCTTTACGATATCGCCCGAGTAGCGCAAACCACCGTCAGCGATAACGCCTACGCCACTACCCTGCGCCTCTTTAGCACAATCGAAGATAGCTGTAAGCTGTGGAACACCAACGCCTGCGATGATACGGGTTGTACAGATTGAGCCCGGACCGATACCAACCTTGATACCGTCAGCACCATTCTCGATGAGATAACGAGCCGCCTCAGCGGTTGCGATATTACCAACAACAACATCGAGGTTTGGATATACCTCCTTAATCTTCTTCAAGAGTGTTACAACGCCCTTTGTATGGCCGTGTGCCGAGTCGAGAACTACGGCATCAACATTCTCGTGCACGAGTGCTGCTACGCGGTCCATAGCGTCAGGTGTGATACCGATACCAGCCGCTACGCGAAGGCGACCCTTCGAGTCCTTACAAGCGTTTGGATGGTCCTGAGCCTTGGTCAAGTCCTTGTAGGTGATAAGGCCAACGAGGTGACCCTCCTTGTCGATTACAGGCAACTTCTCGATCTTGTTCGAGAGCAATACATCTGCAACATCCGTATTCTTGTCGCCCTCGGTGATGGTTACCAAGTTCTGCGAGGTCATAACCTCCTCGATCTTGCGCGACATATCCTTCTGGAAGCGGAGATCACGGTTGGTAACGATACCTACGAGGAAGCGATTCTCGTCTACGACAGGAATACCTCCAATCTTATTCTCACGCATCATTTCTAATGCATCACCTACGGTGTTCTCGCCTGCAATTGTTACAGGGTCATCAATCATACCATTCTCGGCGCGCTTTACACGGCGTACCTGTGCAGCCTGCTCGGCGATAGACATGTTCTTATGGATTACACCGATACCGCCCTCGCGTGCAATAGCGATAGCCATAGGAGCCTCGGTTACGGTATCCATAGCTGCCGACACGATAGGGATGTTGAGTGTAATGTTTCGCGAGAAGCGGCTCTTGGTGCTAACCTCGCGTGGGAGTACCTCCGAGTATGCCGGCATAAGCAGCACATCGTCAAAGGTCAAACCCTCCTGATAAACTCTTTCGTCCAAAAACATAATACTGTAAATTTATATTGTTAATTTTATCGTTTACTCTTGCTATACCTATGTTTATATATGAGTGTGTATGGCATTCAATGGCATTCGGGCTTTGCCCTTAATGGCAAACGGACTTCGTCCTTAATGGCATTTAATGACAAAAACCTTCTGCGCTTGCCATTCAGCGACCAACGGGAGCGCTTGCCATTCAATGTCATTCATTGCCATTTTTGTTTACGCCACTCACTACTCTCTAACAAAAAAGGCCGCTACACACCCGTGTAGTGGCCTTTTTATTCGCACACACCCGCCCCTTTGCACTCCGAAATAAGCGGAGTTATCTGCGGGACTATGTTGTGCATTGTGTACATCTACTCAAACTTTGGGCAAAGATAGTAAAAAAAATAGAATTAAGCGTCTAAAACGGATTTTTTTTACGGAATATAAATCATTTGGTCTTACTTGGGGTGCATTTGGTGCATATTCCCTAAATTTTCCTAATTTTTACCTCCTGATTCCAAATCTCCAATTATTTTGCTATCTTTGCAGAATGTAATGGCTCCGTAGTTCAATGGATAGAATTTAAGATTCCGGTTCTTACGATAGCGGTTCGAATCCGCTCGGAGTCACAAGTTGAATGCAAAGCGGTATTAACGGAAAACTATGGAAAATAGACGAATTGTAGAGAGTGATAGCGAGTTTGAGGGCAGAATACGCCCGCAAGAGCTGGATAACTTCGCTGGTCAGGAGAAGATTGTCGATAATTTGCGCGTCTTTATCAAGGCGGCATTGATGCGTGGCGACTCGCTCGACCATACCCTTTTGCACGGCCCTCCGGGACTTGGTAAGACTACCCTGGCGAATATTATCGCCAACGAGATGGGTGCGCAGTTGAAGGTTACTTCGGGTCCTGTACTCGATAAGCCGGGTGATTTGGCGGGATTGCTTACGAACCTCTCGGCAGGCGATGTGCTCTTTATTGACGAGATTCACCGCCTCTCCCCTATTGTTGAGGAGTATCTCTACTCAGCGATGGAGGATTTTAAAATCGACATCGTGCTCGACAAGGGCCCATCGGCACGCTCAATTCAGATTGAGCTTGCGCCATTTACACTCGTAGGAGCCACTACGCGAAGCGGTCTTTTGACCTCGCCTTTGCGTGCGCGTTTCGGTATACAGTGTCACCTCGAATATTACGATTCGAAGGTGCTTAGCAAGATTGTAAAGCGCTCAGCCTCAATACTCGGCGTTTCGATTGACGATGATGCTGCACTCGAAATTGCGTTGCGTTCGCGCGGTACACCCCGTATCGTAAATGCTCTGTTGCGCCGTGTGCGCGACTTTGCGATGGTTAAGGGTGAGGGTTGTATCGATCTGGCGATTACGCGAATGGCGTTGGAGGCCCTCAATATCGACTCGCGCGGTCTGGATATGATGGATAACAAGATTCTCTCGACCATTATTGCGAAGTTCAATGGCGGCCCTGTCGGTCTGAATACTATCGCTACAGCGGTGAGCGAGGATGCAGGCACTATCGAGGAGGTCTATGAGCCGTTCCTTATCAAGGAGGGTTTCTTGAAGCGTACTCCGCGAGGTCGTGAGGCTACCGAGCTGGCTTACAGGCATTTGGGCTTTACCCAACCGGAACGAGAGGGCGAGTTGTTTTAAATGGTGGATGGCTATGTTGAAAGGTCTTCTATTTGATATGGATGGTACGCTGATAGATAATCTGTCGTATCATTTTAAGGCATTTGAGGAGTATGCTCGCCGTATGGGTTTTGCCTTGGCGGAGCCGTTGTCGTTAAAGCATAACGGTATGCATAGTGACGAGATCTTCAAAATTCTGATAGGAGAGGATATCGTTGCCGAGTATGGTGCAGAGAGACTCAATCAGGAGAAGGAGGCGGTCTATCGTGATATGTATCGCCCTCATATAAAACCTGTTGCAGGCGTTATCGAGTTGATGAAGGCGGCAAAGGCTGCGGGTGTAAAGTGTGCTATAGGCTCGGCGGGCTGTCGCGAGAATGTAGAGTTTATTGTCGAAGGCTTGGGTATTGGCGAATATATCGATGCCTCGATTAGTGGTAGCGATGTTACGCATGGCAAACCTCACCCCGAGATATTTATTAAGGCCCACGAGGTTCTTGGTTTGAAGGCCGAGGAGTGTATCGTGGTCGAAGATGGCGTGAAAGGAGTTATTTCGGGTGTTGCAGCGGGCTGTAAGTGCCTTGCGGTAACTACAACGGCGACTGTCGAAGAGCTTACGGATGCCGGTGCTTCGATGTGCGTTAAAGACTTTACCGAAGTGACAATCGAAGAGCTGAACTTGTTGCTTAAGTAACGAGTTGTAATATTAAGAATAAGAGAGGGTTGCAAGACCCTCTCTTATTTGTTTTAGAAGCTGTATTTTGCCAATATGTTTATACGGTTGGAGTGTGCCTTCAAGCCATCCATATTCTTACGATGAGCGTAGAGATACTCGGCTGCAAGGGCAAATCGCGGAGTGAGGTTGTAGAAAACATTTCCGAAGATGTATTGTCCCTGCTTGTACATATCCTCGCTGTAGATACCATTCTTCTTGCGCACTGTTACGGCCGAATATCCACCCGATACAAAGAGGTTCGGAAGAATGTTTATCTGTGCTGCTATCTGCCAACCGAACATCGGTGTTACCTGTACGCGGGAATGGTCATCTGGGCGTGGTGTGAAGTCCAATCCTGAACCCATCAAGTCGTTGATATAGCGTGTGATGCCTTCGCCATATATGCCGTTCATGAACAACTCCAAGTATTTGGTTATATGGATATTGCCGCTCAATTGTACACCCCAGCCAAAGAGATCGTCTTCGCCATTTTGAGCCTTATTGTAGAGGTATATATCGCGGAATACGGCCGATGCGCGTATATGGCTGTCGCGATTCTCACCCCACGCATATTGTAGGTAGATTGGGAAGTCGGGCACGCGCTGCGGAATAGCCGACAAGGTCTCGCCATAAGTTCCCGATACGCTCGGCATCTCGGCTGCAACACCCGCCAAGAGGTGGTTGTCGAGGAATGAGTGCTCGTAGCGAATCATTGTAGCAAAGCGGAAGTTATAGGCATTCGGACCCTGAAAGTCGATGGTTGTAGGTGCGGCCGTGAGATCGCAGAATGTTGTTACATCACGACCAACGGTCAAACCGAGCATCTGCACATAGCCTGAACGAATACGCGGAGTGTAGCTGCCCGCAGCACCGCCTCGGAAGTCGAAATCCATAAACACATGCACCTGACCGAGCTTTGTAGTGTTGGCAATACCTCGCAAGAATAGGCGCGATGTGGTTGCATCCATTCGTATTTCCTGCTTGTCGGCAGGTGTGAGAGTCATAGGCACATTGTACGGCACCATATCGATATTATTTACGGTGCGGTCAAATGAGTAGGCTGCTCGCAGTGCAACATCACCACCGATGGCGAAGGAGAAGGTGTTGCGTTTGTCGGCGAAGATGGCTGAAGGAGTGGAAGCCTGCTGGAAACCATCGCGTGTAGCGTTTTTATGGTCTTTGATTGCCGCCTTCACGCTCGCATTTTTCATTGCCAGATCTTGCATATTGCATCCTTGCGGAGTGCAAGAGATGGTGTCTGTTTCGCTTACCGAAATGATGTAGACGGTAGGCTCCGAATTGCCGTGGTGAAATCGTTGCAAACGATGATTTTGTGCTGTGACGCTGAATGTTACCGCCATAGCTCCGATAATAAGAAAAAACTTTTTCATACCATTTTTATTTTAAGTTACGCTCACTATGGGTGCAAACCTTGTGCCACTACACAAGCTCCTCCTCGCGCTTTACCTCTTTTTCGAGATTATCTCGCCAATGGAGCGATGCGTGCGAGCCGTCGCAGTAAGGCTTGTTGGCAGACTCTCCACAGCGACATAGTACGGTGCGGTTTCGTATCTCGTAGGTGGTGCCATCCTCGCGAGCGATGGTTATTCCTCCGCGTACCCACAATCCTCCGCTCACATGCAGCGCATCATCTTCGATAAGGCCGAGGCTTGGCTCGTAGAGCTTCTCGAATGGCAGGTCGGAACCATTGCCCCAAATCATCAGTCGCCCACTCGGGCACATCGAGGCCTGGCGTATCGCTTGTCGGCGTGAGGTGCTGTCGAACGAGGATTCGGTGGCGGCCCATACTCCCCCACCCGCATCGCAGAAACGGGCAAATACGCAGTATTGAGGGTTATCGGTGAGGGTTAGCTCGTCGCCCGTCGTTATCTCGATATTGTCCAATAATGCCTCGGGGCGGGCTGTGAGTTTCGATTTCCACTTGTGCGAAAGGTGCGAACCGTCGCAGTATGGCTTGTTTTTCGATGCGCCACAACGACATAGAGAGGTCGGCTCCTCATCCGTTATGAAGTGTCGTCCCTCCTCGAATTTCCAACTCTCGCCGAGTTCGTTTGTTACGATGTGCTGTGTTGATAGAGGTGGTTGGCCATAGACGAGGTAAGGCCCCTTGTCGCTTACGACAATTTTGTACTCAGGAGCTGCCGGAGTAGTTCCTGTTTCGACTTTTTGCTTTGCCATAGTAATAAAATATGTTGTTTTTCGTTGCTTTACAAGGCAATAATTGTTCCCAAATGCGAGGTACGAGTTTGTAATTGCCAACTTTTTTGTATATTTGCCGATTGTAAACTATTTCTGAATATGAGAAGTCTTAAATTTCTGGTTTTGACATTGGTCTCGATGGTGGCTTTTGCTGCTTGTAGCGAGGAGAAGAGAGCATCGCTCGTACTCGATAAAACATCGCTATATTTCTCGTCGTGGGAGGATACTCAGCAGATTATATCCTATGTGGCACACGATGCCGAGTATGTTGCGGTAGGCTCCATTAGCGAAGGTTGGAATGCTACGGTTAATGCTGCAACGAGTAGAATTATTGTTATCCCTGTAGGTTCCACCGATGACGAGATTTCGAACGATATGCTTTCGAAGGAGGGACTGTTGGTGGTTAATGCGGTCAATAAGGAAAATCAGTCGACAAGCTATGATATAAACCTCTATATATGTGATACAGAGGAGATTGATAGCGAAGGTGCTGCGAACTGCTATGTTGTAACAAAGCCTAATACCAACTACACTTTCGATGCTATGCATCGTCATGATGGCTCGGAACTTGCAACCAAGAGTGTGAAGTTGTTGTGGCAGAGCAACCCCGATGTTGTGAAGAATGTCGCTTTGGTGGAGGGTAAGGCTATGTTCTATATCTCGGCTTCGGCTGATGACTCTTCGCGTGTGACCGATACAAATGCTGTTGTTGCGGCGTATAATGCGAAGGGTGAGACTATTTGGAGCTGGCACTTGTGGGTGGTAAATGAGAACCCGCTCACCGATACCGACACATACAGCAATGGCAAGACCTTTATGCGTAAAAACCTTGGAGCCTTCACCAACTCGGATGGCTCGAAGAGTGAGCAGAAGATATACGACTCGTACGGAATGTACTACCAGTGGGGTCGCAAGGATCCATTCCCACGCCCATATTACTTCGACGCTTCGGGTGCGGAGAGCGAGGGCTGGTGTAACGAAGAGGGTACCTATCTCTCTGAAGATTTTGTGGCACGCACAGCTAAAAATGGTACTGTCGAGTATGCCATTAAAAACCCTATGCAGTACATCTATAACGATGAAAACAGCGAGTATAATGGCGATAAGGGCATTGGTGTAGGCGATTGGCTTGCGGTAGGTAATGGCGATGACAACTTGTGGGGGGAGAACACTAAGAGCCTCTACGATCCATGTCCATACGGCTGGAAGGTACCGTCGGCAGACGATTTGTCGGTGCTCTACCTCTCGGCTCAGGAGGATGCTACCGATCTCGAGGAGGCAAGGAAGCAGTATGGCTGGCGTTTGTCGGATGATCTGTCGAACTATTTCTGGTCGGCTTGTGGTCGCCGCCGCTATACAGACGGCAAGGTCGAGAATATGAACTATAAGGAGGGCGTCTACCCTTCACAGCCACAGCCTTGGGAGGGCTACTATTGGACCTCGTCAATCTCGGCTGATGGCAATGCGGTTGCACTCTATTTCGATTTGACAACCACTCGTTTGAATAATAAGTTCGTAGGAAAAAGTCCTCGTTTCAGAGCAAATGGCTTCCAAATCCGTTGCGTGAAGGAGTAAAATTAGAGAGTAGTGATTAGTTAGTAGAGAGTAGTGATTAGTTAGTAGAGAATAGCTAAATTCCCTGACAATCAATACCAAACAAAAGAAATCGGGCAGGAAAACTCCTGCCCGATTTTGTTTTATGGTCTGGTTGGTTATGCCCAATCGTCAGTATCTGTTCCCAAATCAGGAATATCAAACGATGTGCTGTTCTCGTAGCCGCGCTCGGCAACTACCTCGAGTACACTCACTTCGGGAGTCGCGTGATTCAAAATATTCTTCTTCATAATTCCAAACATTTTTTTAATCGTTAAAAAATTAAAAGTATACATTTTATTATAAAAAAAGTGAGAATAAAAAGTACGATGTCAATGGCTTCTCGATTAATTTTCGTATATTTGTGCGATTTTTACTAAATTTCCCATAGAATGGATATTTTACAAGCTATTGTACTTGGCATTGTACAAGGACTCACCGAATTTCTGCCTGTATCGAGCAGTGGACACCTCGCTCTTGTAAGAGAGATTATGGGTATAAACATCACCGAGAGCCTGGCATTCGATATAACACTCCACGCCGCAACTGTATTGAGTACAATCGTCGTTTTATGGCGCGAGATATGGCGACTCCTTAAAGGTGCATTCACCATCTCGGGATCTATCAACGAGGAGCAGTCGTATGTGTTGAAAATCGTGCTTTCGATGATTCCTATCGGCATTGTAGGCTTTTGCTTCAAGGATTATATCGACGAGGTCTCGGACCATATTTGGGTTGTGGGTGTGATGTTGCTATGCACATCGGCATTGCTCACTTTTGCTTACAAAGCAAAACCTCGCCAAAAGGATACAATCTCCTATCGCGACTCCTTTATCATAGGTCTGGCTCAGGCGTTTGCGACGATGCCGGGATTGTCGCGTTCGGGCTCGACAATAGCTACGGGTTTGTTGCTCGGAAACAAGAAGGAGAGCGTGGCACAATTCTCATTTTTGATGGTACTCCCTCCGATTCTCGGTAGCGCATTGCTCGATGTTGTCAAGGGCGATTTCGGTGGCGGAGTTGAGATTGTACCGCTTATGGCAGGCTTCGTAACGGCATTTATTACCGGTTGCCTCGCTTGTAAGTTTATGATCGAAATAGTTAAAAAGGGTAAGTTGATTTGGTTTGCCGCATACTGCGCGGTTGCAGGTGTGGTGGCTATCGCTGCACAGTTGTTCTAATATGATTGATTTCAAAAACTTTAACCCCAAGGAGGAGGGCTATGTTGCGGTTATTGATAAGCCTCTCGAGTGGACCTCATCCGATGTTGTGCGCAAGATAAAGTTCCGTCTCAATAAGATGGGGCATCGCAAAATAAAGATTGGTCACGCGGGAACTCTCGATCCGTTGGCTACGGGCATTTTGCTCGTCTGCATAGGTAAGGCAACCAAGCAGGTGGATGCACTCCAGGCCGAGCGTAAGGAGTATGTTGCGGAGCTTATGCTCGGTGCGACTACCCCAAGCTACGATATGGAGCACCCCGTGGATAAGACCTATCCTATCGACCATATCACACGCGAAAAGGTTGAGTCGGTATTGGTTGCCCTCACGGGAGAGCGTTTGCAGGCTCCGCCAATCTTTTCGGCAAAGAAGGTCGAGGGTTTGCGTGCATACGAATTGGCTCGTGCAGGCGAGGAGGTTGAATTGCGCAAGGCTCTTATCAATATCTACTCTATAACACTCAAAGAGTACGACCTTCCAAAGATGCGTATTCGTGTGGAGTGTAGCAAGGGTACCTATATCCGCTCGTTGGCTCACGAGATTGGCGAGGCATTGGAGAGTGGTGCCTACCTTACATCGTTGCGTCGCACCCGAAATGGCAAGTTTGCGGAGCAGGATGCGGTGTCATTGGACGATTTTTTGAAAAATTTACCTCTTGACGAAACAAAAGAGTAAATTTTTCGTAGTAATTATGATTATTGCGTTGTTTTTTAAGGCGTAATAATCGGCAAGTAGAGAAGACTATAATACTTTAATTGATTATATGAAACTTTCACATTATGATTTCGATTTTAATCCGGAGTTGATTGCCAAATATCCGGAGATAAATCGTGATGAGGCTCGCTTGATGGTTATACATCGAGATACTGGAGAGATTGAGCACAAACTTTTCAAAGACATTATTGAGTACTTCGATGAGGGCGATGTCTTCGTAATGAATAATACGAAGGTATTCCCGGCTCGTCTCTATGGTAACAAGGAGAAGACCGGTGCCGAAATCGAGGTTTTTTTGTTGCGCGAGTTGAACCGCGAGTTGAAGTTATGGGATGTATTGGTTGATCCTGCACGAAAGATTCGTATCGGCAATAAGCTCTACTTCGGCGAGGATGATATCCTTGGTGCCGAGGTTATCGATAATACCACTTCGCGTGGTAGAACACTCCGCTTCCTCTATGATGGACCATACGAGGAGTTCAAGGAGGTGCTCTTCCGCTTGGGCGAGACTCCGCTGCCATCGTGGGTGCGTGAGAAGGTTGAACCTGAGGATGCCGAGAACTATCAGACCATCTTTGCCGAGAAGGAGGGCGCAGTGGCTGCCCCTACCGCAGGTATGCACTTCTCGAAGCACCTCTTGAAGAGAATGGAGATCTTCGGTATTGAGAAGACCTTTGTGACTCTTCACGCAGGATTGGGCAACTTCCGCACAGTGGATGTTGAGGACCTCTCGAAGCATAAGGTTGATTCGGAGCAGTTCTGTGTAACTCCTGAGAGTGCCGAGGTTATCAACAACGCAAAGCGCAATAACCGCAAGGTTGTAGCTATCGGTACTACCGTAATGCGTACGCTCGAAACCGTTGTATCGACACACGGAATGGTTACATCGCAGGAGGGTTGGACAAATAAGTTCATCTTTGCACCATATGACTTCACCGTCGCAAATGCCATGGTATCGAATCTCCATATGCCGGGCTCGACTCAGCTTATGATGGTGGCAGCATTTGGAGGCTACAATATGGTGATGGATGCCTACAAAGTGGCTGTCGAAGAGGGTTATCGCTTTGGTACATACGGCGATGCAATGTTAATTCTGTAGGAGAATAAGGAGTACCTTTAAAGTAAAAAAGGAGAAAATTATGGCGAATAATAAGATATTAT
>JAFZEY010000022.1 GCA_017560455.1 Alistipes sp. | reverse complement strand
GGCAATGGCTAAGGCTATCGACAAGTGCCATATTCTCGTATTGAGTGGTGGTTTCTCGTTGGGTGACGAGCCGGATGGTAGCGGTAAGTTCATCGCAAGCGTCTTGAATAACTCAACTGTAACAAAGGCCGTTCACGCCTTGATTGAGCGCGGTGGTTTGATTTTGGGTATCTGTAATGGCTTCCAGGCTCTCGTTAAGTCGGGATTGTTGCCATATGGAAAGCTCGGTATGATGACCGTAGAGTCGCCTACCCTCTTCCATAACGATATACACCGTCACATCTCGCAGATTGTTTCAACCCGTGTCGGCACTACCGCTTCGCCTTGGTTGTCGTCGTTCCAGGTTGGCGATTTGCACTCTATCGCAGTGAGCCATGGCGAGGGTAAGTTCGTGGTTAGCGAGGAGATGGCCGAGGAGTTGTTCGCAAATGGTCAGGTGGCGTTCCAGTATGCCGATTTGGAGGGTAATGCAACTACCGATGCTCCACACAACCCTAATGGTTCGTCGTACGGTATCGAGGGTATCATCAGCCGCAATGGTCAGATTCTCGGTAAGATGGGACACACAGAGCGTTATGACGACAACTTGATGCGTAACATCGCAGGCGAGAAGCGTCAGAACATATTTGCAAACGCAGTAGCATACTTTACGAAGTAAAACTGAAAACTGAAAACGGAGAACTGAAAACTATTAGATAATAAAACGAAGCAGAAAAAGTTTTCCGCTTTCCGTTTTCCGCTTTCCGTTAAAAAATAAAATTTTTTATGAGTGTTTTAGGAGTTTATGGCGTTGAGCACGCCTCGTCGTTAGTCTACTACGGCCTCCACTCTATGCAGCACCGTGGCCAGGAGGGTTGCGGTATGGTGAGTGTTGATGCCGAGGGGCACATGCATCGCCATCGTGGTCACGGACTTGTACAGGAGGTGTTCAACGAGGGAAAACTTACGGAGTTGGACGGCAATGTCTGTCTCGGACATGTGCTCTATACTACGGCTAATGGTCGTAGCATCGACAATATCGAGCCGCTGTCGTTCCTTCACAATACAGGTTCGTTCGCTGTGGCGCACAATGGTAATATTGTAAATGCCAAGCAGATACGCGACTATTTGGAGTCGAAGGGCAGCCTTTTCCAATCGGATACTAATGCCGAGTTGTTGGCCCATCTGATCAAGAAGGAGGCCGACGAGCCACGCATCTTTACCATTTTGGAGGCGTTGGATATGTTGGAGGGCTCTTTCGCATTTGTTATTTTGACTCAAAATCGCCTCTACGCTTGTCGCGATAAGTATGGTATTCGTCCGTTGGCTATTGGTAAGTTGGGCAATGGCTATGTCGTAAGTAGCGAGACATGTGCATTCGATGTTATGGGTGCGGAGTTCGTTCGCGATGTGGAGCCAGGCGAGGTTGTTACCATTGACGATAATGGCTTGCGCAGTCGTAAGTATGCACTGAAAAGCGAGCACAATATGTGCGCTATGGAGTATATCTACTTTGCGCGTCCTGATAGCGATATCGATGGTTGTAATGTTCACGCATTCCGTAAGGAGTCGGGCCGCCGTTTGTGGCGCGAGGCTCCCGCTGATGCCGATATCGTAGTCGGAGTACCCGACTCTTCGCTCTCGGCAGCTATGGGTTACGCCGAGGAGAGCGGTCTCCCGTACGAGATGGGACTTATTAAGAATAAGTATATCGGTCGTACCTTCATTCAACCTTCGCAGGCGTTGCGTGAGAAGGGCGTGAAGATGAAGTTGTCGGCTATCCGATCGATTGTCGAGGGTAAGCGCATCGCTCTGATTGACGACTCGATTGTGCGTGGTACAACCTCGAAGCGCATCGTCAATATGTTGCGCGAGGCGGGTGCTACTGAGGTTCATGTGCGTATCGTGAGCCCTACGATGAAGTACCCTTGCTGCTATGGTGTGGATACTACAACTTTGGATGAGTTGATTAGCGCAAAACACTCTGTGGAAGAGACTTGCAAGATTATAGGTGCCGACACATTGGCGTTTATGTCGGTGAAGGAGTGTTTGGCTTCGTCGAATGGCAAGTGCGAGAAGATGTGCTTCGCTTGCTTCGATGGCATCTACCCTACACCTATGACACACGACATTTTGGAAATTAACAAGAAAAAATAGATATAATTATGGCAGTAAATTACGAAAAAGCAGGCGTTAACCTCGAGGCAGGTTACGAGGTAGTACGCCGTATTAAACAGCATGTATCATCGACCAATCGTTTGGGCACAATGGGTAATATTGGTGCTTTCGGAGGTATGTTCGACCTCGCAGCACTCAATGTTAAGGAGCCTGTATTGGTTAGCGGAACTGATGGCGTAGGTACAAAGTTGAAGTTGGCCTTCGCAATGGATAAGCATGATACTATCGGTATCGATGCAGTTGCGATGTGTGTGAACGATGTTTTGGCACAGGGTGCAGAGCCTTTGTTCTTCCTCGATTATGTGGCTCTCGGTCACAATATTCCTGAGAAGGTAGAGGCTATCGTGGCAGGTGTTGCCGAGGGTTGCCGTCAAGCGGGTTGCGCCTTGATCGGTGGCGAGACTGCCGAGATGCCTGGTATGTACGAGGATGGCGAGTACGATATCGCAGGTTTCACTTGCGGTGTTGTCGAGAAGTCGCAGCTCATCGATGGCTCAAAGGTTAAGGTTGGCGATGTTTTGGTAGGTATCGCATCGAGCGGTGTTCACTCGAATGGTTTCTCCCTCGTTCGCAAGGTGTTGGCTGACAACAATTTGGATTTGAATGCTAAGTACGAGGAGTTGGGCGATCGCACCTTGGGTGAGGCGTTGCTCTGCCCTACACGCATCTATGTAAAGCAGGTTTTGCAGGTTGTTCGTAACTGCGATGTTCACGGTATCTGCCACATCACAGGTGGTGGTTTCGACGAGAATATCCCACGCATCTTGCACGACGGTCAGGGCTTGCACATCAACGAGGGCTCGTGGGAGATTCTGGGTGTGTTCAAGTTGCTCGAAAAGTATGGCCAGATTCCTCATCGTGAGATGTTTAACATCTTCAATATGGGTGTAGGTATGGTTATCGCACTCGACGAGAGCGAGGCACAGAAGGCTATCGAGATTTTGACCGCTGCAGGCGAGAAGGCTTCGATTATTGGTCGTGTAACTGATAAGGAGGGTGTAGTAATTGAGTAACAAGGCGAAAATAGCGGTCTTTGCTTCGGGTGTCGGATCAAACTTCGATGCTATCGCTTCGGCGTGCAAGAGGGGCGAGCTGAATGCCGAGGTCCTTCTCGTGGTGTGCGATAAGCCGCAAGCGGAGGTTGTTAATAAGGCAAAACAGTACGATATAGAGTGCTTTTCGTTTAATCCGAAGGATTATGCCTCGAAGAGCGACTATGAGTGCGAGATTGTTGCCCGTCTTGATGCGCTTGGAATAGAACTCGTATGCCTTGCCGGCTATATGCGTATCGTGGGAGATACGCTGTTGAATGCCTACGAAGGTCGTATTATAAATATTCACCCTTCGTTGTTGCCGGCATTCCGAGGTGCAAATGCTGTGGAGCAGGCCTTGGAGTATGGTGTAAAGGTGTTCGGAGTAACCATACACTATGTCGATAGTAGCCTTGACGGCGGAAAGATTATCGCGCAGCGAGCTTTCGACTATGAGGGCGATAGTGCCGAGGAGGTACATCGTATAGGCCACGCTGTCGAACATAAACTGTATGTGGAGACAATAAAGAAAATAATAAATAGGTAGATAATAAAATGAGAGCTTTAGTTAGTGTGAGCGACAAGACCGGTTTGGTTGAGTTTGTAAGCGGTTTGCAGTCGCTTGGTTGGGAGATTATCGCTACGGGCGGTACCCAGAGCCTTTTGGAGAAGAATGGTGTCAAGACTATCGGCATCAGCGATGTTACGGGTTTCCCTGAGATTTGTGATGGTCGTGTTAAGACCTTGCACCCAAAGGTGCACGGTGGTTTGTTGGCTCGTCGCGACTTGGAGAGCCACTTGGAGGCGTTGCGCGAGAATGGTATCGAGTTTATCGATATGGTTTGCGTAAACCTCTACCCTTTCCGTCAGACTATCGCCAAGGAGGGTGTTGAGATGGCCGAGGCTATCGAGAATATCGATATCGGCGGTCCTTCGATGTTGCGTTCAGCTGCGAAGAACTACAAGGATGTAACCGTGGTGTGCGATCCTGCGGACTATGCACAGATTCTCGATGAGATTAAGGCTGAGGGAAATACCAAGGTTGAGACTCGTTTGCAGCTTTCGGCAAAGGCTTATACTCACACTGCACAGTATGACTCGTGCATCGCAACCTATATGCGCAAGCAGGCAGGTTTGTCTGAGAAACTCTTCTTGGAGTTCGATGTTCAGCAGTCGTTGCGTTATGGCGAGAACCCTCACCAGTCGGCTACATTCTATCGCGACAACTCAACCACTCACTTCTCGTTGGCTTATGCCGAGCAGTTGAATGGTAAGGAACTTTCGTACAACAACATCCAAGATGCAAATGCTGCGTTGAATATCGTTCGTGAGTTTGAGGAGCCTTTCTGCGTAGCTTTGAAGCACATGAACCCTTGCGGTGCAGCAATCGGTAAGGATGCGTTGGAGGCTTGGACTCGCGCATACGAGGCTGATACAAAGAGTATCTTCGGTGGTATCGTAGCTCTCAATCGAGAGGTTACCGCAGAGGTAGTACTCGGCATGAAGCCAATCTTCTTGGAGATTGTCATGGCTCCATCGTTCACCCCTGAGGCACTCGAAATTCTCTCTGCAAAGAAGAATTTGCGTCTTTTGAAGGTTGATATGACTCGCACGGATGAAGTTCAAAATCAGTATATTAGCGTTAATGGCGGTTTGCTCGTTCAGCACCTCGACACTACCACTAAGGAGGTTGTTGCCGATATGTGCGTAACCGAGGCGAAGCCTTCGGAGGAGGTTCTCACCGACCTTAACTTTGGCTGGCGCATCGTTAAGCATGTTAAATCGAACGCTATTGCAGTGGTTAAGAATGGTGCTACCTTGGGCGTTGGTGCAGGTCAGATGAATCGTGTGGGCTCGGCTGAGATCGCTCTCAAGCAGGCTCAGGCAGCTGGTCACACCGAAGGCCTTGTACTTGCATCTGACGGCTTCCTTCCATTTGACGATACCGTAGCTTTTGCTGCCGAGTATGGTGTAACTGCTATCGTTCAGCCTGGAGGTTCTGTTCGTGACGAGGATTCGATTAAGAAGGCGAATGAGCTCGGTATTACAATGCTCTTTACCGGTATGCGACACTTCAAGCACTAATTTCCGTTTTAAGCGGGATATTTCACCTCTACACTCCAATCTCATTGGTCACATACGATTAAGTATGCTCCCAACGAGGTTGAAGAGGGCGAGGCGAAATCTCCCCACTTAAAATCGAAAATTGGGTTGTAGTGAAAAGTGATAATTTTGAATTCTGCATTTTGCATTTTGAATTTGTAAAACTATGAAAGTTTTAGTTGTTGGCTCGGGTGGTCGTGAACACGCTATCGTTGATGCGTTGTTCCGCTCGCCGAGTGTAGATAAGATATATTGCGCACCGGGCAATGCGGGTATTGCAAAGCAGGCTGAGTGCGTAGCGATTAAGGATACCGATGTCGAGGGATTGAAGCAGTTTGTCCTGGACAATGCTATCGACTTGACAGTAGTAGGACCTGAGGCTGCTTTGGCTGTAGGTATCGCCGATGAGTTCCGTAAGAATGGTTTGGCAATCTTCGGTCACACCAAGACTGCGGCACGCATCGAGACTTCGAAGGAGTTTGCCAAGCAGCTGATGGAGAAGTACGATATCCCAACTGCAGGATATAAGGCATTCGACAACTATGATGAGGCTGTTGCTTATGTCGAGGCTCGACCACTCCCTGCCGTATTGAAGTACGACGGCTTGGCCGCAGGTAAGGGCGTTGTTATTGCCGAGACTATGGATGAGGCTCGCGAGGCTTTGCGCGATATGCTCTTGGATGACCGCTTTGGCAAGGGTCGTGTTGTTGTGGAGGATTTCCTTACAGGTCCCGAGTTCTCGTTGATGTGCTTTGTGGAGGGTGAGAATGTCTACCCTATGCCTGTGGCTCAGGATCACAAGCGCGCTTTTGATGGCGATAAGGGTCCTAATACGGGCGGTATGGGTGCTTACACATCGTTGCCATTCATCACCGAGGAGGATCTCGCATTTGCTATGGAGAAGGTTATGCGAGCAACTGCAAAGGCTATGGTTGCCGAGGGCTGTCCATTGACAGGTGTTCTGTATGGTGGTTTGATGAAAACTCCTGATGGCGTGAAGGTTATCGAGTTTAATGCTCGCTTCGGCGACCCTGAAACAGAGGTCGTGTTGCCGTTGATTGACAGCGATATTGCAAATGTTTTCGAGGCTGTTGCCAAGGGTGTAGAGCCAGCTCCTATCGTTTGGAGCAAGGATGTAACCCTCGGTATCGTTCTCGCATCGAAGGGCTATCCTGGCGACTATGCAAAGGGTTACACTATTCGTGGTATCGAGAATGTTGATGGCACCGTATTCCATATGGGTACAGCTGTTAAGGATGGAGAGTTTGTAACCGCAGGTGGTCGTGTGTTGTTCGTTGTTGCAAAGGGTGCAACCCTTGCAGACGCACACAAGAAGGCTAACGAGGAGGTTGCAAAAATTGAGTGTGAGAATTTATTCCATAGAACAGATATTGGACATAAGGCTTTTAAATAGACTATGGGAAATATTATTGACGGAAAACAGCTCTCGTTGCGCCTCAAGGGCGAGATGGCTGAGGAGGTTAAGGCGTTGGATGCGAAGTATGGTCGCGTGCCATCGTTGGCTGTAATTCTCGTTGGCGAGAATCCTGCGAGTCAGTCGTATGTGCGCGGTAAGATTAAGGCTGCGGGTGAGGTCGGCATCAAGAGCGACCTTATCACAATGCCTGCAGATATCTCGGAGGAGGCTCTCTTGGCCGAGATCGAGCGCTTGAATAATGATAATCTTGTTGATGGCGTATTGGTGCAGTTGCCATTGCCAAAACATATTGACGAGGAGCGTGTAATTGACGCTATCGCATTGGAGAAGGATGTGGATGGTTTCCACCCCGATAATGTGGCTAATTTGTGGCTTGGAAAGCCTTGTGTCGAGCCTTGCACACCAAAGGGTATTATGCAAATGATTGCCGAGTGCGGATTTGATGTTGCGGGCAAGAGGGCTGTTGTGGTTGGTCGCAGCAATATCGTAGGAAAACCTATTGCGAAGCTTTTGCTCGATGCAAATGCTACTGTAACCATTGCTCACTCGCGTACTGCTGATTTGGGCGCAGTATGCCGTGAGGCCGATATCTTGGTTGCAGCCGTAGGTCGTAAGCATATCATTACTGCCGATATGGTTAAGCCGGGTGCAGTGGTTATTGATGTTGGTGTAAATCGTGATACCGAGACGGGTATGTTGTGTGGCGATGTCGATACTGCTGCAGCGCAGGAGGTGGCTTCGTATATCACTCCTGTACCTGGTGGCGTAGGTCCGATGACTATCACTATGCTGATGAAAAACACTATCGAGTGTTTCTTAAACCGAATTGTTAAATAAAATCGTTCTGATTGGCTCTTTTTGCACGAATCTGCGGACTCTGAAATGCTCACATACGCCATAGTATGCTCCGCTTTCATCGCCTTGCTTCGCACAAAAATAGCTCAACCATTTACGATTTTTGGAATTTGGTCTTGTGTTAAACAGAATTGTTAAATAATAAAATATAACAGATTATGATTGAAAGATATAGCCGAAAGGTTATGCGTGATGTTTGGACCGAGCAGAACAAATTTAACGCATATCTCAAAGTAGAGATTCTCGCTTCGGAGGCATGGAGTGAGTTGGGCGTAGTTCCGAAGGAGGATGTCCAGAAGTTGTGGGACAAGGCGTCGTTCTCGATTGACCGCATCAAGGAGATCGAGGAGCAGACCCGTCACGATATTGTAGCGTTTACCCGTGCTGTGTCGGAGACTCTCGGCGAGGAGCGTAAGTGGGTACACTACGGCTTGACATCGACTGATGTTGTTGATACTGCAAATGGATATTTGCTCCGTCAGGCAAACGAGATTTTGGAGAAGGATTTGGAGAACTTCCTCGCTGTATTAAAGCGCCGTGCTTTGGAGTTCCGTAACACACCTTGTATCGGTCGTACTCACGGTATCCACGCCGACATTACCTGCTTCGGTTTGAAGTGGGCTTTGTGGTACGAGGAGATGAAGCGCAATATCGAGCGTTTCCGTACCGCTGCGCGTGGCGTAGAGGTTGGTAAGATTAGCGGTGCTGTGGGTAACTTTGCTAATATTCCGCCAATGATTCAGGACTATGTTTGCGAGAAGTTAGGCATCGACTCGGCAAATGTTTCGACTCAGGTAATCCAGCGTGATCGTCACGCTTATTATATTGCTACATTGGCAGTTATAGCATCTTCGTTGGAGCAGATGGCTCTCGAGGTTCGCAACTTGCAGCGTACCGAGGTGCACGAGGTCGAGGAGGCTTTCGGTAAGGGTCAGAAGGGCTCGAGCGCAATGCCTCACAAGCGTAACCCAATCTCTTCGGAGAATATCTGTGGTTGTGCGCGCGTTATGCGTGGCTATATGGCTACCGCTTGCGAGAATGTGGCTTTGTGGCACGAGCGCGACATTTCGCACTCTGCAACCGAGCGCATTATCTTGCCTGATGCAACCGAGTTGTTGGATTATATGCTCAATCGCTTTATGGGTATCTTGGATAACCTCGTAGTGTTCGAGGATGTGATGATGGAGAACATCTATCGCACTCGCAAGGTTATCTTCGCACAGCGCGTTATGAACGCCTTGATTGACAAGGGATTCTCGCGTGAGGAGGCTTACGATACTGTACAACCTGTTGCGATGCGTGCAATGGCCGAGCGTGCTGACTATCAGGAGCTTTTGGCCGAGAACGAGAAAGTAATGTCGAAGCTCTCGCGTGAGGAGTTGGATTCGTGCTTCACATTGGAGTACTACCTCAAGAATGTGGATTACATCTTCCGTCGCGCAGGAATTATCGAGTAATCGGACAACGGACAAAGGGAAACTGAGAGTGGAGAGAATTTTCTCCACTCTTTTTGTTTTGTGGAGGTGTAAAAGTTTTTCGTTTTCCGCTTTTCGTTTTCCGTTTGTTTTACTATCTTTGTAGAGAATTACGCGCACGCGAGTGAGAAGTCTGTTTGACGAGGTTTTACCTTGTCGTCAGAGCGGTTTAAGTATGATGAAATTTTAGATTGTAAAGTGATATAAATGAAGAGGTTTGTTATTGTTGCAGCATTGCTGTGTGCTGCGTTGCCTACAGTGGCTTCGCCTCGCAAAATGGAGAAAAGTCGTGCGGAGGTGCTTTCGCGCAACCAGGGCTTTTACAAGGAGATATTTATGAATGGCGGAGTCTTTCTCTCGTCGCGCAAGACTCTCCCTTCTGCCCCATTCCTCGGTGTGGAGATGGAGTTCTTTGCTTCGGCCAAGAAGAAAAACGAGACCGATTCGTTGCTCCAGCAGAAGATTTTCTGCGGAAGTGAGGAGGATACAAATGGTTGGTTGCTCTACCCCGACGGTGCGCCACGCTATCGTATGATGTATGTAAATGGTGGTGTAGGTAGCAGACACGCGAAATATATGGGACCTGTGGCACGCGAGCGCATAAACACATTTTTCAATAATGGTGGCTCGTATGT
>JAFZEY010000210.1 GCA_017560455.1 Alistipes sp. | reverse complement strand
GGTAAACACCATCTGCAGCTTCGCCGAGAGTAGTACGATTACCCCCCCCCAATGAAATTGCCAAAGTTGTCTTGCCGCCAACCTTAACCACGGTATCCTCAGATGCATCGTATACACACGAGAATGCGAACATTGAAACCGCTACCGCCATGAAAATCTTTGTCAAATTTTTCATCGTTTTAAAGTTTTTAGTTGATAATAAAGGTTTATTTATATAAAGTGTGTCTTATTAGTATGTTCGGAGCTGGAAGACGATTTTATTACAGTACAACTCGCCTTCGTGCAACAAGATAGAAGGGAACTCGGGATGATTTACAGCGTCAGGATGCACCTGGCACTCGATTGCCACACCTGCGTAGTCCTCGTAGCGGCCGCCCGACTTCGTGATAGGGCAGCCTCCCGAGAGCCAATTACCTGTATAGACCATACAGCCCGGTTGTGACGACAATATCTTGACTACACGACCCGTCTTCTCGCAACGCAACTCGCCAACCTCGCCGAGAATATTCTTCTGCCAGCCATCCACCACAAAGAAGTGGTCGTGACCGCGGAAGAGGTCGATGTGGTTGAAAATCGAGCCAATATCCTTGCCGAGCTTGTTCCAGTCGGTAAAGTCCTGTGCGGTGTCCTTTACAGATAGGAGCTTGCCCGTGGGAATCTGTACCTCGTTGGCCTCCAATACATACGACGCATTGAGCTTTAACTCGTGGTCGAGAATGGTTTCGCCACTCGCCTCTCCCGCCAAGTTCCAATAGACATGGTTTGTGAGGTTTACAGGGGTTGTGCCATCGCTCTTTGCGAGATAGGTAATTTCGAGATTGTTCTCGTCGTCGAAGTCGTATATCGCTTCGATGGTCACCTCGTGTGGATAGCCCTGATCGCCATCTTCCGATACAAGCGAGAAGATTACGCGATTGGTCTCCACGCGCGACTCCCACAACTTGTTTGCGTAGCCCTTAGTACCTCCGTGGAGGTGGTTAGGGCCATTGTTTACTTCGAGTCGATACTCAACGCCCTCGATTGTCATCTTGCCACCTGCGATGCGGTTTGCCACGCGACCTACCGATTTGCCGCAGGCTGCGCCATCGCCAAAGTAGCTCTTCGGGTCCTTGTAGCCGAGAACTACATCGTCGATATTGCCATTGCGGTCGGCATACTTCACCGATACGATGGTTGCACCGATATTGGTAAGTTGCACCTCGCTGCCGAGGTCGTTCTTCATCGTGTAGATGATTATCGCCTCGCCCTCAGGGGTCGCACTCCAAACATTCTGCTCAATTATCATAGTTGTTTAGGTCTTGAAGTCTTATTCGATCGGTTGAACATTCGCCAAGAGATAGTCGATGCGCTTCAAGCACTCCTCCTTACCGATGAATGCGGTCACATCGTACATACCCGGGCCCTTGCCTGCACCAACCAAAGCCAAGCGCAATGTGTTCATAATCTGGCCCATACCGTACTCCTTCTCGGTAATCCATGCGTGAACAATCTGCTCGGTGTTTTCCAATGAGAAGTCGTCAATCGAAGCCAAAACCTCGCGCAACTCTGCCAAACGAGCAGGATTCTCGCCCTTCCAATACTTCTTCAACTGCTTCTCCTCGTACTCGGTTGGAGCAACGAAGAAATATGAGGTCAAATCCCACAAATCGCTTACGAAGGTTGCGCGCTCCTTCATGATGAAGGCCGCCTTGCCTGCCACCTCGTCAGATACTTCGATGCCGTGCTCGCGCAAGATTGGCTGGTAGAATGTGCTCAACTCCTCAGCCGACTTGTGGTGCATATACTGTGCATTGAACCACTTAGCCTTGTCAGGCTGGAAACGCGCACCTGCCTTCGATACGCGGTCGAGCGAGAAGGTGTCAATAAGCTCCTGCATCGAGAAGATCTCCTGTTCGGTGCC
>JAFZEY010000209.1 GCA_017560455.1 Alistipes sp. | reverse complement strand
GTAGCGGAATGAAATATCTCTCAATTCCAAATAGTATTGCTTCGATTGGACAATATGCATTCCATGGTTGTACGGGAGAACTTGTTGTGAATTGCAATATTCCGGCAAGTAAATATTCCGCAGAAGGTGTATTCTTCTATTCGAAATTTGAAAGTGTAACTATTGGCGACAGCGTTACTACTATTGGCGACTATGCATTTTATAATAATAGTGCAATGACAACCGTAACAATCGGCAAAAATATAACCTCTATTGGACAGTATGCATTTTCCAATTGCTCGGCTTTAACAAGAGTGAATATTTCCGATATGAGAGCTTGGCTCAATATTGATTTTGCTACTGCTACTGCAAATCCGCTTAATTATGCCAAAAATCTATATTTCAATGGTAGTTTGGTGGAAAGTGTAACAATTCCATCCGATATGACCGAGGTAAAGCCGTATACATTCGTCCATAGTACCAGCTTGAAGAGCGTCATACTCCATAGTGGAATAACATCAATAGGAAAGTATGCGTTTCGCGGTTGTGTGAAATTGTCGAATATTACCATTCCGGATAGAGTAACCTTGATAGGTGAGCGTGCATTCTACGACTGCGAGAGCTTTACAAGTGTAACTATTCCTGCAAGTGTCACTTCAATTGAAATATACGCCTTTTATGGTTGTGGAGCGTTGGAAAGTGTATATTGCAAGCCTACTACACCACCAACAGGAAGTAGCTCTATGTTCTATGGAAATGCATCCAATCGTAAGATTTATGTGCCTAAGAACTCGGTTGATGCGTATAAATCGGCAGAGTATTGGAACACATATAAGAACTATATCGAAGGCTACAACTTTTAGTGATATTTTTACAGAAAAATATAATTTTATAAAACTATGATAGAGACTCTTAAATTTTACAAGAACTTCCCAAAGGAGGGTATCAACTTTATAGATATCATCCCATTCTTGCAGTCTAAAAAGGCTTTTCGTGAGGTTGTTGATGCGTTGAAGAAGTATACAACGGCTCCGAATGTCGTTGCCCCTGAGGCACGCGCATTCCTCTTTACGGCACCATTGCTTTCGGAGGATGGCATCGTCGAGAATATTATCCCGATGCGTAAGAGTGGTAAGTTGCCGTTCAATGATGGCGACTTGCAGGAGGTGTGCATCGTTAAGGAGTATGGCTTCGACAAACTCTACTATCGTCTGAGCGATATCACCGCAGGTGTGGCCGAGGGAGATACCTTCTATGTCACAATTCTTGACGATGTTTTGGCTACGGGAGGTACTGCTCTTGGTGTTGCCGAGTCGCTCGAAAGACTCACCGTCTATCGCGATGGAAAACCCTACCGCGTGAAGATTAAGGAGTTCGTCTTCCTCGTTGAGATTGAGGAGATTAACGGCAAGGAGCGCCTCGAAAAGATTGCTCCTGTCACATCGTTGATGAAGATCTAATCGAGGGCCTGAGTTTATGAAAAAATTGCTTGTAATTATGGGATTATTGTCGCTTTTCGGTTGTAGTAAAAAGGCACCTCAATATCCGCAGGATAGGGTAGCTGCAAAGGATGGTTCGGAGATAGTTTTCACCTTCTTTGCTCATGCATCGTTCGCCATTGAGCACAATGGCAAACATATCTATATCGACCCTGTAGGCGACTTTGCCTGGGATAAACTTCCAAAGGCCGATGCGGTGCTTGTTACCCACTCCCACTACGACCATTTTGAGTTGGCGACCATCGAGAAGATTGCGGGCGAGAAGTGTGCCGTATTGTGCGATAAAACCTCTGCCGAGACCTTCGAACACAACTGTACAACGATGTTGCCGGGCTGTATTGCCGAGCCTTTTGAGGGGTTGTCGGTGCGTGCCGTTCCTGCATATAATATCAGCGAGGGACATACCAATTTCCACCCGAAAGAGCGCGAAGATTGCGGCTATATCTTGACGCTTGGCGGTACTACAATCTATGTTGCGGGCGACACGGAGGATAATGAAGATGTGCTCTCGCAGCAGGGTGTTGATATCGCATTTTTGCCTGTAAATCAGCCTTATACGATGACGGTAGAGCAGGCTGTTCGTGCCGTGAAGGCTATCCGTCCAAAACTCTTCTATCCGTACCACTACGGCCAGGTCGAGGAGAAGACCGATACGGCTGCTTTGGCTGCAGCTTTGGAGGGTGTTTGCGAGGTGCGAATATTCCCAATGGAGTAGTGTCATAAGGGCCTTTTCGGGGCTTTTGGCTCCCTGCAAAAAGGTCTTATTCTACGATTTTTTCGAATAATATAAGCTGCCCCAAAAGGGTGGTTTTTTGTATATATATTCAGCTATGCAACCATTTTGAAATAATTTATACCTATTTATAAAAATAATTCAACAAAAATGTGTATTATTCTATAATTTTAACTACATTTGCAGGCATTTTGAAAAAATGAATGTTTTGTAAATTTATTGAATATATATGAATAAAAATTCGGTTAATATAGTTTTTGCACAACCCGAGCATGTCGAGTATGCAGAGCAGATATGCCAACTCATCTACGAGTCGGCTTTGCAGCGTGGCACAGGTATCGCTCGTCGTTCGCCCGAGTATATCTCTTCGAAGATCGAGGGTGGCAAGGCTGTGGTGGCATTTGATGGCGACCGCTTGGTTGGTTTTAGCTATATCGAGTGCTGGGGACACGGAGATTATGTGGCAACTTCGGGTTTGATTGTCGATCCCGAGTATCGTCACCTCGGTTTGGCCGGTGAGATCAAAAAGCGCACATTTGAGTTGGCTCGTATGCGTTTCCCGTTTGCGAAGTTGTTCAGTATTACGACCTCGTTGCCGGTGATGAAGTTGAACTCTCGCCTCGGCTATAAGCCTGTAACATTCTCGGAGCTTACCCAGGATGATGAGTTCTGGCAGGGTTGTGAGGGCTGCTGCAACTACGACATCCTCAAGCGCAACAATCGCCGTATGTGTCTATGTACAGGTATGCTCTACGACCCTAAGACTCCGTTGAAGGGTCAGTCGTGGTGGAGCCCGTATGTTATGGCCGTAAAGAATGCAGTTAAGAAGATTTTTCACTTGAAATAATAACGAAAACGAAATAGAACTATGGAGAAGAAAAAGGTTGTTTTAGCATTCAGTGGAGGTTTGGATACCTCTTTCTGTGTGAAGTATCTGACAGATGACCTCGGCTACGAGGTATATACCGCAATTGCCAATACGGGCGGTTTCTCGGACGAGGAGTTGGCATCTATCGAGGAGCGCGCATATCGTCTCGGCTCGAAGCAGCACGCCACACTCGACATTACCGAGGAGTACTACGAGCGCAGCATCAAGTATATGGTCTTCGGAAATGTTTTGCGTAATGGCACATATCCTATCTCGGTCTCTTCGGAGCGTATCTTCCAGGCTATGGCTATTATCCAGTTTGCGAAGGAGGTTGGTGCAGATTGCGTGGCTCATGGCTCGACAGGTGCAGGTAATGATCAGGTGCGTTTCGATCTTACATTCCAGATTATGGCTCCCGAGATTGAGATTATCACTCCGACACGCGATATGATTTTGACTCGCGAGTACGAGATTAACTACCTCAAGGAGCGTGGCTATGTTGCCGACTTCACCAAGTTGGAGTACTCGATTAACAAGGGCTTGTGGGGTACCAGCATCGGTGGTAAGGAGACTTTGCACTCGGAGCAGACATTGCCTGAGCACGCCTATCCAAGCCAGGTGACAGCCGAGGGTGAGGAGTCGCTCAAACTCGGTTTCGTGAAGGGTGAGATTTCGACCGTAAATGGCGTGGAGTACGCAAGCAAGGTGGATGCTATTCGTGCCGTTGAGGCTATTGCCTCGAAGTATGGTATCGGTCGCGATATGCACATCGGCGACACAATCATCGGTATCAAGGGCCGTGTAGGTTTCGAGGCTGCAGCTCCGATTTTGATTATCGCAGCTCACAAGATGCTCGAGAAGCATACTCTCACAAAGTGGCAGATGTATTGGAAGGAGCAGGTTGGTACTTGGTATGGAATGTTCCTACACGAGGCACAGTACCTCGATCCCGTAATGCGCGACATCGAGGCTATGCTCCAGAATTCGCAGGAGAATGTTACCGGTGTGGTTGAGGTTGTTCTTCGCCCACTTTCGTACACTCTCGTAGGCGTGGAGTCATCGTTCGACTTGATGAAGACAGACTTTGGCGAGTATGGCGAGGTAAACAAGGCGTGGAGCGCAGATGATGTAAAGGGCTTTACCAGAATTATGGCAAACCCACTCAAAATCTATTACAATAACCAGAAGAAGAACGGTAAGTAGTGGTAAAGGTTGGTATCATAGGTGGAGCAGGATATACTGCGGGCGAGTTGGTGCGATTGCTAATCAACCACCCGGAGGTATCTATTGAGTTTATCCACTCGACAAGTAATGCCGGCAACCTCGTGAGCGATGTTCACGGAGGCTTGTATGGCGAGTGTGACCTCCGCTTCTCGGCGGAGTATGATTTGACGGCGGTAGATGTGCTCTTCCTCTGCTCGGCACACGGTGCAAGTGCGCAGTTTATGGCGGAGAATGAGGTGCCTGCCGAGTTGAAGATTGTCGATTTGGCACAGGACTTCCGCGATGAGCACGATGGCTTTGTCTATGGCTTGGCCGAGATGCAGCGCGAGAAGATTTCAGCAGCAACACGCATTGCCAATCCGGGCTGCTTTGCTACGGCTATTCAGTTGGCACTCTTGCCACTCGCGAAGGCGCAGCTCTTGTCTGATGAGGTACATATCACCGCAATTACCGGCTCTACGGGTGCGGGCGTCAAGCCTTCGGCTACAACCCACTTCTCGTGGCGTTCGGATAATATCTCGACATATAAGGCGTTCGAGCATCAGCACCTCTTGGAGAT
>JAFZEY010000208.1 GCA_017560455.1 Alistipes sp. | reverse complement strand
TCCTGGATGGTGAACTCGATATCCTGCATATCGGTGAAGTACTCCTCCAAGTGGTGCTGAATCTCGTCGAGCTCCTTGTAAACCTCAGGCATAACCTCCTCGAGTGAAGGATACTTCTCAGCACGCTCCTCCTCCGAGATGTTCTGAGCCTTAGCCCAACGACGCGAACCCTCGATAGTGATCTGCTGTGGAGTACGGATACCAGCCACAACGTCCTCACCCTGTGCGTTGATGAGGTACTCACCATTGAAGATATTCTCACCTGTAGCAGCGTCACGCGAGAAAGCAACACCGGTAGCCGAGCTGTCACCCATGTTACCGAATACCATCGCCTGAACATTTACTGCTGTACCCCACTCTGCAGGGATATTGTTCAACTTACGATAGAGGATAGCACGCTCGTTCATCCAAGAACCGAATACAGCACAAACTGCACCCCAGAGCTGCTCCCAAGGGTTTACAGGGAAGTCAGAACCTGTCTGCTCCTTAACTGCAGCCTTGAAACGAGCAACCAAAACCTTCAAGTCCTCAGTCGAGAGGTCGGTATCCATCTCAACACCGCGCTCCTCCTTCAACTCATCGATAATAACCTCGAATGGATCCTGATCCTCCTTCGAAACCGGCTTCATACCGAGAACAACATCACCGTACATCTGTACGAAACGACGGTACGAGTCCCAAGCGAAGCGTGGGTTACCCGACAACTGTGCAACAGCCTCAACAGCCTCGTCATTCATACCGAGGTTGAGGATAGTATCCATCATACCAGGCATCGAAGCACGAGCACCCGAACGAACCGACACGAGGAGTGGCAACTCCTTGTCGCCGAACTTACGACCTGTCAAAGCCTCAACACGCTTGATTGCAGCCTCAACATCCGGACGGAGCATCTCGATAACAGCAGCCTGACCGTGCTGGTAGTACTCTGTACAAACATCAGTTGTGATGGTGAATCCCGGAGGTACCGGAATACCGATAAGGTTCATCTCGGCGAGGTTAGCACCCTTACCACCGAGCAACTCTCTCATTTTGCCATTTCCCTCGGCCTCTTTGTTACCGAAGAAATAGACACGCTTTACATTTGCCATAATGAAATTGTTTTTAAATTATTAATGATAGAAAATATTTGTTTCTTACTACTTTTCCTGTCCCAACTAACAAAATTAAGTAAAATTCTCTGCAAAAGCAAGCAAATATCACCAATTTCACAAAAAGCGAGCCTTACAGAGGGGGCAAAGATAGCATTTTTTGGCCATTTAAGAAAATTTTTCACGCCAAAAGCGTAAAAAAGAGATAAAAAAAGAGAGTCGAGCAACATCCGCTACCCAACTCTCCAAATTTATCCTCGCAAGGCTACTGGATCCTTGTGTCGATAATCTTATCAACCAACTTATTGATGCGAGAACCCGGTGTCTTGCGACCATATACGGCATCCGTCTTGTGTGCAATAACCATATCCAACTCAGGGATGACAATGATTCGCTGTCCCATAGCTCCCATTGCAGAATAAGCACCCGTCATCTCTGGTCTTACTATCTTATGGAGCCACCACATATAACCATAAGCCACCTTGCCAGGTTTTGGATTCATCTTCTCGCGTGGAGTCCAATCGGTAATCATATCCTTGTGCCAAGACTTAGAAATTACCTGGGTACCATCCCAATTACCCTCGCGCAACATAAGGTAACCCAAACGAGCCATGTCGCGAGTAGAGATGTAGATGTGGTATGCACGGTGGATAGACTTCTTTTTGTTACCGCCCTTTCGCTGCTTTGTGATATCCCAATCCTGGAAACCGAGAGGATTAGCCAAATCCTCCTCCAAGGCCTTATAGATGTTCTTTCCCGTCATCTTCTCGAATGCAGTACCCGCTGCATTGAAGTCCCAATTGTTGTACAAGTGGTATGTACCGGGAACCTTCGAACCACGAGCAGGCACAACCTTAGGATTGTCCAATGCGCTACCGCCATTAGACGCCGGGTGATAAATACCCGAACGAGCCTGAATAAGGTGACGAACAGTTGCAGTCTGCTCAATTGGCAACAAGCCGCCGTGGTCGGTAATACCCAACTCACCGAGTGTCATATCGAGATTGATAGTACCATTCTCAACATACTTGCCATAGAGCATTGCGAGCACGCTCTTACGGCACGATGCGATGTAGCTAATACGGTCGATAGCACCAAACTCGAAAATACTCTCACCACCTACGATAACCATAAGTCCGGTAGTATTCATCGAGTCGATGATATAGCTACGCAAATCCTCCAACTTCTTTTCGTCATAACCATACTTCGAAGGTTTTGCCTTAGCCCAATTCTCGCCAGCCTTCGGATATATCACCTGCGCCGAAGCAGTCGACATAGCGAAAGCAAACATAACAACTAACAAGATCTTCTTCATTGTCAAATAGATTTCAGTTACTTTAAAATTATCGAATCAGCCCGCAACGCAATCTGCCGTAACAGACCTATCCGCCTATTAATGCTTCTTGGCCTCGATAATCATATCGACCAATCTGTCGAAACGCTTACCCGGTGTTTTGCGACCATATACAGCATCAGTCTTCTGAACAACAACCATATCCAACTCAGGAATAATAGCAATTCGCTGTCCCATATGACCGCTTGCACGATATGCGCCCTTCAACTCAGGAGTATCAACTCTGTAGAGCCACCACATGTAGCCATAAGCCATCTTGCCAGGTTTTGGATTCATCTTCTCGCGTGGAGTCCAATCGGTAATCATATCCTTGTGCCAAGACTTAGAAATTACCTGATTGCCATCCCAATTACCCTCGCGCAACATAAGGTAACCCAAACGAGCCATATCGCGAGTAGAGATATAGATGTGGTATGCAAGGTGCATAGACTTCTTTTTGTTACCACTTTTTCTCTGTCTTGCAAGATCCCAATCCTGGAAACCGAGAGGAGTAACGATATCCTCCTCCAAAGCCTTGTAGATATTCTTGCCTGTCATCTTCTCGAATGCAGTACCCGCTGCATTGAAGTCCCAATTGTTGTACAAGTGGTATGTACCGGGAACCTTCGAACCACGAGCAGGCACATTCTCAGGTTTATCCAACGAACTACCCGAATTTGAAGCAGCGTGATAGATACCCGAACGAGCCTGGATAAGGTGACGAACGGTTGCAGTCTGCTCGATTGGCAACAAGCCGCCGTGGTCGGTAATGCCCAACTCTCCGAGCGTTGTATCGAGATTGATAGTACCATTCTCGACATACTTACCATAGAGCATTGCAAGCACGCTCTTACGGCACGATGCGATATAGCTAACACGGTCGATAGCACCAAAATCGAAGATATTCTCACCACCTACAAGGACCATAAAGCCTGTAACATTTGTAGAATCTATGAGGTAACGGCGCAAATCGGCAATCTTCTCATCATCAAAGCCATACTTTGAAGGCTTTGCCTTAGCCCAATCCTCGCCAGCCTTCGGATATATCACCTGCGCCGAAGCAGTCGACATAGCGAAAGCAAACATAACAACTAACAAGATCTTCTTCATTGTCAAATAGATTTTAACCCCTTTTACAATATCGGATCAGCCCGCAGCGAATCTGTCGCAACGAACCTCCCCGCTACTACTAATACTCCTTTGCCTCGATAATCTTCTCAATCAATCTTCTGTATCGCACCCACGGAGTCTTACGACCATAAACGCTGTCGGTCTTGTGCGCGATAACCATATCCAACTTAGGAATAACGGTGATGTACTGACCCATAGCACCACGAGCCGAGTAAGCGCCCTTGAGCTCAGGAACATTATTCTTGAACAACCACCACATATAACCATACTCGAACTCGGATCTCTTGACAGCAGGGTTCATATTCTTGAGTGTAGTCCAAGGTGTAAGCATCTCCTTGTGCCACTTCTTCGAGATAACCTGTGTGTTGTCCCACTTACCTTTACGCAACATAAGGTAACCGATACGAGCCATATCGCGAGTAGAAATATAGATGTGGTATGCAGGGTGCATAGACTTTGTCTTGTCGCCGCCATAACGCTGTGCGGTGATATCCCAATCCTGGAAACCGAGAGGCTTAGCCAAATCCTCCTCAACAGCCTGATATACGCTCTTGCCTGTCAACTTCTCGAATACGGCACCTGCAGCATTGAAGTCCCAATTGTTGTACAAGTGGTATGTACCAGGCTTCTTCGAACCACGCTCAGGAACGAACTCCGGATTATCCAACGAGCTACCAGGATTTGACGAAGGACGATATACGCCCGAACGAGCCTGAATAAGGTGACGAACGGTTGCAGTCTGCTCGATTGGCAACAAACCGCCATGATCGGTG
>JAFZEY010000207.1 GCA_017560455.1 Alistipes sp. | reverse complement strand
TTTTTTAATGGTACAAGCGATGCGGAGAGGGTGTTAATGATTTTTAATTTTAATTTTTAATTAAAAAGTTGTACTTTTGTCGTGTGGAAGGTAATAAGCACATACGCGTAACTATTGTCGGCAATCCGAATTGCGGTAAGACCTCGCTCTATAACAAGATGACGGGTGAGCACGAGCGCGTAGGTAATTATAGTGGTGTCACGGTGGATGCTACAAGTGCCGTGTGTCACTTCAAGGGGTACGAAATCGAAATTACCGACCTTCCCGGCACAAACTCTCTATCCGATGCTACACCCGAAGAGTTGCGTCTGCGTCACCACCTTGTCGAGCATACGCCAGATGTGGTGTTGAATGTGGTGTGTGCCTCAAATCTCGAACGCAACCTCTACCTCACAACTGAGCTTATCGATATGAGCCAACCTATGGTTGTGGCTCTGAGTATGTACGATGAGCTGCAGCGCAACGGTGCGAAACTCGACCACGAACTCCTCGGTAAGATGATGGGTGTGCCGATGTTGCCCGTTGAAGGACATAGCGGAAAGGGTGTAGAGGAGTTGCTCGATACGGTAGTTGCCGTCTATGAGGGGCGCGAGGAGAGTGTGCGCCATATCCATATCTATCAGGGTATCATCGAGGAGAGCGTTATGGCGCTCAATAAGAGAATCAGAGAGCACCGCGAGGAGCTTCCGAAGTGCTTCCCTCCGCGCTACTTTGCGATGAAGATGTTGGAGGGCGATAGCGATATCTCGGCGATGCTCGAAAAGCACTCGCCACACTACGCGGAGTGGGTGCGTATATGCGAGAAGGAGCGCGAGCACCTTCGCTTCGACCTCGGTGCGAGTGAGGATATCAAGACCACGATGGCAAACCAGAAGTACGGATTTATCGCGGGAGCCTTGCGTGAAACCTACACAAAGGGCGAGGCCAAGCTCGAAAATATCTCGAATACAATCGACTCCGTAGTTACCCACCGCATCTGGGGCTATCCAATCTTTATCCTCGTGATGTGGCTGATGTTCTACTGCACCTTCCGTCTCGGAGCCTATCCGCAGGGATGGATTGAGGGGCTGGTGGCCAATCTCGGTGCTCTGCTCGAGAGGTGGTTGCCCGATGGAATGTTGAAAGATCTCCTCTGTGATGGTATCATCGGAGGTGTCGGCAGTGTGATAGTCTTTCTGCCTAATATTATGATATTGTATCTCTTTATCTCCTTTATGGAGGATTCGGGATACCTGGCGCGTGCCGCCTTTGTGATGGATAAGGTGATGCACAAGGCGGGACTTCACGGCAAGTCGTTTATACCGCTCGTTATGGGCTTTGGTTGCAATGTTCCTGCGGTGCTCTCTACACGCATCATCGAGAGTCGTAGCAGCCGACTTATCACTACTTTTATCATTCCGTTTATGTCGTGCAGTGCCCGACTGCCCGTATATATCATTCTTGTCGGTTCATTCTTCGCGGTGCACTCCTCGTGGGTGATGCTCGGACTCTATCTGCTTGGTATTGTGGTGGCTATGGCTACGGCACAGCTGATACGAAAGTTTATGTTTAAGAAGGAGGAAACCCCGTTTGTTATGGAGCTTCCGCCATACAGAATACCTACCCTGAAGGCTACGCTGTCGCATATGTGGCAACGCTGTGCGCAGTATCTCCGAAATATCGGAGGTATGATTCTCGTCGCCTCTATCGTGGTGTGGCTGCTCGGCTACTTCCCTCGTCAGAAGGAGAATGAAAGCACTGTCGAGCACTACGAAAATTCATATATCGGCCGTGTAGGCCGCTTCTGTGAGCCTGCCTTTGAGCCTATCGGCCTGAATTGGAAGGCGAGTGTTTCGCTGCTTTCGGGTGTAGCGGGTAAGGAGCTTATGGTGAGCACATTAGGTGTTCTATATAGTAATAACGACAACGAAGATAATCCTGCGCAGTTGAAGGAAAATTTATTCAAGAGTGGCGATTTCTCTACACCTTCGGCACTCGCGCTGCTGGTCTTTACATTGCTCTATCTCCCTTGTGTGGCAACCATCACGGCAATAGGTTCGGAGAGTGGTTGGCGTTGGGCGGTTGCATCGGCAGTATATAGTACGGCGGTGGCGTGGCTCTGCTCGTTTGTTGTATATCATATTGCAAAACTGTTTGTATAGCACGAGATTATGGAGTGGCACGAAATCTTGGCGTGGGGTATAGTCATCGTGGCGGTAGTGGCGGCTGCGGTATGGCTCATAAGGCGCATTGTCTGCCCGGAGTCGAGGTGTGCATCTTGTGATAAACATTGCATTGCAAGAAAAATGGAGAGCGGAAAGTAGTTTTACACTCTCCATTTTTTTTACTCATCAGTTTTCATGTCATCCTTTTCCGTTTTTCCGTTTTTTTTTATTACCTTTGCAGTTTGAATATTATTCAAACGACTAATAGGTAAAAAATATATAAAACTATGGCTATTGCAGATAAGTATTTACCACAAGAGATAGAGGGAAAGTGGTACGACTACTGGATTGACAATCGACTTTTTCACTCGGAGCCTGATGCTCGCGAGCCTTACACAATCGTAATTCCGCCACCAAATGTAACAGGTATGTTGCATATGGGACATATGCTCAACAACACATTGCAGGATGTGTTGGTGCGTCGTGCGCGTATGCTCGGCAAGAATGCTTGCTGGGTACCTGGTACCGATCACGCATCTATCGCTACCGAGGCGAAGGTTGTTGCTAAGTTGAAGGCTGAGGGTATTGATAAGGCAACCCTCACCCGTGAGGAGTTCCTCGCTCACGCTTGGGAGTGGAAGGAGAAGCACGGAGGTATTATCCTCAAGCAGTTGCGCAAGTTGGGTGCATCGTGCGATTGGGAGCGTACCTGCTTCACCATGGACGAGGCTCGCACCGAGAGCGTAATTTCGGTATTCTGCGACCTCTATCGCAAGGGTAAGATTTATCGTGGTGTGCGTATGGTCAATTGGGATCCATCGGCAAAGACTGCTCTCTCTGACGAGGAGGTGATCTACAAGGAGTCGCAGGGTAAGCTCTACTACTTGCGCTACAAGTTGGAGGGTACCGACCGCAACATCATTGTTGCAACAACCCGTCCTGAGACCATCCTCGGCGATACCGCAGTCTGCCTTAACCCTAACGACCCGCGTTATGCAGATATTCCTGAGGGTGCTCGCGTGATTGTACCTTTGGTGAATCGCTCGATTCCTATCATCCGCGATGAGTATGTTGATATCGAGTTCGGTACGGGTGCGTTGAAGGTAACCCCTGCACATGATGTTAATGACTATATGCTCGGCGAGAAGTATGCGCTCGAGACTATCGATATTTTCAACGACGACGGTACTATCAACGATAAGGTTGGTATGTATGTCGGTATGGATCGTTTCGACTGCCGCAAGCAGATCGAGAAGGATTTGGCCGATGCCGACTTGCTCGAAAAGACTGAGGCTTACACCAACAATGTGGGCTACTCGGAGCGTACAGGCGTGGCTATCGAGCCTAAGTTGTCGATGCAGTGGTTTATGGCTATGAAGGAGATCTCGGAGCCTGCAACCAAGGCTGTTTTGGAGGATATCATCCGCTTCGTACCGGAGAAGTATAAGAATACATACCGTCACTGGATGGAGAATATCAAGGATTGGTGTATCTCGCGTCAGTTGTGGTGGGGACAGCGCATTCCGGCATACTACCTTCCAAAGGGTGGTTATGTAGTTGCCGAGACTGCCGAGAAGGCGTTGGCTTTGGCGCAGGAGAAGACGGGCGATGCATCATTGACCTTGGCAGATCTTCGCCAGGATGAGGATGTACTCGACACCTGGTTCTCATCGTGGTTGTGGCCTATCTCGGTATTCGACGGTATCCGCAACCCTGACAACGAGCAGATTAAGTATTACTATCCGACTAACGACCTCGTAACAGGTCCGGATATCATCTTCTTCTGGGTGGCTCGTATGATTATGGCGGGCTACGAGTATCGCAACGAGAAACCGTTCGGAAATGTATACTTCACCGGTATCGTGCGCGATAAGATTGGTCGCAAGATGTCGAAGCAGTTGGGTAACTCGCCTGATCCACTCGACTTGATTGCCGAGTATGGTGCTGATGGTGTGCGTGTAGCTATGATGCTCTGCTCATCGGCTGGTAACGATTTGATGTTCGACAATGCTCTCTGCGAGCAGGGCCGTAACTTTGGTAATAAGATTTGGAACGCTTACCGCCTTATCAACGGCTGGCAGGTAGATGAGTCGTTGGCTCAGAGCGACTGCTCGAAGCAGGCGGTAACTTGGTTTACCAACCGCTTCAATGCAGCTTTGGCAGAGATCGAGGATAACTTCAATAATTACCGCATCTCGGAGGCATTGATGGTAGCTTACAAGCTCTTCTGGGACGACTTCAGCGGTTGGTACTTGGAGATGATCAAGCCTGCATACCTCTCGCCTTGCGATGCTGCTACTATGGCGGCTACAAAGCAGATTTTCGAGCAGTTGATGCTCCTTCTCCATCCGTTTATGCCATTCGTTACCGAGGAGATTTGGCAGGATTTGGCCGAGCGTAAGGAGGGTGAGTCTATCTGCGTAGCTGCATTGCCAAAGGCTGTAGCAGCTGACGAAAAGGCTCTTGCACGCTTCGTTTTGGCTCAGGAGGTTGTGTCTGCCGTGCGTAATGTTCGCAAGCAGAAGAATCTCCCACAGAAGGAGGCTTTGGAGTTGAAGGTTGTTCGCGACGAGAACTATCCTGCGGAGTACGAGGCTGCAATCGTGAAGATGGCAAATATCTCGCAGGTATCGTTCGTAGCCGAGAAGAACCCAACTGATGCAGCCTTCATCGTGAAGACTACTCAGTACTTCGTTCCTATGGGTGAGAATATCGACAAGGAGGCTGAGATTGCTAAGCTCGAGAAGGATTTGGCATACCAGCAGGGTTTCCTTGCAACCGTAATGAAGAAGCTCTCTAACGAGCGTTTCGTCTCTTCTGCACCTGCTCAGGTTGTTGAGAATGAGCAGAACAAGAAGCGAGATGCGGAGGCTAAGATTGCTGCAATCGAAGAGCAGCTTGCCGCTCTAAGATAAAATTGTTCTTAAGCAGCGTTTGCTGCGTTAAACTGCGATAAATCGCTCCTCACATACATCAAGTATGCTGCGGGGCGATTTTCTTTTTTTGCCTTGTCCCTCCCCGCACAAAGTTCGCAATGTCACTCTTCCATTTTTTTATTTATAAGGCCTGCATAATTTGCAGGCCTTATAAATAAAAAAATAAAAGAGCAGTGAAATTTTTCACTGCTCTGAGCGGAAAGGGAGGGATTCGAACCCCCGGTACAGTTGCCCGTACACCGCATTTCGAGTGCGGCCCGATCGACCACTCCGGCACCTTTCCTTGTGCATTTTGCGGTGCAAATGTACAAATTTATTTTTTAATTACAACTTTTTCAACCGATATTTTGCACTTTTTTTGTGAAATAACGACTGCATAGTGTATTTTTTTACAAATATATGATTATATTTGTGATATACTAAATATCGGGTTCAATTCGTTAAATATAAAAAAGCTACGGATATGAAGAAGTTTATAGTTGCAACGGTGTTTTTTGCGCAGGCGCTACTATTGTCGGGGTGTGGTGCTGCTTGGCAGAGTGTATCATATACGGATGATCTATACTCCATACACAACAAAATAGAGATTGCCAATCGCCAGAAGGCCGAGGCCGAGCTTGCGAAGGCTCAGTACGAGGCGCAGCAGGCTCAGTATGAGGCTACGCTTGCCAAGGTAAAGGCTGAGGCGGCAATGCAGGGATATACGGTCACCGATGACAGCACATTTAATGCTTACGATGCCGTGCTTGCCGATAGCTACGAGAGTGCATATGCTCGCCGTCTTTATGCTTTCTCATCGCCAACCTATCGTATGCCGTCGTCATACTACACTTTGCGCTA
>JAFZEY010000206.1 GCA_017560455.1 Alistipes sp. | reverse complement strand
TTTAACACAGGAGGAATAGTTCTTACCAAATCGGGATTTGATAGAGCTTGGTATCCTTTCACCGGATATAGAGATGGCCGCACTGGTCGCATTGGTAGTGTCGGTAATCAGGGTCACATTGCCTCTTGTATGCCATATTCCACTTATAATACACGAGGTTATCAATATACCAATACCAATACTACCCAACATCGCGAACATGGTAGTGCTACAGGTAGAGTTGTACGCTGTATGAAAGAGTAAATTTGGAGGAAGATTATGAGATATATATTAAATAGGTTGGCCCTTGTGGCGGTTGCGGCATTTGCCCTCTCGTCGTGTGTTCAGCATGAGGATGTCAATGATATAGTTATCGGTGGCGGCGGTACAGGCTATGCACATTCTGCCACCATAATGCCATCGTGCCGTATCGAGAACCCGAATGTGTCGCGAGCTAAGGAGCTTGGCTTTACTGTGCGTTCGCTTATCGACCAGATAACAACCAAGCAGCTCGACTCGAACTTCTTGATCATAAACGAGGATACGGATAGTGATAATAAAGGTAAGTACACCTTTACCAGAGGTGTTGAGAATTCGCCATACATCACCGACTGGAATAAGGCGAAAGTGCTTGAGGCGACCATTATCTCGTCGCCCGACAACACCGAAGGTGTTCACTATCGTTCTGTTTCGCTTGCACCTGAGCAGCAGTACTCCATGGTGATACAAAGTAAGGGTGACAAAGCTGATACACTGAGTTTCCACCATACCCGTATGGTTGGTTGGTACCCAAAGAACTGTATGCTCCCTTTGGATAGGGATGGCAATCTTATAGCACCAGAGTTCGGTACATGGGAGCCATTCGATGCTGTGCGTATAAACGATCAAGTTGATATTGACGATGATGGTGTGGCCGAAAATATTATCGGTGTTCACTTCAAGAATTTTAATGGCGAGACCGATATTATGGTCAGCAATGTTCGCGAGGCGCAGGCTTGGCATAAGTACAACGCATCGAACCCTCACCAGAGCGATGTTCATCCCACAAACGGTGCCAACATCTATCGTGAGCCGTTCGGTCACAACATCACCCCGCCGATCTACTCCAACTACTTCACCTATCGCCACTACCGTTCGGCAATTCGTGTAACGGCCTTTGCCGACCAGAGCTCACAGAGCCTTTCGATGTGGGGTGAAATTCAGGATGTGATTATTCGTAATCAGGCTACATCGTGTAAGATTGCCTTGCCAACCGAGTTAGGCGAATTTGGTACAGTGTACGAGTGGGGCGACAGAAAGAACCTCCCAATTGTGCGTACAGCGATGTTTGGCGATGATAGCAACCACCCTGAGTACCACGAGGAGGCAAAGTATCCTATCTCGATGGAGGGTTCTTCGTTGAAGAACGATATCTATCTCGGCTACTCGCTCATCGAGCCGTATAGGGACCTCGAGCTCGAGATTCACACCTTGTCGGGTGTCTACACAACCATCATCGAAGCAGATCATTTACACAAGAATCCGGATGGCACTACCCAGAGGATTCCGCTCTTCGAGCCGGGATTTATCTATCACATTACATTGGACTTCCACACCTCGGGTACCATCTCTGCTATCCTCGAGAAGGAGGGTAGTGAGCGCTATTACGACCTCTCGCTCTTGCACGAGTATGAAGTAGGAGCCGAGGAAAACAATGTCGAGGTGTTCAAGATTGCGAATTGCTATGTTATCGACCCTACTCTGATGAAGGTGAAGGATGAAAACGGCAACCCAATCAAGGATGGAAACGGAAACACTGTACCATGGGATGGTTACTGTTTCTTGGCTTCCGTTGTTGGTAATGGTAAGGCCGGTATCATCTCGCAGGGTGCGCAAACACTATATCCTGAGAGTGAAACCATATCGCCGGTATCTGCCCACCTCTTGTGGGAGAGCGAGCTTGGCTTGGTTACCAATGTTGAGTTGAAGTATGGCTATGTCCGTTTCAAGGTACCAAAGGGTGAGAGTGCCCGTGGAAATGCCGTTATTGCGGTTTACGATGAGGATGAAAAGATATTGTGGTCGTGGCATATTTGGATTACCGACTCGTTGGCACCTGTCGACATTCAATTGGGCAATGGCGAACATCACACCATAACAATGCTCAACCGTAACATTGGTGCAACAAAGTCTACCTGCTCGAATGGTGCCGAGGCGCTCGAAACCTATGGATTGTACTATCAGTGGGGTCGTAAAGACCCTTCGATGGGCCCTAGATCGTACGATTACGACAACTTAAATCTGATTACGGCTCCATATTACGACTATACATCGGATAAGAAGACGGCAGCCGAGGTTGCGCAGTTCCCGAAGCCGACACTCAAAGATGCTATCGAGAACCCGATGTATCTGATTTTGCCGACTGCACAGACCGATAACTACTCGTTCAATTGGCTCAACGAGCGATATGACTTCCTTTGGGGTTATAATATAGAGACAGGTATGACCTCGAAAACCATCTACGACCCGTGTCCGTATGGCTATCGTGTGCCATCGAGTGAGTTGAACCACATCTTTACCAATGCAAGCAAAAGTGAACCCGGAACATACGGTCATACACTTACCTTCGATGGTGGCAAAACTCTCTTCTTCCCGTATGCAGGATATAAGGGCGTGGATGTGGGTATGACATCGGTGGTGTTGCCTTGGAAATATGTGGGACAAAAGGGAGATTACCAGTCGTCTATGTATTGTGTCAATACTGATGACTATATCGAAAACATCAGCCACTTTATGCACCGTGAGCGTATCTATATCTCGAAGGTGCAGAATTGGGAAGAGCTTAGTGTGGGCTCGTATAACGCATATGTGACCCCTTGCTACGCAAATCGTCGTACCGCAGCACCGGTTCGATGCGTGAAGGATGCTCAGATTGGTAGTATTACGGGATCGATCAGTGTCGATGCGGCTACTTTGGAGCCGGGTAAGAATGTTTCTGTCATGTTTAATGCCCACTCGTATGGTAGTGCTATCGAGAAAGTTACCATTCTTGTCGAGTACAGATATACCAATGATGTAGACGGTTCACGAACATTGCGTGTGGAAGATTATAAAGATAGTGGAAAGTATAATATCGAGGGTACTGTTGCGTTCCATATTCCGACGGATAATGATATTGACGATAATGGTATTACCTTCAGACTTCTTGTTACGAACGAGCACGGACTTACATACTCCGACGATGTTGAGTTGATGGAGACCAATGTAAGTGTCCGGTTCTTGCAGTGGAGAGATGATAACAGCGGACTCAATAGCTCTAATATCAACTATGCGATTGTAGGCCAAAAGATTCGATACTATGTGGGTGTGTTGTCGAGCAGCAATATTGACCAGGTATCTATCAATGGCATATCTGCAACCCAGGTAAACGATTACACGAATGATGATGTGCCGGATCCTGTGGGTGATGCTGCATTTAAAACAGTATGGTATGTTGATTTGTCAATCAGCAGCATAGGTGAGATAACAATGAGTGCAAAGGTTAAAGTAAATGGCGCTGAATTCTCTAATGATAATGTCTCCGTTGTAAAGGTGGCAGGTATTAGCTTGGGCGACAGCACAACTTCACCTCGTACGGATGGAACACTGTATGTGATGCAGAATACAAATTACAAATCTACATACTGTACATCGGCAAATACCAACCTTTCGGCAAGTAGTTCGTTGGACTACAACAGCTTGTTCGTATTAGAGAAGAGTGGCAATAATGTTAAGATCAAGAGTGTAGCAAAGGGAGCATATTGTAATGGCACTGGTGACCGTAACAATACCAATACCAGTATATCGTTCAATGCAAACAACGGAACGGCATATACATTCAGCAGTGGACAAATTTACTCGGGTGGGCGTTATATGCGTCAAAGCGATAATACTACCATAACTATAGACAATAATAGTGGTAATCGCACCTGGCAATTCTTCCCAGTAAATACCAAATAGTAGCATTTACTCTTCGGCAGTTGCCGAAGAACATAAATAACAAGAGGAGAGTGTTTGCTCTCCTCTTGTTGTTATGATAACGCTACGAAATAACGCCGTATTCTTTGTATGCGCCTTGTTCTCTTGCTCTGTAGATTGGTTGTCTATCTCCTACAGCCGGCCGTTGTTTTACAGCCAGCCGTTGTTGGTTGGGATGTTATCCTTCGAGAAGACAACGAAGCTGCGGCTTACCTCGGTAGGGTATGGGTTGGTGCTGTCGGAGGTTGAGCCACCGCCAACAAGCATTGTAACTTTGAATGTCGCAGCGCCAACATTTGCGCAGTTTATGGTGAGCATACCATTCTCGTAGGTGTAGCCCTCGGCCTCCAATCCGATAACCGCCTTATCCTCGTCAGACACCTCGACGCTCAGAAGCTCCGCGTGGTGGAGTCCCGTGCCGAAGTATGTCGATAGGTCGATTTTGCTCTCTACGCCTCGTTTTACCACCGCATATGGTGTACCATCGATATTCAAGAGGAGCTTGTAGGCATCGATGTAGCCCGCACCGAGCTTGCCCTTATAGTCCGAATATTGGATGTTGAGTGATGCACCGTTCGACATGGTGAGTTTTAGTCCTCCCTTCAAATATGGATCGATGTCGTTGGTCGATGAGAGCAACATCGAGCGGAACTCGTTTGCGGTGTATCGCTTACCCAACTTCTTTGCATACGACAAGCCGAGGGCCGCAATACCCGACACATGAGGACACGCCTGCGATGTACCCTGCATCAATGCGTAGTTCTTGAGGGTCGGATCGCCAAACTTTGAAGGTACGGTCGAGAGGATTGCTCCGTTGGTGTATGTGCTCTCTCCTCCCGGAGCTACAATGTCGGTACCCGGGCCGTAGTTGGTGTAGTAGGCCGGTCTTAATGCCGGAGTGTATGCCGCCACCGAAATACAAGGCTTGTATGCCGCAGGGTAGCAGGAGCGTGCGAAAGAGTCGTTGCCGGCAGCAAAAATTACCAAACCTCCATCTATCGGGCCATCCTTTGTGCCCGCATTCTCCACGAAGTAGTCTATCGCCTCGGCCTCTACTCGGCTGCTTCTTCTATAGGCTGCATCATTAGAGAAATCTTTGCTTTCATATCCCCAGCTGCACTGCATAATGTGTGCGCCATTGTCGGCAGCGTACTGCATTCCCTTGGCTACATTGGCTGTACTTGCACCGCTATTACCGTAGAAGGTCTGTATGGACATAATCTTTACGCCGTCGTTCTTGCCGCTACCGCCGGCGATGCTGCTGACACCCTTTCTGTTTTGGTTTACAGCCGAGATGATGCCCGCAACATGTGTTCCGTGACCCGTATCCTTCTCCTTCTTATCCCAGCTGATCTCGTCTTTGAGGAGTACGAAGTTGTAGCCGTAGATGTCGTCTACATATCCATTTTCATCGTCATCAACATTGTAGCTGCCATACTTCTCGGAGGTGTTTATCCAGATGTTCTCCTTCAAATCCTCGTGTGTGTACATCACACCCTCATCGAGCACTGCTACCACAATCGAAGGATCTCCCTTGCACAACTTCCAGGCAGGAATGACATTGATGTCGGCTCCCGTTACAGGGCTTTGAAGACCTGGATAATTGCCGCTTTGAACCTTCGAATTAGGGCCCAAATTGTTGAGCGACCACTGATATTCACCGTAGGTGTCGTTGAATGGCAGACGGCGCTGAGTGGTTGTTTCGTTTGCATCAGCGCGAGTGTCTACGCTTGTGATATTCAATGGCTTATAGTCGCCTATGCGACATACCTTGTGTTCGAATTGAACATACTTAACTTCG
>JAFZEY010000205.1 GCA_017560455.1 Alistipes sp. | reverse complement strand
TCCGGCGGTTACCGTTACTGATGTAGGCGCGGTTGCCGAGGCAATCGCCACCGTGAAGTCCTGCGAGACATTCATCGTCTTGCTGTTGCACCCGCACCCACAAGGCAGATACGAGATCACACCCTCGATGTGGAACTTGGCCATATACTGCCCTGTGCCGACCTCGGACACCTCAACGAAGGAGATGGATGGGGCAAATACGGGGATATTCTCTTTGCAGACCTTGCTACAAAGTTTCTGCGATACATTCAACTGCACGAAGTACGGTGACGCCACCGATCCTGCTGCTAAGGTCGCTGTTATAAACGCGGAGTTTTTCATTTTCTTATTGTTTAAGTTCGACTACCCATTCTGTTCCGCACCGGCAGCCATTGGCGCGGGATTCTCCGCTTCGAGAACCTGGTAACTTTCGCCAGCATCGTAAGGGAGGTTGTAGTTTAGGTATCGTTTCAACTCCTCCAAATCCTCACGCTCGAAGATTACCTTACCTTCAAAAAGCGAGAGCGACCCATTTTCGAGAGCCGAATCTACAATGCCGTGCGCCATTTGGGGAATCATGGCATCAGGAACGCCGTTAAGCATAGAGGCCAACGCCGGCTCGGCTACGGCTTTTACCAAGCCTCCGGCTATCGGCATCAAATCGCGTTCGAGTGCCCATGTTGGACTAACGAAGCCTGTCGATCGCACCTTGTTGTTGGCTATCTCGAAGAATGGGAGTGCCGAGAGTTTGCTCGTGGCAAACTGCTCGATTGCCGGCTGTGCCCACTTTACGAGCACTGCTGCCAAGATTTGCCGATTCGTTACCATACTACAACCTCCATTTTACGCTACGAGTTGCAGCAACCCGTATCTACTACCTTCGACTGCGGAACCACGAGATTGGTCAGCGACATCAGCTGCGCGATCTGACCCTTCATGCACGAGATGGTTGCCGTAGCCGTAGCGTTCAGCACAGCCTGCTCGCGATTGATGGCGTCCTGCGCATCCTTGTTGGCATTGATCTTCACATTCAAACGCTCGTACACATCGGCAATCTTCGAGTCCGTGTAGATGTTCGACTCCAACAGCGCGATCTTGCTGTCCTTTGCCTGCAACATCATCAGCAGATTCGCCTCGTAGCGCGTGATCGGAGCATCCTCGCCACCGCGGGGAGCACCCATCAGCGGAGCACCACCAAGCAGATTACCGCCAAACAACTTCTCGGCAATCCAGCCGACACCACCGGCAGCGCCGACAGTGTTGAAATTGCCCTGACCCTGCCCCGTCACATTGTACTCGTGACCGTCTGCACCTTTGATTTTCATATACCTTTGATTTTAAGGTTTCGGGGACTATTCCCCTTGGTGCAAAGGTGGGGTTTCGGCTATCGCTACGGAAGCGATTTCTTGCAGGTTAGTTGCTGCTTATTTGCGAGTTACTTGCACCCTCCATTCGGAAATAGCTCAACAAGCTCCGCTTCGATACGCTTAAAGTTGAACTCAAACGATTTCAGTTGCCGCTTATCTTCGATTGTGGCGATCTTTTGGCAGACGGCCTGACGGCTGATGCCGAGGTGCGAAGCGATCGTGCAGGGCGACATGCCGGCACGGGAACAGAAATAGGCCACCATTTGTCGTGCGGATACGACATCTTCGAGGCGTGATTTCGATTGAATGAGAATTGTGGAGATTTCGGTCTCCTCGGAAACGAGGCGCAATACCTCTTTATAGATTTTACACATGGATAGCGCATTTTTGATATAAATATTTCATTTTTGAAAGGGCGCATAAACTCCCTATATCTATTCGCCCTTTGGATATGGATACAGTTATCCCACCATTTTCGTGAACGAACGAAAATGGCTGTACCTCTAAATGCGCATGGATGACACATCGCCCGATCGCATCTCGGAGTGTCGGGCAGATTCAGACTTTATGATGGGTCGCTGCCGGAGCAGACGCAGGCACTTCACCCGAATAATAGAGAATCGACGGAGGGTGGGTGCCTTCAAGAGGATAGGGATTTGAATTGTAGGAATGGACGCGAGAATCGCATCTTCATTCTCCGTCTCAATGACATACTGCCCACCTTCACGACTTTGCGACTCGAAGACCTCAAAACGATCAACAAGCGGAAGCAGCATCGTAAAGATGAGCAGTATGGAGACAAAGCGTTTCATTTGTTCAGGAAGTTATCTTCCCGATGATCGTTAGAACAACGACACGAAGAGCTGAATCACCGCACCACCGGCGACCGTTGCTGCGAAGTCGGCGATGTCTGCGCCACTATATCGCCACTCGTCGATGAACTCCTTGATGAATCCGGCAACGATAACGGGAGCGATGCACACCTCCATACCGAGCGCAATGTTGAAGAAGGCGGCTACAATCAAACCTACAATAAAATGCAGGTACTTGTCGGCTGACAGAGCGTTGAAAAAACGCATGATTTTGTTCCAAATCTTTTTCATGGGTTAAAATGTAAAGATGTTATACTGAACGCCTACGCCAATGTAGGGAGATAGGCCTTGTTTGCTTGCGCCATAGCCGGCTTGGATGCCGATACCCCATTTGCGCGGAACGCTCACACGCTCGGTGCGATACACGGTAGTCGGGTAGAACTCGATATGTCGGAATCGAACATCATATCCGGTTGCCTCGATGTAGTAGGAGGTGTCCTGCGCAATGTAGGTCTCGATCGGTATTGCCACGAAGACCGTATCGGTCAGCACCAGCGTATCCGTGCGCACCACCTCGACCGATGGGAGCCGGCGATAGATTACCTTGTCGCGGAACACCGTGTCCACGCGGATATTAGTCACGCGGATTGTGTCGTGCTCCACTCGCTCTACGACCTCGATGCGTTCGCCTCTCATCCATAAGCCGAGGCAGAAGGCCATCACGACCAACGCTATGATGCCCCAATTTTTCATTTGTGCAATAGAAATAGATTCCAACCCTCGTCGATTTGCGACATATCGGCCTCGACACCATTCTCAACAAACGACATCGCCGAAACGATTCGCTTCATCTGGAACGAATTGAGTGTGTCGATGGTCGATACATCCGCGTAGCCGCTTCGCTTTGCCACTGCATTGATATAGGCGCGTGTGTCGTTTTCAATAGGCGGTGCCCATCTGCGGATGAAGTCCGACAACATCACGCACCCATGCAGCTTGCGGTAGTTGTCGAGCAATTTGAAGGCAGCACGATAGCCGTAAGGCATCGACTCGAATTGCATAAACGCAGAATCTTTGCTCGGGCGAACCTCGCCAAGCCACTTTTTACCCGTGCTGATCCGAATGTTCAGAGGGTTGTTGTTCTTGTATCCTCGTGTCATAATTCT
>JAFZEY010000204.1 GCA_017560455.1 Alistipes sp. | reverse complement strand
CAAGTTCATCTCAAAGCCACCTGTACGGGACCTATACAAGCCCCAACCCTGTGTCTGACGAACATGTGCATAGTAGTCGTATGAGAACTTATCGCCCTCCTTTACAATACGCGCGTGGCCGTGCTTATTGTAGTACTCGAGGTCGTTCTGATAAGCGATTGGATTGCTACCCATATCACGCTCCGCGAACTTATCGACATCCACCCAGAAGTCGCCGCCGAGCAAATCCTTAATCTTATCGTAGTACTCGGTACGATTTACGCGAGCCTTAACGCCACCGAGAAGGTGGTGGTTAGCGTTGAAGTCGTGCGAGATATTCGCCACGAAGTTGTAGTCGATCTGGTCTGTATGACGCTCCTCGATCATATAGTTCGAACGGTGACCTGCCGCATATGGCGAAGTTGAGCCATTCTTGTTCGAGTTAATCATTGCATCGAAATCCATACGACCATTCCAAATTGCGCGTGCATCTGCTGCACCCTGCAAGTATGAGTAGATTTGATCTGTGCTCGACGCATTGAAGATACCATTTGTAGCCACACCTGTAACACCACTACGCAATGCTCTCACTGCCTCATCCAACAAGCCGCGATTTGCAAGCTCAGTGGCATTGTTAGCGAAGAATGCGCCAAAGCCATTTGCATCGGTCATAATCTGCGAGGTGTAGTTCGATGGGAGGTAGCGATAGTAGTCAGGGCGTGGATCTGCACCATCCTTCCAAGTGAGTGCCGAATAGCCATTGAAACCAAAGCGTACCGATGTAGCAGCTGTCAAACGAGTCTTCTCGCTGATGTCGTAGTAGTAGTTCAACATCACGATAGGCTCGTGCGAACGACGCACACGAGTATTGCGCAACTTACCATCCTGAATACCAACATTCGGGTTGTAGTAGTTACTACCGAACATATCATAAGCCTCCTGAGTCGATGCCTGCTGCGCACCACGCTGCTGCGGAGTACCCAATATCATCAACGAGAGTCGATGTTTAGGATCAAACTGCTTCTCTGCTGCTGCAAAGTAGCCATACGAATTGTAATATACGCCATCTACATAGCCGTTTCCACCCTGACGAGTCGAAGCCGAGAAGGCGAACGACCATCCATTATCGAGCTGGCCTGTAGCATACGATACGATAGCACGGAAAGCGTACATCTGGTTACCACCCGATACGCTTGCACGGAAGCCCTTACGCATCTGCGATGCACGAGCATTGATATTTGTTGCACCGGCATAGCCACCTACGCCATAGTCGGTAGCAGCAAGTCCTGCTGCACTCTCCTGGTTGCGGGTTGCATCGTTCATGCCACTCCACAACGACCAAGGACCATAGCCTGTCAAAGCGTCGTTGAAGCGAATACCATTGAGATAAACATCACTATACTTCGAATCGTAACCTCGCACATTGAAACGCATCTCGCTAAATCGATACGATGCAATGTTGTTGTAGAGGTCCTTCGATGCAGCAAGCGATGATGGCAAAGCCTGGGTATCCGAAGATGAAGTCTCGCTATCGAACTCGGCAAAGATTGCATCGTCGAGCACCTCGCCGGGAACAGCCTTAGGAGCTACGATAACGGCATTGATATCCTTAACGCCATTCTCCACCTTGACAACGATATCGAGATTCTCGAACTCAGGAGCTACAAACGAGAGTTTGTAGTCGCCTGCAGGAACGCCCTGCAACTCGAAGTATCCTTCGCCATTAGTTTTAACCTTGAAGTCGGTGCCTACAACTACAACTTCGGCATTTCCGACTGCGGTTCTTCCATTTCGCGACAATACTCGGCCCTTCACGCCTCCACTCTGTGCAAACACCGAGGTAGCAAGCAATGCCATTGTCGCAACAAGTAAAAATTTAAGTTTCATACCTTTTATTTAATAGTCAATTATTTCGCAATGTAGATATATACAGGGAAGTGGTCGCTATATCCGTTCTGGAAGTTCGAACCTACGAACGAACGCAACGGATAGTTCTTGTACTGTCCCTCCTTCTGCACCATATATGGAGCAATGAAGATATTGCCATAGAACTTCGCACCCTCACCCTTCTGAACCTTCAAATTTCCGGTCGAGCCTGTTGCAAGATTCTCCGACACAACGATATTGTCGAACAAGTTCCACGAATCACGATATGCCAAAGTACCATATCCGGCCTTGAGCATCGAGTAGAATGGGTTATACATATCGTTCTTCTGCAACTTTTTAATAGAGCCCTTTGCGCCGAGCACATCGGTAACACTTGCATCGGTTGCATCGTCATTGAAGTCACCCATGATAACCACCTTTGTAGCAGGGTTTGCTGTGCGCACCGAGTCGCAGATGTGCTTACACTTTGCAGCCACGAAGTCGCGCGAGTACTGCGAACGCTCCTTACCACCGAGGCGTGAAGGCCAGTGTGATACGATAAAGTAGAATGGCTCGCCCTCAATCTTACCCCACATAGCCACAAGGTCACGAGTAAGGAAGTTAGGTCTACCCGGGAATGAGATTTTGTGTGCCTCCGAGCCCTCCAATTGGAATTGGTCAGGGCGATAGAAGAATGCACAATCCACACCACGGCGATCCGGCGAATCGTAGTGCACGATACGATAGTTGGTCTTTGCCAACTTTGGTGTAGCGAGCAGATCCTCCAAAACAAGTCTGTTCTCAATCTCCGACACACCGATTACGGCAGGGAAATTCTTATCCTTTGCTGCAATGTCGAACAATACACGCGACATATTCGCAAGTTTCTGGTTGTAGCGATAGGTTGTCCACTTACGCGCGCCCTCAGGGAGGTACTCCTCGTCATTCTTGTTCGGATCGTTGATCGTATCGAACAAGTTCTCGAGGTTGTAGAATACCACCTTGTAAGGCTTCTGCGCAAATGCCACAAGCATCGCACCAACCAAGCATACCGATAAAAGTAATTTTTTCATACAACTTTATGATTTATGTTTGTTATTGTTTCTAAAATCCCCAGGCACTAAAGTTATTCTGTCGCTTCACAGCCTCAGCAATCGCCGGATCCAAATTACGGAAGAAGGTGAAGCCCGAACGCTCTTCAATGTACTCAACAGTCACTGCAGCATCCTTCAAGTCGGTATTCGCACCCGTTGCGCTATTCTCGAAGAGGAAGCCGATGCACATCAACTCGTCAGCCGACTTAATCTCCGAGATATGCTTCTTTGTGCTACCACTCTTAGTGCGGAGCAGGAGCTTAAAGCAGTGTGATGGCACCGATACTACTCGGTCATATCGCGATACGGTCTTGTTACCCTCGAACAAAGTACCCACAACAACATAGAGTGTATCAGCACAAACCTTTGTACGCACCTTATTCTCCAAAGTACCCCACGATGCGCTATTAAAGTCGTAGTCCTGCACCATAATATTGGTTGCATAGCAGGTCTGCGCATTGGTATTCCAAGTGTTGTAGCGGTCGGCCGATGGGAGCATATGTCCACGAGCATAACCATATCCGAAACCATTCGAGCCTACGATATTCGCCTGCTTCGCCTGCGGAATAATCGGATTTGTATAGGTGTCGTAGGTGTCGATTTCCGAAACATATGTGCTAACAATCTCATATGCATTACTCCAATTCGAGCTATACTTATACTGTGTTACTGCGTCGTCGAAAGCCCAAGCGTTTGTTCTTCCTGCGGTTGTTCCACCGACCTCATAGTTTCTACCCGAAGTATAGAGGCTGTGAGCAGGATATGCCACCCAACGCGAGCATATCTTGTCGGTATCGTAGCAGATGGAGAAGTTATAAT
>JAFZEY010000203.1 GCA_017560455.1 Alistipes sp. | reverse complement strand
TACCCTTGGTGTAACCATCCTGATTATACTCGTATGCCGTCTTAAGTGCAAAGTTAAACAACTTCTCGGTTGTAGCACCCTTTGCACGAATCGAGCTCTCGATATTCTTGCGGAAATTCTTCGCAAGAGCCGGAACAGAGAGGAGGTAGTAAGGTTTTACCTCACGGATATTCGCAGGCACATTACGAAGTGTCTCGAGCGGAGTCTTACCCACCTGAACGGTCGCTACCGAGGCACCACAAGCAATGATGATATAGAATCCGCAGACATGAGCAAAGCAGTGGTCGAGCGGAAGAATAATTAATGTACGCTTATCCGAAGGAACCGAGATTCGGGACTGCGCCTGCTCGACATTTGCCGTATAGTTGCGGTGTGTCAATACAACACCCTTAGGATCGGCCGTAGTACCCGAAGTGTAGGTAATAGTGGCGTAGTCATAGTTCTGGACCGCCTTACCAATGGCGAGAAACTCCTCATTGCGCTCGGCAAGCACCTCGTCGCCCATCTTCTTCAACGACTCCAACGACATTTCGCCCTCTTCCAACTCCACATCCTCATACACGATGATGTGCTTCAAGAGAGGCAACTGCTCCTTGATACGGCGAATCTTCGGCAACTGATACTGCGACACGAAGATTGCCGTCACATCGGCATGACGAAGACGGAAAAGCAAGTCGTTCGACTCCTCCAACTTTATCGACAACGGAACGCTGATTGCTCCCGCATAGAGCAAACCGAGCTCCGAGAGGATCCAATTGTTGCATCCCTCGGCCAAAATCGAGATTGTCTGCTTCGGCTCGATGCCGAGAGCTACCAATCCCGCACCTATACGCAAAACCTCTGCTTTGGCCTCGTTGTAAGTGGTAGAGTCCCACACCTTGCCGTGCTTCTCCACCAAAAACTCCTTGTCGCCATACTTTGCGACAGTACCTTCGAAAAGGTCGATAATTGTTCTTTTTGCCATAAACTATTCCATTTTTAACACTGCAAGGAAGGCACTCTGCGGCACCTGCACCTGACCAATCTGACGCATACGCTTCTTACCTGCCTTCTGCTTCTCCAAGAGCTTACGCTTACGCGAGATATCACCACCATAACACTTTGCGGTTACATCCTTACGCACCGCCTTGACAGTTTCGCGAGCGATAATCTTCGCACCAATAGCCGCCTGGATAGCGATATCGAACTGCTGGCGCGGGATCAACTCCTTCAACTTCTCGCACATCTTGCGACCAAAGTCGTAGGCGTGGTCAGCATAAATCAGCGACGAGAGTGCATCGACAGGGTCGCCGTTGAGGAGAATATCCAACTTTGCCAACTTGCTTATCTCGTAGCCCGTGCGGTGGTAGTCGAACGAAGCGTAACCCTTCGAAATACTCTTCAACTTATCGTAGAAGTCGAAAACAATCTCCGACAACGGCATCTCGAAATTAACCTCCACACGATCCTGAGTGATGTATGTCTGATTTTTTAAAATTCCTCGCTTGTCGATGCAGAGTTTCATCACCGGACCAAGGAAGTCGGCCTTGGTGATAATCTGTGCCAAGATATAAGGCTCCTCGATCTTCTCAATCTTGGTAACCTCAGGCAAGCCCGACGGGTTATGCACCTCAATCTCCTCGCCCATTGTGGTTGTAATCTTGTACGACACATTCGGTACGGTAGTGATAACATCCATATCGAACTCGCGATAGAGGCGCTCCTGGATAATCTCCATATGGAGCAAGCCCAAGAATCCGCAACGGAAACCAAAACCGAGAGCCAATGAACTCTCAGGCTCGAATGTGAGTGAAGCGTCGTTGAGTTGCAACTTCTCGAGCGATGCACGCAAATCCTCGTATTGGTCCGCCTCAACCGGATAGACACCCGCAAAGACCATAGGCTTCACATCCTCGAAACCTGCGATAGCCTCGGTACAAGGGTTCGACACCGAGGTAATGGTATCTCCCACCTTTACATCCTTCGAGTTCTTGATACCCGAGCAGATATATCCTACATCGCCCGCCTTAATCTCCTGGCAAGGCTGCATCTTCAACTTCAAAACGCCAATTTCATCGGCATCGTATTCCTCGCCCGTATTGAAGAACTTAACATGCTCTCCCTTGCGAATTGTACCGTTAAAGACACGGTAGTATGCGATAATTCCGCGGAACGGATTGAACACAGAGTCGAAAATCAACGCCTGCAACGGAGCATTCTCATCGCCCTTTGGTGCAGGAATGCGCTTTACGATAGCCTCCAAAATCTCAGGCACGCCCTGACCGGTCTTACCCGAAGCACAGAGAATATCATCGTGGTCGCAACCGAGCAAATCGACAACCTGATCCTTCACCTCGTCAATCATAGCCGAAGGCATATCGATCTTGTTCAAGACAGGGATAATCGCCAAGTCGTTACCGAAGGCAAGGTAGAGGTTCGAGATGGTCTGCGCCTGAATACCCTGCGAAGCATCGACAATCAAGAGGGCTCCCTCGCACGAAGCGATAGCACGCGACACCTCATACGAGAAGTCGACATGTCCCGGGGTATCGATAAGGTTGAGCGTATACTGCTCGCCATCGCTCGCCACATAGTTCATTTGAATGGCATGCGACTTAATCGTAATACCCTTCTCGCGCTCGAGGTCCATATCATCGAGGACCTGAGACTGCATCTCACGCTGATTCAATGTGTTTGTAGCCTCCAATAGACGATCGGCCAAGGTCGATTTACCGTGGTCGATATGGGCTATAATGCAAAAATTTCTAATCTTCTTCATAATCGCGGCAAAGATAGCAAAAAAGTCGCAGATTTTTAATTAAGAATTAAAAAATCACTCCTAAAAGTTATTTTGCCCGCAAAAACAACCATCCGCAGGATCAAAAACAGAGAGAGGTTATCGACAAAAACTCGACAACCCCTCGTTATTTAAAATCCCGCATCGGGGAGATACCCAAGATTTGCGCCTACTCGTCAAGTCGAATAATATTCGCTCCGATGGCATTCAGACGGCCCTCGATATCGCGATAACCGCGGTCTATTTGGTCGATATTCTGGATGGTACTTACACCGTCTGCACTCATCGCCGCAATCAGCAACGAGACTCCCGCACGGATATCCGGCGAAGACATTCTTGCAGCACGAAGCTGGTGCTGGTGATCCTGTCCGATAACGGCTGCACGATGCGGATCGCAGAGGATAATCTGCGCACCCATATCTATCAGTTTATCAACGAAGAATAGACGACTTTCGAACATCTTCTGGTGGATCAAAACCGTACCCTTTGCCTGCGTTGCCACAACGAGGAAAACGGACAACAAATCGGGCGTCAAACCCGGCCACGGAGCATCAGCAATGGTCATAATCGAGCCATCGATAAAGCTCTCGATGCAGTAGTGATCCTGCTGTGGAATATAGAGATCGTCACCTCGGCGCTCCATTGCGATACCGAGTCGCGCAAACTGCGCCGGAATGATACCGAGATTTTCAAAAGAGACTCCCTTAATCGTGAGTTCCGAGCGGTTCATTGCCGCCATACCGATAAAGCTGCCGACCTCAATCATATCGGGCAACATTGTATGCGTAGTACCTCCGAGCGACTCCACACCCTCGATTTCGAGGAGGTTCGAACCTACGCCCGTAATCTTCGCGCCCATACGATTGAGCATCTTGCAAAGCTGCTGCAAATATGGCTCACATGCGGCGTTGTAGATGGTTGTCTTACCCTTAGCAAGCACCGCCGCCATGACGATATTGGCAGTACCCGTAACCGAAGCCTCATCGAGCAACATATAGGTACCCTTCAACTCCTTGGCCTTGACCGTAAAGAAGGATTCGGCAGCGTCGAAATCGAATTCTGCACCGAGTTTCTGGAAACCGATAAAGTGGGTATCAAGACGGCGACGGCCAATCTTATCTCCACCCGGTTTAGGGATATATCCTACGCCAAAACGGGCCAACATCGGACCTACTATCATCACCGATCCACGCAAGCGGGTGCAACGATTGCGGTAGTCATCGCTGGCAAGATAGTCGAGGTTTATATCCTTGGCACAGAAGGAGTAAGAGTCCTCCGAAAGACGCTCGACCTTAACACCCATCGCCTGCAAGAGATCGATAAGCTGTATGATGTCGAGAATTTGCGGAATATTATTCACCACAACCTTCTCCTCCGTGAGGAGTGTTGCGCAGAGAATTTGCAACGCCTCGTTTTTTGCACCTTGCGGTTTAATCTCGCCAGATAGGCGGCGACCACCCTCAACCTTAAAAATTGCCATAGTTTCCGAATTTTTACCAAAGGTAATGCTTTTTGCCGAAAAATTCAATAATTGTGGAGCGAAGTTTGCAAATTTTATGGTCATAAAAGTGTTTTAGCTATGGAAATATCGAAAATTATCGCTCGCGAGATACTCGACTCTCGCGGAAACCCAACAGTCGAGGTGGATGTCGTAACACGCAGTGGTGCTGTGGGGCGCGCCTCGGTGCCGAGTGGAGCCTCTACGGGAGCAAACGAGGCGTTGGAGTTGCGCGATGGAGACAAATCGCGTTACGGCGGCAAGGGCGTACTGAAGGCATTAGACAGCATCAAACACACCATCGCACCCAACATCATAGGTCGCAATGTGCTGGCGCAGGCCGAGATCGATATGGCGATGTGCGCCCTTGACGGCACACGCACAAAATCCACACTCGGAGCCAATGCCATACTCGGTGTATCACTCGCTGTGGCAAAGGCGGCGGCAACAATGCTCAACCTACCCCTCTACCGCTATATCGGAGGTATTGATGCGCGAGTGTTGCCCGTGCCGATGATGAATATCGTCAATGGAGGTCGCCACTCCGATGCCCCTATCGCCTTCCAGGAGTTCATGATTCGTCCGAAGGGCGCAACCTCCTTCTCGGAGGCGTTACAGATGGGTGCCGAGGTATTTCATTCGCTCCGCTCGGTGCTTAAAAAGCGCAGTCTTACCACCTCCGTAGGCGATGAAGGTGGCTTTGCCCCCAACTTCAAGAGCATCGAAGATGCGCTCGAAACAATACTCTCGGCGATAACGCTTGCGGGCTACAACTACCCGCGCGACATATCGCTCGCCCTCGACTGCGCAGCCTCGGAGTTCTACACCAACGGCTACTACGACTACTCGCGTTTCGAGGGGAGCGGAGGTGTGCAGTTCTCGCCCGCCGAGCAGGTGGCATACCTCAAAAAACTCGTCAATGACTACCCTATCGACTCTATCGAGGATGGTATGGCCGAGAACGATTGGTCGGGTTGGCGACTGCTTACTGCGGAGTTGGGCGAACGATGTACGCTTGTGGGCGATGACCTCTTTGTTACCAATAGCGCATTTATCCAACGAGGTATCGAGGAGCAGTGCGGCAATGCAGTGCTTATCAAGGTAAATCAGATAGGCACACTCACCGAGACGCTCGATGCCATAGAGCTGGCCCATCGTGCGGGTATGCAGACCATAATTTCGCACCGCTCGGGAGAGACGGAGGATACCACTATCGCCGATATAGCCGTTGCGGTAAATGCCGGACAGATAAAGACGGGCTCACTCTCGCGTACCGACCGCACAGCCAAGTACAATCGCCTTTTGCGCATCGAATCATCCCTCGGCCACACCGCAAAATATGGCAGATAGTAATTAGGAGTGAAAATAGGGAGAATAGAGTCCCCCTTCTCCAAAAAAACAAATCGGGCGAGGAAAACTCCTGCCCGACTTGTTTTAAAACTTGGTCAATTAAGCCCAAGTATCCTCGTCTGTACCCATTCCAGGGATGTTGAACGAAGTGCTGTTCTCGTAGCCGCGTTCGGCAACTACCTCAAATACCGAAACCTCAGGGGTTATATAATTCTTTTTCATAATCATTTCAAAGTTTTAATCGTTAAACACCCCATTAATACACCAACTCGTCTCTGCTTGTAAGGAGAGTTACGCCTGCATACTCTGTGAGGCTCTGGCGTGCACCGACAACATAGTCGAAGTAGTTTGTTGCAGTAAGAGTCTCGGCATTTGTTGCAGTGTACTGACCGTCCGCAATCTTGGTTGCCATTGTTGCAATGCTACCTCCAACCTTGGTAGCCTCGCAAGGAGTATTTCCAGCAGCAGAATAAAAACCTGTAGCCATACCTACATTTGGACAAGGTGTGCAAGTGCCATCATCTGCGAATGAGCAAGCGATGATATTACAGAATATATTCTGATTCTTGAGCTTTCTGGTCTCAGAGTACGTACTACCTTGTGAGCCACCTACACCGAAGTACTTGGTTGCGTCGGTGTGCTTGCCTGCAACGGTGATGTTTCCAACACTGATATATGCCGACAAACTGTTAGTACTATTATAGTTCTCGCCCATAATACCGCCAACTTTGAAATCGCTGCTTGTTGTACCCTCGCAGAGAATCTCTCCCTCGTTTATTGCCTTAGAGCCTGTATAGCTGGAGTTGTAATTATATATGCTATTTCCATTGTAATAACCTACGATACCACCTATGTTTGTAGTACCGGCGAATGAGGCCTCTGGGGTTGTGCGTATTTTACCTCTGTTGATAATCTTTACTCTATTCTTTAACCATGTAGAGGCGTTACGGCCCGAACCCAAATAACCGCCAACGGCAACAGTGCTACGAAATGCAGCTGACAATGTGATGTCACCTTCGTTAATCAATGTTTTGTTTGATGGTATAGTCGTGTATGCAGCTTCCGATGCCGTTCCCAAACGACCGGTAATACCACCACACCAGAAGAGAGATGATACGCTACCCGAAACGGTGATATCGCCATCTTTTGTATTGGTTACATTGTTAAATACCGACTCAATATTCACCGACAAGCTTCCCGAGATACCTCCTACGTGTATCTCCTTGTTCTCGCCATTGATGGTGATTGCACCGGCATTGGTCACATCGCCTTTGCACTCCAAGCGGCTCTTCTTGTCGATTACAGTCTCCTCTTTTGTCTCGCCGGTTGCTTCATCTGTTGTTGTCTGCTTCTTTGTTGTCGCTTCGTTCAACCAACCGATAATACCGCCAACATGGCTAATGGTTGAGACTTTTCCATTAATTGTGATGTCTGCCCCCTTTGCATTAGTAGCTGAGCTGTTGAAGGTAACTACAGTACCACTCTTTGCTACGCCAATCAAACCTCCGACATGGACGCTTGGAGTAGATGGATTACTATTTACTGTAATAGCACCCTCGTTTATCGCCTCTTTCTCGAAAGTCAATGTACAGTTCTTCAATGTGATGTATCCAACGATACCACCAATGTAAATTTCTCCGCTACCTACCTTTCCGCTTACAGAGATATCTGCCTCCTTGGTGTTAATTACGGTGTCCTTAAATGTGATGTGGTTGCCATAGTCAGGTACACCTAAGATTCCTCCGATACGCACGCCATAGATTGTGTCAGGCGTGTTAATGGTAATGGAACCACTATTGATAACCGGACCCTGGAACTCGATAGTGATAGCTTCAGAAGGATATGCTATGATTCCACCATATCGAGATTGGTTGCTTGCTGTGTGAATACCGCCGATATAGATATCGCCGCTGTTCGATGTTGTTCCTGTGAAAGTAAATGTCTTAGGACTTGACGCTGTGCCATTTGTGTATGCGATAAAACCACCTGCGTCACCACCTCTGGTATCTGCATTGACAGTGATATCTCCGCTGTTGCTACAGTTGTCGAATGTTGCAACAGAGCCTGCGCCGCGGTAGATACCTACAAGACCTCCGAGGTAGTAGAATATTTTCTTCTCATCACCCTCGCTCCAAACGATGTTACCCTTGTTTGTACAGTTAGTGAAGTTTGCGAAGCAACCCTGAGCAGTACCTGTAAATCCTACGATACCACCTACTACGAGCGACATATTGCTCGACTGGCCAGCCTTCTGCGCCTGCTCGATAGTGATGTTTGCATAGTTTGTACAGTTGATAAAGTTGGTACCATACACTCTACCAGCGAAACCTCCGATGTCGTTAACCTCGAGGCTGGTGTTTGTGTCTGTTCCGTTGTTGATGGTGATTGAACCCTTTACTATACAGTTCTCGAAAACAGTAGGGGTGTTTTCTACAACTGCTGAAACCTTACGAGCAAAACCTCCGGTGTTGAGAGTTTCGGTCTCGGTGATGTTGATGTTGAGGTGCAAGCCCTTGAACGATGCAGATGTAACATTGAACAACGGAGCACCAAGATCGTTGATGGCAAAACCGTTACCAATCAATGTGCCCGAATAGTTTGTAGCTGATATTGGAGCCCAAGCAATATCCTTCATATCGATATCACCTGCGAAGACTGCGTTCTTTGCCAATATAACAGCAGCAGCAGCCTTGTCGTCAGCAGATGCGTTCTTATCTGAGTATGTAGCATCTGCAGCCTCAATAACCTCCTTGAATGCGAGCAATGAAGAGTAATCCTTGATGGTGAACTGCTCAACTACACCGGTTGCCTCGTAAACGATAGGAGTTGTGAACTCACGAACCTTGCCTGCAGCGAGTGGCTCGTTGTCGCCCGCTGTTACGGTCTTGTACATCACGCCGCCATTAGAGTCCTCCAAAGTAACATACAACTCGTTGTATACGCCTGCTGGAACTGCAACATGGATATAGGTTGGATCCTGGCTCAACTTCTCGTCGATAGAGTAGTTGATTACGCTTGTAGCCTCTGCTGTAGCGGTTACAGCACCTGTTTCAAAGTTGATATTGAAAGCACCTGCGATAGGAGCGCGGTCGATAGTCGAAATCTTTACAGACTGGATTACCGGAGCGTCGAAGATATCTACATCCTCACCGCAAACAACACCAATCTTCAAAACACCTGTGAGGTGGTTGAGAGTGATATTGCCGTTTCTTGCATAGCCGTACATTGTAGCGGCACCATTTGCGAATGTACCC
>JAFZEY010000202.1 GCA_017560455.1 Alistipes sp. | reverse complement strand
TGCGCTGGTGCAGCTTGGTCAGAAGGAGTTGCTGATTGACTGTCAGGGTAACTGGGGTAATATCCTCACGGGTGACGATGCAGCGGCAGCACGATATATCGAGGCTCGTTTGTCGAAGTTTGCTTTGGAGGTGGTCTATAACAAGAAGACTACCGAGTGGATGTTGGCCTACGACGGTCGTAAGGAGGAGCCTGTGACCTTGCCGGTTAAGTTTCCGTTGTTGCTCGCGCAGGGTGCCGAGGGTATCGCCGTGGGTTTGGCATCGAAGATTCTGCCACACAACTTCAACGAGTTGATTTCGGCCTCTATTGCCCACCTCAAGGGCGAGGAGTTCCAACTCTATCCCGACTTCCCAACGGGAGGTATGATTGATGTGTCGCGCTATAACGACGGCTTGCGCGGTGGTGCCGTGAAGGTGCGAGCAAAGATTTCCAAGCTCGACAAGAACACCTTGGCCATAACCGAGATTCCATACTCGACCACTACCGAGTCAATCAAGGACTCTATCCTCAAGGCCAACCAGAAGGGCAAGATTAAGATTCGCCGCGTGGATGACAATACGGCACGCAAGGCGGAGATTATCGTGCAGGTGGCAGCAGGAGAGTCGTGCGATAAGACAATCGATGCACTCTACGCCTTCACCTTGTGCGAGGTTTCGATTTCGCCGAATGCCTGCGTCATCAAGGACGACAAACCTGCCTTTATGGGCGTTAGCGACATCTTGCGCCACTCGGCAGAGCACACCAAGGGCTTGCTGAAGAAGGAGTTGGAAATTGCCTTGGCCGAGCAGAACGAGGCTTGGCACGCTGCATCGTTGGAGCGCATCTTCATCGAGAATAAGCTCTACCAGCTCATCGAGGGCTGTAAGTCGCGTGAGGAGGCCTACGAGGCAGTAGATAAGGGCCTCGAGCCGTTTAAGTCGCTCTTGCGCCGTGAGGTTACAATCGAGGATGTACAGCGATTGACCGAGTTGAAGTTCATCCGCATCTCGCGTTTCGATTCCGAGAAGGCGGATAACGAGATAAAGCAGATAGAGAAGGATATTAAGCAGACCAAGCACGACTTGGCCCACTTGACCGAGTATGCAATCGCCTACTTCGAGCATATCCGCGAGAAGTATGGCAAGGGCAAGGAGCGTCAGACCGAGATACGCGAGTTCGACTCGATTGAGGCAACAAAGGTTGTTGTGTCGAACGCAAAACTCTATGTTGATAGAGAGGAGGGCTTCTTCGGTATCGGCAAGTCGATGAAGGATGCCGAGTATGTATGCGACTGCTCGGATATTGACGATGTGATAATCATCTTGAAGGATGGTCGCTACATCATCAAGAAGGTTGCCGAGAAGAGCTTCGCCGAGAAGAATATCCACTACATCGGAGTCTTCAAGCGCAACGACGAGCGCACTATATATAATGTACTCTACCGCGATGGCAAGGGTGGTTCGATTATGATGAAGCGCTGTGCCATCAAGGGTATCACACGCGACAAGTGGTACGACCTCACAAAGGGTACCGCAAAGAGCGATATCATCTACCTTTCGGTCAATCCGAATGGCGAGGCTGAGGTGCTGAAGGTCTACTTCCGCCCACGCCCACGCTTGAAGAAGATGATCGTAGATCTCGACTTCTCGGAGTTGGCAATCAAGGGACGCCAGTCGCAGGGTAACCTCTTCTCGCGCTATCCGATCCACAAGATTGTCTTGAAGGAGAAGGGTGTTTCGACCTTGGCAGGCCAGAATATCTGGTGGGACGAGGATGTACGCCGACTCAATAGCGATGGTCGCGGTAAGTTGCTCGGCGAGTTCAAGGGCAACGACCAAATTGTTGTCTGGACAGCGAAAAACCTCGCCTACATCACGGGCTTCGATACCCAGCAGCACTTCCCTGACGATACCGTGCGCGTGGAGCGTTACGAGGCGGGTAAGGTCTATAACCTCTGCTACTTCGATAAGGAGCAGGGCTACTACTATATGAAACGCTTCTCGTTGGAGCAGACCGACAAGGCGCAGTACTTCCTCGATGAGGATGGCTCTTGCCGTTTCGAGTGTATCTCGGGCGCAAAGGGTGCGTCGTTGGAGATTACCTACAAGGGTGCACAAGCAACCCGACCTGCCGATATGGTGGATGTCGAGGAGTTCGTAGGCGTCAAGTCCTGCAAGGCGAAGGGTAAGCGATTAACCACCTTCGATGTGGCAACCTTGACCTTTATCGAGCCTGAGGTCGTAGAGCCAGAACCAACAGACGAGGAGCCTACCGAGGAGGATATCGAGCCAATGGAGGAGATGATTGATATCGAGGAGGAGGCTACCGAGGTAGTTACTCCTGTGGATAACAGCAACACTCCGATTGAGATTATTCGCAACGATGTGGATGACAGCGCCAGCGAGCAGTTGAACCTATTCTAAAAAAAGAGTTATGCGTTTGTACCTAACAGGTTATATGGGTACGGGAAAGAGTACCCTTGGTCGCAAGATTGCCAAGCGTACCGAGCTGCCCTTCTTCGACACCGACAAGATGGTCGAGGAGGCGGAGGGTGCGGAGGTTGCCGACATCATAACCTATGCGGGTGAGAGCTACTTCCGCGAGGCGGAGCGCAGAGCCTTGGAGCAGACTGCCGAGGTGGAGAATGCCGTGATTTCGACCGGTGGAGGCTTGCCTATGTGGGGCGATAACCAGGCGTGGATAGCGGAGCACGGAGTGTCGGTCTATCTCAAACGCGCACCGGAGCAGATTATCTCGCGACTCTCGCCACACGGACGACAGAAGCGCCCGAAGATTAGGGGCTTGAACGATGAGGAGTTGCTCGCTTTTATGCGTGAACACCTTGCCGAACGCGAGCCGACCTACCTCAAGGCCGATATAGTGATAGATTGCTCGGAGGTGAGCGATTACGAGATTGCAGACAGATTGTGTGATTTGCTGACAGGTGGCAATGAATAGAGCGATAGGCATATTTGACTCCGGAATAGGAGGACTCTCGGTATGGCAGGCATTGTACGATGCGCTGCCAAACGAGTCTTTAACCTACCTGGGTGACGGAGCACGATGCCCATATGGCTCACGCAGCAGTGCTGAGATACTCCGATATACCGAGGAGGCGGTCGAGAGATTGCTCTCGGAGGGGTGCAAGATGATTGTTGTGGCGTGCAATACAGCCACTGCCGTAGCGATTAAACGACTTCGCGAGAGCTATCCGACAATTCCGTTTGTCGGTCTTGAACCTGCCGTAAAACCCGCTGCATTGACCACTAAGAGGGGCATTATCGGCGTGTTGGCCACCGAACGCTCTTTGCAAGGCGACCACTTCCGCCAGGCCGAAGCAAAGTATGGCGCAGAGGTGAAGATATTGCGAGCTGTAGGCGAAGGTTTCGTCGAGGCGGTGGAGCGTAACGAGGAACATACGGCCGAGACCGAGGAGATCATCCGCAAGGCGGTGTTGCCGCTTGTGGAGGGTGGTGCCGATAAGATAGTTTTGGGATGTACCCACTATCCCTTCCTACGCCGAGAGATTGAGCGCGTAGCGGGCGATGGGGTAGAGATTATCGACTCTTCGGAGGCGGTGGCACGCAGGGTGGCGACTCTCCTCGACGAAAATAATATAAGGGCCGAGGAGGGCGCAACAGCCGAGTACCGCTTCTTGACCTTTGCCGATGAGGAGTATGCCGAGAAACTGCGCAAGAAGGCGTTTCAGAAGAGATAATAACAATAGAAAATAAGAGAGAAAAGATATATGAGTAAGAGTAATAAAGAGATGTCGCGTGCCGAGCAGAAGCGCAAGGAACGCGAGCAGAAGCGCAAGAAGAATATAACCGAGAGTGATGGCACTCGTACCACCTGGGAGACTATCTGCTGGATAGCAGGAGTCTTTATCCTCCTCTTCTCGCTCTATGTGTTTGTGGCTGCTGTAGCGCATCTTTTCGTATGGCGCAACGACCTCGGAGTGTTGGACAATAACCCTATGGGCGTAGCTGCAGCGATTAAGAATGTATGTGGCGATACGGGCGCAAGCCTTGCCAACGGCCTTATTGGTAAGTCGTTTGGAGTATTCGGCGTGCTTATTCCGATTATCGGAATGTTGTTCGGAGGCTTCTTGATGTTGGAGCGTTCGCGTGTGTTGTGGCGCACAGCACTCTCCATTATGCTCTTTACGATATGCGGCTCACTCACTCTCGCCCTTATTACGGGTGCTGACGGCTTCTTCGGCAGCGGCTGGGGCGGTGAGTATGGCATTGCCGTTGTCGATATGCTCAAGGTTAAGGTCGGCGTTATGGGCGTGTTCTTTGTGCTTGTGGCGTGCTGGATAGTGACCGGCGTAATCATAAACCTCCACTTCATTGACTTCCTCAAGCGCACTACCGAGAGTGGTGTGGAGCAGAGCAAGGGCGCTCTCTCTTCGTTGAAGGCCTTCTTTGTTCGCAAGGGCGAGGAGCGTGCAGCGCGTAAGGAGTCGGAGCAGCGTAAGAACGATGCCGTCGAGGAGGAGAATAAGGTGCGTATTATCGGCGCGGTAGAGGAGACTCCTGCCGAGCCGCAACCTGCCGTAGTTGAACCCAAAATCGTCGAGAAACACGAGGAGGAGCCTGCCGTGGAGCCTGCCGTGGAGGAGAAACCAATGGAGGAGGTTGCCAACCCTGACGAGGAACTTGCGCCGAAGTCGAATATCGATGTTGTCGAGGTGCACGAACATATCGAGAAGCAACTCTCTTCGGAGGAGGTTGATAAGCATCGTCCATTCAACCCTGACAGCACTCCTGAATATGTATTCCCGAAGGTTGACTACCTCTTCAACTACGAGAGTGGAGTCGAGGTGTCGAACGACGAGATCGAGCAGAATAAACAGCGTATCGAGGAGACCTTGGGTAACTTCGGAGTGCCTATTATCTCGATGACGGCGACCATTGGTCCTACCGTTACACTCTACGAGATTGTACAGGAACCAGGTGTGAAGATTGCTCGCGTGCAGGGCTTGGAGAAGGATATTGCGCAGTCGTTAAAGGCTCTCGGCATTCGTATCATTGCTCCAATTCCGGGTAAGGGTACTATCGGTATCGAGGTGCCAAACCGTAATAAGGAGACTGTGTCGATGCGTTCGGCCATCCAGTCGGAACGCTTCCAGAACTATAAGGCAGAGTTGCCAATCGTCATAGGTCGTACCATCCAGAACGAGAACTATGTCTTCGACTTGGCAAAGATGCCGCACTTGCTCGTTGCGGGTGCTACAGGTCAGGGTAAGTCGGTAGGCTTGAATGCTATCATCGCATCGTTGCTCTACCGCAAGGACCCTTCGCAGTTGAAGTTCGTGCTTATAGACCCTAAGACGGTGGAGTTCTCGCTCTACTCGAAGTTGGAGAAGCACTACCTCGCCAAGATGGAGTCGGAGGAGGAGGCCATCGTGAAGGATCCAAAGAAGGCTGTCTATACACTCAATTCACTCTGTATAGAGATGGAAAACCGTCTTGCGAAGTGCGGTAAGGCGGGAGTACGAAATATCGTGGAGTATAACGATATGGTGCGCAAACACAAGGTCGAGGATAACATCATGCCGTATATCGTTGTTATCATCGATGAGTTTGCCGACCTGATTATGACCGCCAAGGAGGTTGAGCAACCCGTTATGCGTCTGGCACAGAAGGCGCGTGCTATAGGCATCCATCTCATCGTAGCAACACAGCGCCCTGATGTGAAGGTCATCACGGGAGGTATCAAGGCTAACTTCCCTGCGCGTATTGCCTTCCGTGTGATGCAGATGATCGACTCGCGTACTATCATCGACCAGCCGGGAGCAAACCAGCTTATTGGTCGTGGAGATATGCTCTTCTCGAATGGCGGAGAACTCACCCGTATCCAGTGTGCCTTTGTCGATACACCAGAGGTGCGCGATATTGTAGATCATATTTCGGAGCAGCCATTCCCATATCCGAGTGGCACATACCTCTTGCCTGACTACGAGGATAGCTCCTCTGCAATGGGCTCGGAGGCGAACTTCGGCGGCGAGAGCGGAGCACCAATGCGCTTCGACGAGTTGTTTGCCGATGTGGCTCGTGATGCAGTGGCAAGTGGTCGCTTCTCGACCTCTTCGATACAGAGCTACTACAATGTAGGCTTCAACCGTGCAGGCCGTATTACACGCCAATTGGAGCAGGCGGGTATCATTGGTCCTGCCAATGGCTCGAAACCTCGCGATGTGAAGATTTACGACTTGCAATCTTTGGAGACATTATTGCAGGATTTAGGCATCGAATAAGTTATGCGAAAAGCCCTTATACTAATATTTATTATAAGTGGAGCCTTGTCGGCTATGGCAGACGAGCGCGGAGAGCTTCGTTTAGAGCGTATTTCGCGCCACTACGCCGCATTGGGTAACTACTCGATGTCGTTTGTGCTGCGTGCCGGAGAGAGTATCCAGGAGGGCGAATTGATGGTCGAAGGCAAGAACTCGTATATCAAGATTGCCGAAACCGAACTATATGTGGTGGATTCGTTGCGATATGAGGTGCGTGGTACCTCGAAGGAGATAATCGTGGATAGAGCCGATGCCTACGAGAAGGATCTTTTCAATCCGCTGAATGGCTTCTCGGGGGTGCGTAAGGAGTACAATGTTGAGGAGTGTGAGGTGGATGGTCGCGTGGCGGTGCGCCTTGTTCCTAAGCGTTCGGGCGAGACACTCTATATCGTTACAGGTGCAGATGGCGAGAGTATAGAACATATAAACTACGGAGCAGGCGAAGGCAGCCTTAAAATTTCGGTGCGTACAACCCAAAGAGGAGTAAAACCGATGCCACGCTTTACGAAAGAGCGCTACAAAGGGTTTGAAGTGATAGATTTTCGATAAAAAATGCAATATTTTCGGAAGAAAATTTTGTTATTTGCGAAAAATGTCTTAATTTAGTAGTGCGAAAGAAAAACAATCAAAAGAATAACACTTAAAATTTAAGTTCTATGATTATCACATTTAACGAGTTACGCCGTATTAAGGATAGACTTCCAAGCGGCAGTTCACAGCGTATTGCAGATGAGTTGGGTCTCGATGTTGAGACCGTTCGTAATTACTTCGGTGGAAAGCATCTTGATGCTAAAGGCTCGGTAGGAGTTCATTTTGAGCAGGGCCCGGATGGTGGCGTTGTTACGCTTGATGATACAGCTATTCTTGATGCTGCAATGCGTATTCTCAACGAGTTGGAGAAGTAATATTCGAACACAATATTTTGTAGGGTTGCGTCTGTCGTGACCCTATTTTTGCGAAGATACATATATAAAAACTTAAATACTTACTGAATTATGAGAAAACTATTTGCGGCAATATTCCTTACGGCACTCACCTTTTCGGTGTCGTTTGCGCAGAGAAATTCGGAACCTAAATTGAAGTATGTCGATGCAACAGAACTTACATTGCTCGGTAAGTTGTGCCAGACTACAAACCCATATCACCGCGTAGAGGTTGATACCGTCGAGGGTATTACCAAGAACGAGGCTAACTTGCTCCGTACATCGTCGGGCTTGATGATTGCCTTCAAGACCAACGCCACAAAGATCTATGTTAAGGCGACTTACGGTCCTGCATCTAAGTGGTCGTCAGCCTATCCTTTGACTGCTACCACAGGCTTTAACCTCTTTATCAAGGATGCAAAGGGCGAATGGACTTGGGCTGCATCAAAGGCTCACAAGATTGTTCCCAGCAAGAAGAATCTTGAGCTGTTGTCGAAGCCGTTGGAGTTGATGAATGGTATCGTTAATGGCGAGAAGGAGTGTCTTCTCTACCTCCCACTCTTCGCAGAGCTTACTTCGCTCGAAATCGGTGTTCCTAAGAAGGCTACTATCGAGAAGTTGGAGAATCCGTTCCGTCACACTATCGCTGTTGTAGGCTCGAGCTTTACCCACGGTGTAGGTGCTTCGGGTGCAGGCTTGACCTGGCCGGCATTCTTCTCACGCTCAACAGGTTTATATCTTTGCTCGTTCGGTATGTCGGGTATGAGTCGTTTGCAGCCACACCTTGCCGAGGTGTTCAGCAAGACCAATGCTGAGGCGCTCATCTGTGACTCGTTCTCTAACCCAAGCATCGAGCAGGTTCAGGCTCGTATCCGTCCATTTATCGAGACTATTCGCAAGAATAAGCCTACCATGCCTATTATCTTTATCAATACCATCTATCGCGAGCACCGCAACTTCCTCCCTGCATACGAGAAGCGCGAGAGCGAGCGTATTGCCCACAACGAGAAGTTGATGAAGAGCATCGTTAAGGAGTACAAGAATGTCTACTTTGTAAATGTTCCAAACCAGACCGGCACAGACCATGTTACCTCTGCCGATGGAACTCACCCATACTCTTATGGTTATCACCGTTGGGCACAGGCTATTGAGAAGCCGA
>JAFZEY010000201.1 GCA_017560455.1 Alistipes sp. | reverse complement strand
CGACATCGTAACGGCAAACGCCATCAAAGGCTTCGTAATCCTACTCGCGACACCATTCTCGTTGGCAGTATTTATGATTATGGGAAATGTCGATTACAAATTCGGCCTTATTCACGGTTTGGGCAATATGATTGGCTCATTCCTCGCATCGCACTATATGACGAATTGGGGTACGAACTTCATCAAGATATTTATGGCGGTAATTGTAGCAATCTGCTTCGCCGACTTGATGGGGTGGTTATCGTTGCACGATTTTTTCTACTCTCTATTATCAATTAAGGAGTAACGGCCATGGAGGAGAAGATTAAAATCGAAGGCGCGAGAGTCCACAATCTCAAAAATATAAATCTCGAAATACCTCGTAATGCACTTGTTGTAATCACGGGCCTATCCGGCTCGGGTAAATCGTCGTTGGCCTTCGATACCATCTACGCCGAGGGACAGCGTCGCTATATGGAGACACTCTCGATGTATGCACGCCAATATATCGGCACAATGGAGCGCCCCGATGTAGATAAGATTTCGGGCTTATCGCCCGTAGTAGCCATCGAGCAGAAGACCACCAATCGCAATCCGCGTTCGACCGTAGGCACAGTAACCGAAATCGCTGATTTTCTGCGACTTCTATTCGCTCGCGCTTCGCGCGCCTATTCACCTGCAACCGGCGAGGAGATGGCCCACTACTCGGACGAGCAGATTGCCGATTTGATACTTCGCGACTACGCAGGTCGCAAAATCGCATTCCTTGCACCTGTAGTTCGCGAGCGCAAGGGTCACTACCGCGAGCTTTTCGACTCATTCCTTCGTAAGGGCTACATTTATGCCCGCATCGACGGCGTAATTCGTGATTTTACGGCAGGAGAGCAGCTCGACCGCTACAAAACACACTCAATAGAGCTTGTCATTGACCGTATGACAGCGCGCGAGGAGGCTCGCGACCGCATTATGACATCACTCCGCGAGGCTATGCGCCAAGGTAAGGGACAGATGGCGATACACGACTACGACTCGGGCGAGATGCGCCACTATTCGCGCCACCTTATGTGTCCGACAACGGGTATTGCATTCGAGGATCCAGAGCCGTTTACATTCTCGTTCAACTCACCAAAGGGGGCCTGCCCACGCTGCAACGGCTTGGGCGAGGAGGCTATTTTCGACATAAAGAAGGTGATTCCGGACGACCGTCTTTCCGTTCGCGAGGGTGGTATCGCACCTCTCGGCAAGGGCAAGGAGAATGCACTCTTCGCAACACTTATGGCATTGGGCGAGCGCTACGACTTTTCGCTCGACGATCCTATCGGCACAATCTCGGAAGAGGGATTGAACGCCTTGCTCTATGGCGATGACGAGCCGATGCTGGTCGAGGCTTCGCTCTACTCCTCAAACCGAGGTAAGCAGATGTGTACATGGGAGGGTGTTGCCGAATATATAAACTCCACGATGGAGGAGGAGAACTCCCGCAAGGGTGATAAGTGGAGAGAGCAGTTTGTGGCATATCACAAATGTTCGCTTTGCCACGGTACACGACTGAAAGAGAACGCCTTACACTTTAAGGTGGCGAGTAAAAACATAGCAGAGCTATCATCGATGTCGATTACTCGTTTGCGCGAGTGGTTCGATGGCGTGGAGGGACAATTAACCAAGAAAGAGCTAAAAATTGCACGCGAAATACTCAAAGAGATACGCGAGCGATTGCGTTTCTTGACCGATGTGGGCTTGGGATATCTCTCGCTCGACCGCGCATCGCGCACCTTATCGGGTGGCGAAAGTCAGCGCATACGACTCGCAACGCAAATTGGTTCAAAATTGGTAAATGTTCTCTACATTCTCGATGAACCGAGCATCGGACTACACCAGCGCGACAACGAGCGACTTATAAACACGCTGAAAGCCCTGCGCGATGCGGGCAATTCGGTGATTGTGGTGGAGCACGACGAGGATATGATGCGCGCTGCCGACTACATCGTGGATATAGGCCCGAAGGCGGGTAGAAGAGGTGGTCATATCGTAGTGCAAGGTACTTATAGTGAAATTTTAGGTGCAGATGGTTATACTGCTGACTATCTTACGGGTAGGAAAGCAATAGAAATTCCGCAAGAACTCCGAAAGGGTAGTGGCGAAAGTATTAAAATTTGTGGTGCAAAAGGCAATAATCTCAAAGATGTAGATGTCGAAATTCCGCTCGGAAAACTCGTTTGCGTGGCGGGAGTCAGCGGCTCGGGAAAATCGTCGCTTATCAACGGTACACTTGTTCCCGTAATCTCGCACAAACTCTATCGTTCCTACGCACAGCCGCTCGAATACGACGCGATTGAGGGATTGGACAACATCGACAAACTCCTCCTGGTGGATCAGTCGCCGATTGGTCGCACACCGCGTTCAAATCCGGCCACCTACTCGAATGTCTTTGGCGATATCCGCAAGCTCTTCGAGGCTACGCCAGATGCCCAGGTGCGAGGCTTCAAGGCGGGCCGTTTCTCCTTCAATGTCAAGGGTGGCCGTTGCGAGGAGTGCCGTGGTGCAGGCGTGCAGACTATCGAGATGAACTTCTTGCCCGATGTCTATGTGCAGTGCAAGGCGTGCGGTGGCAACCGCTACAACAAAGAGACCTTGGAGGTGCGCTATAAAGGCAAGAGTATCAACGATGTACTAAATATGACCGTAAATATTGCGGTCGATTTCTTCGAGCATATACCGACTATCTATCAAAAGCTCAAAGCTATTCAGGATGTCGGCTTGGGTTATCTCACGCTCGGCCAACCTTGCACCACCTTGTCGGGTGGCGAGAGCCAGCGAATAAAGCTCTCGGCGGAGCTCTCAAAGCGCGAAACGGGCCGCACGCTCTATATTCTCGACGAGCCTACTACGGGCCTCCATTTCGAGGATATTCGCCGCCTTATCGAAGTACTTAACAAGCTGGTAGACAAGGGCAATACGGTTATCGTCATCGAGCACAACCTCGATGTCATCAAGGTTGCCGACCACATTATCGACCTCGGTCCCGAGGGTGGAGAAGAGGGTGGCAGGGTAGTTGCCGAAGGAACTCCTTCCGATGTCGCCAAAAACAAAGAGAGCCACACTGCGAAATACTTAAGAAAGTATTTCAAATAACGAGTAGCTAGGAGAGAGTAGTGAGTAGTTAAAATCACCAACTACTCTCCACGGCACCCCTAAACCCATCCCTTTCCCTAAAATTTTGTAATTTTTTTGCACTTTTCCGCTTTCCTTTGTCCGTTTTCCGTTTTTTTATATATATTTGTACCCTGAAGTACTGCGAGCGTATTATATAAATATAATATCTGCCCGCTTTTGTTTAACTAAAACCCTATTGTATGGAAGATGAAAAGAGGATTTGCACTGCTTGTAGCAATACTTTGCTACTTCTGTACTTATTCACAAGAGGCTAATGCCGACAGCAATATTCCGGAGTTTATCGTAACACCTCGTTTCGATGTAAATCCGTACGCCCCAATAAAGGGTGGCTACAAAGGTTTCGACTTCGGAAATTCATCACTCTACACATTCCTCGACGGCTCGGTAGGTAACTTCTCCTACTCGCTCTGCAACCATTGGGTTTCGACAGACACTCCGTCGCTCTACCAAAACGCATTTCGTTCGGACGATGTCGATTTTATCGACTGGCTCACCCTCTCGTACACGGTAGGGCAGTTCAACTTTACCATAGGTAAGGATATGCTCGCTATAGGTACCTGGGAGCTCGACTACTACGATGTAGATGTTCACACATCGCTCGTATCACCATTTTGGCACAAGCTCGCCATATATCAGTGGGGAGGAGCGGTAGATTACACCACCAAAGACGAGAGCACAAATCTCCGCTTCCAATTCGGCACCTCGCCATTCGGAGAACGACCTTTTGCATCGAAACTCTTCGTCTACTCGCTCGATTGGCGTGGCGAATATGGCTGCTATATGCCGATTTGGTCGGTAAACTTCGTGGAGTACGAAAAGGGGCGATTTGCCAATATCATCGCCCTCGGTAACGCCTTCTCGATTGGCGACTTCACACTCGAGATGGACTATATGAATCGTGCAACATCGATCAAGAATTTCTTTAACCAAGAGTTCTCGGTGGCAGCGCAACTCCTTTATAATTACAACGATAAGGTCGAGGTATTCGCCAAAGGCGGATACGAAAACTACCACACCGACATTTTCGGTTACGAAGACGATATGTGGTTTATTCCAAGCGACAACTCGCTCTGTCCACGCTATTGGTATGCGGGCGGTGGCGTAAATTACTACCCGTTGCGCGAGAACCGCGATTTGCGACTTCACGCTGTAGCGGCATACAACAACTTTGCAAATAGTGTGTCGATATCGCTCGGCGCAACATATCACTTTAATCTAACCCAAACCATTTTGAATAAGCGTAGAAAGTAGAGATGGCAAGAAAAAGCGAAACAATCATCAAAATTGAGAATATCTCCAAGTCGTTTGGAGAGAAGGTCGTTCTCAACAACATTAACCTCGATATCAAGCGAGGTGAATTCGTGACTTTGCTCGGTCCTTCGGGCTGTGGTAAGACCACGCTGTTGCGAATGTTGGCAGGTTTTGCACAACCCGACGAGGGTGGTGTGATTATGATGGAGGGCAAGGATATCTTGTCTATGCCACCTCATAAACGACCTCTCAATACCGTATTCCAGCGTTATGCGCTCTTTCCACATCTGAATGTCTACGAGAATATCGCCTTTGGTCTCAAACTCAAGAAGGTAGAGTCGAGCGAGATTGACAAGCGCGTGCGCCGTGCATTGAAGATGGTGTCGATGACCGACTACGAGGACCGCGATGTAAATTCGTTGTCGGGAGGTCAGCAGCAGCGTGTTGCGATTGCTCGCGCAATTGTAAATCAGCCACAGGTACTCTTGCTCGATGAGCCGTTGGCAGCTCTCGATTTGAAGATGCGTAAAGATATGCAGATGGAGCTAAAGCAGATGCACGAGGCTCTCGGTATCACCTTTATATATGTGACTCACGACCAGGAGGAGGCCTTGACATTGAGCGACACCATCGTCGTTATGAGCGAGGGTAAGATTCAGCAGATCGGCACTCCTATCGACATCTACAACGAGCCTGTAAACTCGTTTGTAGCGGACTTTATCGGCGAGAGTAACATTCTCAATGGCACGATGATAAAGGACAAGGAAGTTGAGTTTATCGGCCACAAGTTCGAGTGCGTAGACGAAGGTTTCGGTCAGAATACGGCAGTGGATGTCGTAGTACGCCCTGAGGATATATACATCGTAGGAAATGTCGAGAATGCCGACTTTACGGGTGTAGTCAAGTCTTGCATCTTCAAGGGTGTGCACTACGAGATGTTTGTCGAGACCGACAAGGGCTTCGAGTTGATGATTCAGGACTACAACGCCTTCGAGGAGGGCACAATGGTCGGAATGTTCATCAAGCCTTCGGATATCCATGTAATGCGCAAGGAGCGTACCTGCAACACCTTCCAGGGCGTTATGACCTCGCCAACAACCGTCGAAATTCTCGGCACCGAGTTCGAGTGCAAGGAGCAGGGTTTGCAGGAGGGCGACAATGTTACGGTACGCGTAGCGTTCAACTGCGTAGAGTTGCACGACTATAAGGAGGATGGAAAGTTGATAGGTTCGGTACACTTTATCCTCTACAAGGGCGACCACTATCACCTCACCATCAAGACCGAGAATGGCGACTTTATCTATGTGGATACCAACGATATATGGGACAACTTCGATATTGTGGGTATCTCGATTGACAAGCGCGACATCTATATTTCAAAACGAGTTTAAGGTAGTCGGCCGAAATGAAATTTTTAGCAAAACTATTCAATAAACGAGCTAATTGGGCTATCCCATACGCCATCTTTCTGGCACTCTTCGTGGCTTTGCCGCTGGTGCTGATTGTGGTCTATGCGTTCCAGGATGCAGAGGGAGGCTTCTCACTCGAAAACTTTACGAAGTTCGTAACACAACCAGAGGCGGTAAATACATTTATCTACTCAATAGGTATTGCACTCATAACCACTATTTTGTGCATCCTGCTCGGCTATCCGGCAGCATGGATTTTGAGCAATAAGAAGCTCAATCGTTCGGAAGTTTTGGTGGTGCTCTTCATCTTGCCGATGTGGATAAACATATTGGTACGAACACTCGCTACGGTGGCTCTCTTCGACTTTATAAAGTTGCCGTTGGGTGAGGGCGCGCTCATATTTGGTATGGTCTACAACTTCCTGCCATTTATGATCTACCCAATCTACAACACTCTGCAGAAGATGGATCACTCGCTTATCGAGGCTGCCGAGGATTTGGGTGCAACACCTTCAGAGGTATTCCGCAAGGTTACCGTACCGCTCTCGATGCCGGGTGTAATGTCGGGTATTATGATGGTATTTATGCCAACAATCTCGACCTTTGCCATTGCCGAGTTGCTCACAATGAACAATGTAAAGTTGTTTGGTACAACCATTCAGGAGAATATAAATAACGGAATGTGGAACTATGGCGCAGCGTTGTCGCTCATTATGCTCGTGATCATCGGCATAACATCACTCTTCTCTGACGGAGAGGAGCAGGCAGACAGCGAGAGCCTTATTTAGTTGGGAGGAAAGGATATGAAAAGACTATTCGCACAACTTTACCTCTGGTTACTCTTGGCGTTGCTCTATGCGCCAATCATCATCATTGCCATCTTCTCGTTCACCGAGTCGAAGGTATTGGGCAACTGGACCGGCTTCTCGACAAAGCTCTACACCTCGCTCTTCAGTAGCGGAGCACACCACTCGTTGATGGATGCGATAAAGAACACCTTGAGCATTGCGTTGATTGCGGCTACCGCATCGACCATCCTGGGATCTATCGCAGCTATCGGCATATTCAATATGCGAGGCTATAAGAAGCAGATTATCAATTTCTTGAATGATATTCCGATGCTCAACCCCGACATCATCACGGGTATATCGTTGTTCCTCTTGTTCGTAAGTATGAGCATTTCGCAGGGCTACACAACCGTAGTCTTGTCGCACATCGCATTCTGCACCCCTTATGTGGTATTGAGCGTTATGCCGCGTTTGCAGCAGATGAACCCTAACATCTACGAGGCGGCATTGGACTTGGGTGCTACACCTTTCCAGGCACTGCGCAAGATCATCATCCCGGAGATCAGACCGGGTATGGTATCGGGCTTTATTCTTGCCTTCACGCTCTCGATTGACGACTTCGCTGTAACACTCTTTACAAAGGGTAACGAAGGACTCGAAACCCTCTCGACATATATCTATGCCGATGCGCGAAAGGGAGGTCTTACACCTGAGTTGCGACCACTTTCGACCATAATTTTCGCAGTAGTATTAATATTGCTCATCGTAATAAATGTACGCGCAAAGCGCAATGCCAAGCGCAAACAAGCAATGTAGTCTGTTATGAAGAGATTTCTAACCCTGATATTATCTATTCTCTGCCTTGCCACAACAGCAATGGCGGCAGACCGCGCTCATACGCTCAAAATATACAATTGGGCAGACTACATAGACGAGTCTGTATTGGATGAGTTCAAAGTGTGGTACAAGGAGCAGACAGGCGAGGAGGTGGAGATTATCTACCAACTCTTCGATATCAACGAGATTATGCTTGCCAAGATCGAGAAGGGCAAGGAGGATTTCGATGTGGTATGTCCTTCGGAGTATATCATCGAGCGAATGTTGCGTAATAATATGCTCTTGCCGATAGAGATAGACTTCGGTCAAACACCTAACTATCTGCAGAATATATCACCTTATATCATCGAGCGCTTCAATAAGATTGACGGCTATGGCAAGAATGCCAACGACTACGCTGTAGGCTATATGTGGGGCACTACAGGTATGCTCTATAACACCAAGTATGTGACCGAGGAGGAGGCTTCGACTTGGAACACACTCCACAACGAGAAGTTCGAGAAAAAGATCTTCATCAAGGATGCATTTCGCGATGTATATAGCGCAATACTTATTCATCTGCGACAAAATGATCTCGCCGAGGGTAAGACCACGCTCGAAGAGTTGATGTACGACTCTTCGGACGAATCTATTGCCGAGGTGGAAAAATTCCTCAAAAAGGCGAAGAAGTTGGTTGCCGGCTGGGAGGCTGACTTCGGCAAGGAGATGATGACCAAAGAGAAGGCCTACATCAACCTCTCATGGAGTGGTGATGCGGTATGGGCTATCGAGGAGGCTGCTGCAGTTGGCGTTTCGCTCGACTATCGCGTGCCGAAAGAGGGTAGTAATGTATGGTTTGACGGCTGGGTAATACCTAAATATGCCGTAAACACCAAGGCTGCGCGCTACTTTATCAACTTTATGTGCCGTCCCGATATCGCCATCCGCAATATGGACGAGATTGGTTATGTAAGCGTTATTGCAACACCAGAGGTATTGGAGTCGCGCGTAAATAGCGAATTGGAGAGCACTGTCGATGCTTCATACTTCTTTGGCGAGGGTGCCGAGAGTGTCAAGATTGACCCTGTGCAGTATCCGGATAAGAGTGTCATCGAGCGTTGCGGTATGATGCACGATTCGGGAGCACGCACACCTAAGATGTTGGAGATGTGGGCTCGCGTGAAGGGCGACGATGTACCATTGTGGAATCTGCTGGTAATTGTAATCTCTTTTACCGCACTGCTTATCCTCGGCATTCGCCGCAAGATAAAGAAGGTCCACAAGAAGAGCCACCGCGCACCACGCAAGAAAAAGCGCAAGTAGAGGTGTTATTTTCAGATATTTTGCATTCTGCATTTTGCATTTTGCGTTTTTAATTGTACATTTGCACCGCAAAACAGGGCTCGGATGGTGGAATAGGTAGACACGCCGGACTTAAAATCCTGTGGCCAGTAATGGCCGTGCGGGTTCGATTCCCGCTCCGAGTACTTCAATGAGAGTTCGCTTAAAAAAGCGAACTCTTTTTGTTTTCGTACTCGTCGCGTGACTCGTTCAGTCGGTGGCGTTTCGGGTGACTTGTCTATGTGTGGCGGTTGTTTGTTATCACAAATATTTGTCTTTGTCAGATGATTGTCTTTGAAAATGAATTTTCAGCCATCATCCGCCAAAGCCAACAATCTTCGATTGCAACAGCCCCACTTCGGTTACCTCTCAACTGCAGCGACCGTTCGATTCCTATTGGGGTAAAGTTATGCTTGAAGAATATGTATAATTGGGCGACCGTTGGCGACTTTTCAGGAAAAGTCGCCGTCAGTCGGTGGCGTTTCGGGTGACTTGTCTGCGTGGTCGTGCATTGTAGCGGAGTCATATTGCTTCGCAACAGTAAGCCTTGTGCGTATAGTCAAAAAAGTAAATTCTATTTCCTTTCTGTCTATCCGCCCAATGCTTGCAACTTCGTTGTCCGCCTCCGCTCCAATAGTTTCACTTCGGTTACCTCTCAACTGCAGCGACCGTTCGATTCCTCTTTGAGGGAGTTTTATAAGGATGAATAGGGGTTGTAGGGTAGATAGGTTAATCCCCTATCACCCCTATTACCCCTATGAATAACTACTCATTACTCACTACTCATTACTCATTACTCACTATCAAAAAAAACTTTTACCTATTTTATAATATAAAATTATTCTATCAATATAATCACTATCTTTGTGCATAATAAAGTATACTGACTATTCAACCTATAAATAAATAAAATTATGAAAAGACCTATTTTATTAGCAATTTTAGCTCTATTTACGAGCTTTGCGGCACAGGCTCAAAAGCCTGAATTTCCTCGTTCTTTTGCTGAGGATACCAAGGGCTATATGAGCGAGGCGTATTGGAAGCACTGGAATCCTGAGGAGCAGGCCCGTATCGATGCCGACATCGAGAAGTATCGCAAGGCCGACGGCGAGTTAGTACTCGAGAACATCGGTCGCAAACGCGATGTGCAGATCGAGCAAATATCGCACGAATTCTACTTTGGAGCGCATATCTTCAATTTCAATCAGCTCGGCAAGAAAGAGTACAACGACCGCTACAAGCGCTCTTACGGCGAATTATTCAACTCGGCAACCTTACCGTTCTATTGGCGTCAATTCGAGTGGGAGAGAGGCAAAACCCGATTCGAGACCGCAGAGTGCGACACCGAGGAGTGGTGGAACAACTGCAAGAATCCGGAGGAGCAGTTCCATTGGCGCCGTCCTTCGACCGACCAGATTTTGGATTTCTGCGAGAGCAAGGGCATCCGTATGCACGGCCACGTTCTCATTTGGGGTTCTCGCTCGCTCGGAATGCCTCGTTGGTGGAATGAGATAATGTCTCCTGAGGAGTTTGAGAGTTGGAAGAAATACTTCCCAAATCAAGATCCTGCAAATCTTACTCGCAAAGGAAAGACCACGGAGGAGTGGCGCAATATGTCGATAGAGGAGTGTGCAGCCATATTTTCAAACTACACGCAAGCATTGAGCGATGTGTTCGAAAATCGCATTAAGCAGATTGCCGAGCGATACAAGAGCCGTATCGATAGCTGGGATATTGTGAACGAGAGTAGCTGTGAGACCATGGGTGGATGCCTGGTCGAGAATGGTCCATTCACAAAGAGTAGCTATGGTATTATGCCGGGTGACTATCCTTACAAATCATTTAAGTGGGCCGAGAAGTACTTCCCGAGCAATGTAAAACTCAATATCAACGACTTCCGCCGAAATCGCATCTATACAGCCCAGGTAAACCGACTCTTGGAGCGTGGTTGCAAGATCGACATTAT
>JAFZEY010000200.1 GCA_017560455.1 Alistipes sp. | reverse complement strand
ATAGCATCGAAGGTGACTACCTCGTGATGGTGGTTTCGGATCGTATCTCGGCATTCGATGTTGTATTGCCAAAGGGCATTCCTTTCAAGGGACAGGTACTTAACCAGATTGCAGCGAAGTTCCTCGATGCAACCACCGACATTCTTCCTAACTGGAAAATCGCTACTCCCGACCCTATGGTTACCGTAGGTCACAAGTGCGAGCCTTTCAAGGTGGAGATGGTTATTCGTGGTTACCTCTCGGGTCACGCTTGGCGTGAGTATAAGGCTGGTAAGCGCGTGATTTGCGGTGTTGAGATGCCTGACGGTATGGTTGAGAATCAGAAGTTCCCTGAGCCAATCATCACCCCTACAACCAAGGCTGACGAGGGTCACGATGAGGATATTTCGAAGGAGGAGATTATTGCACAGGGTCTTGTTTCGCGCGAGGATTACGAGCAGTTGGAGGCTTACACTCGTGCTATTTTCCAGCGTGGTACCGAGATTGCTGCAAAGATGGGCTTGATTCTTGTGGATACAAAGTATGAGTTCGGTAAGAAGAATGGCGTAATCTACCTTATGGACGAGATTCACACTCCGGACTCGTCGCGTTACTTCTACGCTGAGGGTTACGAGGAGCGTCTTGCAAAGGGTGAGAAGCAGAAGCAGCTCTCGAAGGAGTTTGTGCGTGAGTGGCTTATGGCAAACGGCTTCCAGGGTCAGGAGGGTCAGCAGGTGCCTGAGATGACTCCTGAGATTGTGTCGAGCATCACCGAGCGTTACATCGAGTTGTACGAGCAGATTGTCGGCGAGAAATTCGAGAAGGCCGAGTGTGACGATATCGAAGCTCGTATTGCAAAGAATGTTACCGAGTTCTTGGCAACTTTGTAGTAGCGGAATAAAATAGAAGCGAATTTCGGCGTTATTCTAACCCTCAAAATCCTCACATACGATGAATATGCTGCGGTTTTTCGGGTGTCGCAAGCCTTGAACTTCATCTTTTATTTTATCCCGTGGGGTGGTTAAATAATAAGGTTGGTCAAATTCTATTTTGGCCAACCACTTTTTCTAAAAGAAAACTATGAAAAAAGGTAAATATTCGGGCACATTTGGTTCTTTTATAGTGTTCGGTTTTTTGATGTATATAATGTTGAGTCCGAGCGAGTTTGTGATTCTCTCGACCAACGATATGCACGCCTCGCTCGAAAATATGTCGCGCTTGGCAACAGCTGTCAAGGAGTGTCGTGATACGGTATTTACAATTGTCGTAGATGCGGGTGACCGCTGGACAGGTAATGCTTATGTCGATTTGGCAGAGGGACGCTTGCCGATGATTCGATTGATGAATGCTGTCGGCTACGATGTTGCCGCACTCGGCAATCACGATTTCGATCCCGGACAGAAAGTCCTCGATGAGGCGTTGGATAAGGCTGATTTCGAGGTTGTCTGCGCAAATATGACAACTACGGGTGAGTTGCTCGACGATGTGGATGCTTGCAAGCGTATCGAAACGCCGGCAGGTGTTGCAGTCGATTTTGTAGGTGTTGTGACGAGCTATGCCAATGGTCATCCCGATGGAAATGATGTAAATTTCGAGGGGCTGAAGTTCGAAGATCCGCAGCTCGTTGCGAAGCGCGAGTGTGAGGATAGTAACGCCGATGTTAAGGTGTTGCTTTCGCATATGGGCGACGACCGCGACTTCGAGATGGTGGCGCAGTATGGTGGCTACGACATCCTTATAGGTGGTCATACCCACAAATTGCTCGATACCGTTGTGAATGGTACTGTGATTGGTCAGACACAGCGCAAATTGAAGTATGTGGGTGCTACGAAGGTGAAGATGCGCGGCAGCAAGATTGTGAACATCGAGTACGAGAATATTCCGTTGAAGGGATACGCTCCAGATGCGGAGATTGAGGCTATTGTGAAGGATATTGAGGCGAATCCCGCACTGAAGGAGGTGGTCGGCTCAATGGCAAATGCCACAAACCATGTCGGACTTTGCAACTTGCAGACTAAAATTATCAAGGAGGCGATGGGTGCCGATATCGGCATCTACCATCGTGGCGGAGTGCGTATTATTGAGGGGTTACCGCAGGGTGATGTAACCATAAAGACCCTCTTCGATAATGAACCGTTCTTTTCGCAAGTACACACTGCAGAGATGACTCCTGCCCAGTTGCGAAAGTTGATTATTGAGAAGTATAACGATACGGTGAATGCCAAGGAGTCGCACTGTGTAGATCTCTATGCTACAACACCTTATCGTATCATTGTCGATGAGAACGATATGGCTTACGATGTGGAGTTTCCGCGCTTGAAGGAGGGCGTGAAATACAGGGTTGCGGTAGCCGATTATGTTGCACGCAACTACGCCCACTTTGAGTGCGAAAACGAGGTGCGTCAGCCGGTGCTGGTCTACGACTTGGATGTGGCATATTTCAAGCAAAATTCGCCGGTTAAGGTGTCGAACGAGTCGTTGCAGAGGGTTGTAGTGCGTAAAAAGTGATAAAATTGTCGGGATTATATCCCGAGAATAGAAAAAAAACACTACCTTTGTCGCTTGTATGAAAAAGCTAAATGCCAATGGCTAAAAGCTAAAAGCAGAAAACAAAGAAATATAGATAGATATGGCAGTAGAATTGAAAGATTTGACCAAGAGCGAAGAGAACTATTCGCAATGGTACAACGACCTTGTTATGAAGGCAGGTTTGGCTGAGAATTCGGCAGTGCGTGGTTGTATGGTTATTAAGCCTTACGGTTATGCTATTTGGGAGAAGATGCATGAGGTTCTTGACGGTATGTTCAAGGAGACAGGTGTGCAGAACGCTTATTTCCCACTCTTTATCCCTAAGTCGTTCTTCTCGAAGGAGGCCAACCATGTTGAGGGCTTTGCAAAGGAGTGCGCAGTGGTTACCCACTATCGTTTGAAGAATGACGAGAATGGTAAGGGTATCGTAGTAGACCCTGCAGCTCGTTTGGAGGAGGAGTTGATTGTTCGTCCTACATCGGAGACTATCATTTGGAATACATACAAGGGTTGGATCAACTCGTACCGTGACCTCCCAATTCTCTGCAATCAGTGGGCAAATGTTGTTCGTTGGGAGATGCGTACCCGTTTGTTCCTCCGTACCGCAGAGTTCTTGTGGCAGGAGGGCCATACCGCACACGAAACTCGTGAGGAGGCTGAGGCAGAAGCATTGCAGATGATTAAGGTTTACCAGAAGTTTGCTGAGGAGTGGCTCTGCTTGCCTGTAATCGTTGGTCACAAGTCGCCAAACGAGCGTTTTGCAGGTGCTGAGGATACTCTCACTATCGAGGCCTTGATGCAGGATGGTAAGGCTTTGCAGAGTGGTACTTCGCACTTCCTTGGCCAGAACTTCGCAAAGGCATTCGATGTTAAGTTTGCTAACCGCGAGGGTAAGTTGGATTATGTATGGGCAACATCGTGGGGTGTTTCTACCCGCTTGATGGGTGCTTTGATTATGGCTCACTCGGACAATAACGGTTTGGTTCTTCCTCCGAAATTGGCTCCAACACAGGTTGTTATCGTTCCTATCTACAAGGGAGAGGAGCAGTTGGAGGCAGCTCGCGTAAAGATGAATGAGATTGCTGATGCATTGAAGGCGAAGGGTGTTCGTGTCAAGGTTGATGACCGCGACAATGTTCGTGCAGGCTTCAAGTTTGCAGAGTATGAGTTGAAGGGTGTACCTGTACGCCTTGCACTCGGTCAGCGCGACCTCGCAAATGGCACTATCGAGTTGGCTCGTCGTGATACCTTGACCAAGGAGACTGTTTCGCAGGAGGGTATCGTAGATTACATCGTAAACTTGTTGGATGAGCAGCAGAAGAATATCTTCCAGAAGGCACTCGACTATCGTAACTCGATGATTACCAAGGTTGATACCTGGGATGAGTTTGTGGATATCTTGAATAATAAGGGTGGTTTCATCTCGGCACACTGGGACGGAACTCCTGAGACCGAGCAGGCAATCAAGGAGGCAACAAAGGCTACTATCCGTTGTATTCCTTTGGATGTTGAGCTAGAGGAGGGTAAGTGTGTCTTCACAGGTAAGCCATCGCCTTACCGTGTATTGTTCGCAAAGAGCTACTAGGATGAAGAAGATAGCGGTCGTTATCGCAATGTTGTGCCTCGCCTTGCCCGTAGTGGCAAAGTCGAAGGCTGAGATTAAGAGTCAGTGGCAGGGTGCGCGTGTTGCGTATCTTGGCGACTCTATCACCGATAAAAAGCAGGTCGACAGAGGTCAGAACGATACCTATTGGGTCTATCTCGAGAAGATGCTCGGCATCAAGTCGTATGTCTATGGCATCAGCGGTCACCAGTGGCATCAGATACCGGGCCAGACCGAAAAACTTATCGCTGAGCACGGCCAGGAGGTTGATGCGATTATGATTTTTGTCGGCACAAACGACTATAATGCAAGTGTACCTCTCGGTGAGTGGTTTACAGAGGAGGTTGTTAATGTTGAGGTTTCGGGACCGCGAGGCTCGAAATCGGGCGTTGTGACCGAGCGTAAGAAGCGCACCCTTGTTCTCGACAAGAGTACAGTGCGTGGTCGCATCAATATCGCTATGGCGCAGCTGAAACGAGAATATCCTACCAAGCAGATTATCCTCTTGACACCTATCCATCGTGGTACAGCACTCTTGTCGGATAGAAATATCCAACCTGATGAGCTTCACGCGAATGGTGTAGGCGAGTATATCGATGCCTATGTCGATGTTGTGAAGGAGGCGGCTAATGTTTGGGCAGTTCCGGTAATTGATTTGAACTCAATTTGCGGTTTATATCCGCTTGAGGAGTCTAATGCGCTCTATTGGCGCAGACCATCGCTCGGAAAGAGTTCGAAGTCAGGCAAGGGCAGAATCGATAGATTACACCCTAATAGCGCAGGACACTTGCGTATGGCTCGAGCGTTGGCGTATCAGTTGCTCGGATATCCTGCAAAACTCGATTAAAAGATGCAAAACAGCACGACTGACATACGAACAAAACAGATATACCGAGTAACATTACTCGGTATGTTTGTCAATATGGCACTCTTTATCTTCAAACTCGTTGCGGGTATTGTAGGCCGAAGTGGTGCGATGATTGCCGATGCCGTTCATTCGGCATCAGACTTCGCCACCGATATCGTGGTGCTGGCATTTGTCCGTATCAGCTCGAAACCGCGTGATGATAACCACAAGTGGGGCCACGGCAAGTATGAAACCCTCGCTTCGCTGATTATAGGTGTAGCGCTGTTCGCCGTGGGTGTCGAGATATTTATTGAGAGTGCCGAGAAGATCAAGGCTGTGGCGAATGGCGAGGTGTTGCCACGCCCGGGAGCAATAGCCCTTATAGCTGCTGCGGCCTCTATTATTGCCAAAGAGTTGCTATATCAATACTCTATTCGCATAGGTCGTAAGTTGGAGAGCCCTTCGGTTGTGGCAAATGCGTGGCACCACCGCAGTGATGCCCTCTCCTCGATTGGCGCGTTGTTGGGTATCGGTGCTGCATACCTCCTTGGTGAGAAGTGGCGCATTGCCGACCCGATAGCTGCGATAGTGGTTGCCGCCCTTATAATAAAGGTCGCGATAGACCTTTGTCGTGCATCGCTTGCCGAGCTTCTCGAAAAGAGTCTGCCACACGAAACGGAGGAGGAGATTCTCTCCATTATATCCTCTACACCGAAGGTCTATAATCCTCATAATCTCCGTACTCGCCGCATAGGTGCCAACATCGCAATCGAGGTTCATATCCGCGTTGATGGTGCGATGTCGGTGCAGGATTCGCACGAAATATCGCGCGATATCGAGAGGGCTTTGCGCGCTCGTTTTGGCGAGCAGACGGCCGTTGCTATCCATATTGAGCCGCGAAAATAGCTGTTTTTAATGTTTGAAAAGGCGTAATTTCACCCGCCCGTTTTGGCGATTCACCCTTTGAGGTGGATGATAAAATTACGAAAAATCGTGTTTGTAGTGCCTTCTCGGCACTATTTTTGTTTTTATATCAAAAATATGATGGAGATGGAGTAGATATAAGGATTTGTCACTTTCGTGAAATATGCGTATCTTGCAGTCGTGAAAATCTTTGATTTGGGATTTTTACATAAATAATTAACGCGAAGTTTAACTTAAAAATTATTGCCTATAGATAGAAATCTACTCTTTTAACCATTTTATATTAAGGAGAAGAGTATGAAGTACGAAGTGTTGAGCGATCAAGCCCTGTTGGAGTTGTATGCGCAGGGTAACCGCGAAGCTGTTTCTCAACTTTTGGAGCGTCACACACGCCGAGTATGCGACTATGTTCGTATGATGGTGAAGGATAACGATGTGGCTGACGATTTGACACAAGAGGTGCTCATAAAGGTTGTGAAGGTCATAGACGAGGGTCGCTATACCGACAAAGGTCGATTTTTACCGTGGGTGTTGCGTATAGCACACAATAGAGTGTTGGATTACTTCCGCGCTCAGAAGCAGGTCAAGACCGTGAACGAGTCGAGCGCAGGATTTGATCTCTTAGGCAGTAAAAACTTTGCAGAGCCCTCAATAGAGGATACCCTCATATCGGAACAACAAGCCGAAGAGGTTCGATCTCTTATCGAGAAGCTCCCAGAGGAGCAGCGCGAGGTTGTCCGTATGCGCTACTACGAAGGGCTGAGTTTCAAAGAGATAGCTGAGCATACAGGGGTGAGTATAAATACCGCTCTCGGCCGAATGCGCTACGCCCTGATAAATATGCGCCAGATGATAAAAGAGAAAAAATTGGTTCTTTGTTGAACTTATTGACAATAAAATACTCCACATTGTCGTTATCAAGGTAGTTCTTTAAAAAATTCTGCCTATGGAGCAAATCGACAATCGAGTATTACACCATGTCTGCGAGGAAGAACTATTTATGTCGCAAGTAATTTGCGGAGATGCAGAGCTTCTATATTTAGATGCTTTTTTGCATTCTATCTTTAACTCAAAGGCATAAGAGGGTTAATTTGTGGGGAGGGTTGCTGTTTTAATAGCAACCCTTTTTTTGTAAAATCGTTTTTAAGCAGCGATAGCGTCGTTACGCTAAAATTTCCAAGACAGGAAAATACGCCGAGTATTCCCCTGCCTTGTAAATTTCAGCAAGCCTTGCTCTCATCTGCTTAAAAAGCAATTTTACGGGTTGTGGGAGATTACCTAGTTTAGCACAAAATTTCCTCACTAATTTGCAATAAAAACTGTCCGACAATAAATTTTAGTGGCATTTACCAGCCGAGTGCCGGTTTTACTATGCCGAACATAAGCCAAGCCACGACAAAGGTCACTACAACATTGAAGCATTGCGCCCCGAGAAAAGAGTAGAGGATATTGCGATTCTCCTTCGAGATGATATCCTTCAAGCGGGTATCCATACCGATACAGACAAAGGCGAGAGAGAAGAAAAATGTCGAAAAACTCTTTGCCATAGAGGTCTCGGCGAGCTTTTTAGCATCCCAGTCCGGAAAAATATGATTGCTCTGCAAGAGGCTGAATATCAACGATGCAAGGATAAAGCCGAATACAAACTTAGGGAACTTCTCCCACAATAGGCCGAATGATGGGCGATGCAGTCTGCCGTCGCCACCCTTCGAGGTCAGATATGTGGCAATGCAGAACGCGACTACGCCAATCAGCACATTTTGTGTCGCCTTGACAATCATTGCGCTCTTATTTGCCGCATCGTTTATCATATCGCTTGCTGCAGCAACTCCACTCGTAGTATCCACCGTGCCACCAATCCAGGCTCCCATAATTTCGTTTTGTATCGCTACATCGTCACTCAGCATTGGCACTATCCACTTGGCTATCGGTGGCATGATGTATATCATAGGTACGGCAATAATAAGTACCACCGATATTATATAGGATAGGTGGCTCTCCTTCACCTTCGTCACTCCTCCGGTGGCGATGCATGCCGAGACTCCGCATATCGAGGCTCCGCTCGAAAGGGTCATTGCGGCGCGCTCCTCGACCCCCATATTGAGTGAAAGCCTATAGGAGAAGAGCCATACGCAGGTGACCACAATGCAGGCCTGCACGATGCCCGCTGCACCCGATGTCACGAAGTCGCGGAAGAGAATGGTCGCACCAAGGCACACCACGCCAATCTTGATGAAAAATTCGCCCTGAACGGCAGGTTTCAGCCAATCGGGGATACTGAAGCAGTTGCGGATTATAAGTCCGAAGATTACCGAAAAGAATACCGCCTCGAAGCCGTAGTACTTGATGCGCGGCAACTTGGCGATATATTGCGCTAAGAGCGACACGGCAAATACCACGACAAATGACCAGAAGAGCCCACGCAATGGGCGCGATAGCAAGCGGTTGCCGATATAGAGTGCCACGAGGGCGATTAAAAAGAGCGCGCCGACACTAATCCACGCATCCGGAGTTGCAAGGGTCGAGGGGATTGCGACAATCTTGTTTATCTTCGGGAATGCGCCTGCCAGGCCCGCGATAATAAGCAGCGGAATGGAGAGGAGGGTTGTAATCCAATCCTCCACTAAGAGTCGTTTTAGAGTCTGTTTCATTGAATATTGTCTTTTTTTTAGAATATGCCCGATATCATAACGGATATGTTGTGCGCAAGGGGTTTATGCTTGTGCTGATACTGCTTCAATGTGTAGTTTAGCTGTAGTCGCATATACCTCCACGGCTGATATGCCGCACCGAGTGTATAGTTAAATTCGTGCTGACGAGAGTATATATCCCTATCGAAATAGTCGAATCGCACACCTATGGTGCCCTCTCCCGCCTTGGCATTGTGGAACTTCCAGCCTGCCGAGGCGTATGCGCCCTCCGAGAGTAGCGACCCCGTCACACCACGAATGTACTCCGAGCGGGCAAATGCGTCTTTGCCATTGTAGGCAACACCTCCGCCATAGCGCTGGTAGTCAATATGTTCGCTGTTTAATTCGCCTTCTCCGTATTGGTAGTAGCTGGCAAGGAGTAACCCTCTGATCGGAGTCACCATTATACGCCCGACGAACTCCTTATTCTTGTTGTTATCCCTCTTCTGGTTTATGCCGTTACCATTCAGGATGGCGAGGTTGTAGCTTACGATATCGAACCCTTCGCGCTTGATAAATCCGCCATAGAGTTGAGCTCCGCAATCGCGACCTGCAGAGCTTATGCCCAATAGGTCGTTGCTGCTCATTCGTACCAGGCGCTGCACTACGAGAGAGTAGTCGATAAACTCGAGCTTCAGGGGTGCATACTCCGAGTTCTCGATCGAGAGCGGAATTTTGAATTGTCCCACCTGCAATCCGAGTTGTCGTAGCGGGCGGTAGCGCACCCACGCATCAACAATCTTCGGGCTCTCTGCGAAATCCACTTGTAAGCGGTAGTCGGCCGTACCGAGTCGCTCACTCTCCACGATATTACCCGAGAAAGAGAGTCGCGCACGGCGAATGCGGAACGAGGAGTTCTCCGACCCCTTATCGGCGCGCTCCCAGCTGTATAAGGTCTGTATATAGCCCGAAATTTTAATGTGTTGTTTTACCTCCTCCAGGGTTACGGCTTGTGCCGATGGGACGAAGGCCGCAGATGTCGCAATTGCGAAGACAATTGATAAAAATCTATTCATATTAAAACGGTATAAAAAAAGTACGACAAAGGTATATGATTTTACCATTGTCGTACCTGGTGCTTATACCGAAAAGCCTTACACAGCTATATATAAGGCCGATTTTGCAACTTTTAGAAAGATGCTGTAGCCATCAACTTAATGGCGTTGCCGAATGCTCGATTGTCGTCGAATGTATAGTGAAGACGATTCTCGAGCGTGTAGGCCAACTGAATGTGGAAATACTTGATAGGTGCATATCCCAAACAGAGTGAGTAGCGCATATCGATATTGGCATTCTTGGTGTCGCGCTTTGTGTATGAGAAGCAGTTGCGGCAGTAGTAATCTACCATACCACACGCCCACATCATACCTGCGTTCTTTTTCTGGAAGTGGTGGCGATATCCTCCCGATACATATACACCCTCCGATACGAGGCTGCCGGTCACGCCTGCGATGTACTCTGCGCGGGCAAATCCCCTCTTTCCATCGTAGAACAAACCTCCTCCTGCGCGGTGGAACATGACATACTCGGCACTACCGCTCCAACCATATTCGGCGTACTTTGTAGGGTTGTCGCTCTTCATTGTCGAGAGGTTAGCCTCGCCCCACTGATAGTAGGTTGTAAATGCCATATCCTTGCTCGCCTTGAAGGTTAATCTTCCGAATACATCCTTACTCTTGTTGTCATCCTTGGCATTGATGCCGTTACCATTCAAGACACCCACATTGTAGTTGATGATGCTGTATCCGTCACGATGTACAAAGCCTCCGAAAAGTTGGAAACCTGCATCGCGTGCCGTAGCATTGTATCCCGTAACATCGTTAGCTCCCATCTTTGCGAGGTTAGACACAACATACGAGAAGTCGATAAAGTCGTATTGTGCAGGCGAGATGCTTGCCTCGAAGGTTACAGGGTTCTTGAACTGTCCGAATTGGATACCAAACTCCTTGCAAGGCTGGTAGCGTACATACATATCGAGAATCGGGTTCGGATTTGGCAACTTTACGCGAGCAATATCGAGGTATACGCGATAGTCGAGTTTTGCACCCTTTGCTCCGCGATACAAATCGCCCGATACCATCATTCGCAGACGGCGAATGTAGAAGGATGATGTTCCGGTCTTACCTCTGTCCGCTCCATTGTCAATCCAATCGTACTCACCCTGAATAAATCCCGAGAGCTTGACATACTGACGCACCTTCTCGAGTGTGGCAAGGCGCTTTTCGCTCTTTTCAAGGCGTGTAGAGATCTCCGAGATGCTGCTCTCGTTCTGACCTATACTCTTCGTCTCTTGCGCCGATGCCGTGAAGGCAATAATTAACGCTGCTACAATCAATAAAAATCTTCTCATATCTATCTGTTATTCTTCTTTTTCCACTCCTTGAGATAGTCGATGCAGAATGCACCCTTCTGCGCCTTGTACTTGTCGAGGTTAGAGCCCGAATGCCAAGTGGTGTAACCGCCTGTCAAGCCTGCATCGTACAAGCCGCGAATCTCCTTCTCCACATCCGCGGCATCGTAGCGCAAACCGTTTCTATCGACATGACGCATTACGGGATATGCCTGAATCCAGGTGCGCACCGCCGCAGGGGTAGGTGTCACTGCCTGACGACCTTGTACGCGCTCTCCCCACGCCTTCAACAACTCGTATGGGTGGTTCCACGGCTTCTGAATGCCGTAGTATCCATTCGAGAAGTGGTCAGGGTAAGGCATTCCGCAGATGGCATCGCACACATTCGAGATTGCGGGCCAATATTGTCCGTAGGCTGTTGTGTAGCCTGGGTTTGCAGCCTCGCCAAAGACATCAACCGAGACATATGCTCCTACGGCGTGAATCTCGTCGCATGCATACTGCACAAAGCGTTGAATGGCCTGCACCTTCGACTCGTTGTACTTGTTGTGATAGTCGATGATATTGTTCTTCTCAACCTTGGTCAAGCGGTCAGGGAAACGCACATAGTCGAAGTTAATCTCATTGAATCCGAACTTGCGCACAGCCTCCTTTGCCAACTCAACATTGAACTGCCACACCTTGCGGTCGTAAGGGCTTGGCCAATAAGCCTTATTGTGCTTGAACGGCTTGCCCGTGGCCTTCTCAGTGATAGCCACCTCAGGGTGATCCTTTACAAGGTGCGAATCCTTGAAGCAGGTGATACGGCCCACCACATAGAAGCCCTCCTCGTGAAGACGCTTAACCGCCTTTGTGTAGAGCTCCTCCTTGCCCTTGCTGGCGTAGCGGTGGTTTGTTGGTGAGTACTTGGCCATAGCCTCGGCCTTGTAGCCCGGGCATTCGTTATCCTTTATATCGATTACGAAGGTGTTGATCTTGGTCTGCTTGGCATAGGCGATATATGACTCGATATTGCCGAGTACCGATGGCGAGATGTTGAGGTAGAGCGAGTAGCACGCCTCAGGCATCTTGTTCTTCTCGAATACCACGCGCTCGGTAGGGTAGAAGTCGCAACCGAAGGCCTCGCCACCACCAAAGGTGTTCTTTATAGCCTTGTGTACCTTGTCGTACTGCTCTGCCTTGTAGCGCTTGAGCGACTCCTCCTGATTGAAAACGAGGTACTTGCCATATACATAACCCTCGACTTTTCCCTGCTTTACCTTGTAGCGATTTACGCGACCGTCCCCTCTTAATGAGTCGAAGTCGATAACGGCCAACTTCTCGCCCTTATCGGCCAAACCGCCAATCAACGATGTCTCGCAGTCGGTGATGATAGAGGCTGGTGTGCGCACCCACATCTCGCGCTCCTTGACAACGCCCTTCGGTGTGGTTACGAGTGACTGTTCCTTGGCGTAGAAGTACTGCTTGCGGGTGAGCTCAACGGGGAAATAGGTCTGTTTCTCCACCTTGACGCCCTTGCCAATATTAGCTTTTACTTTGCGACCACGCACCACATCTTGAGCCACACTAACTACGCCATTTTCGTCGATGGAGTAGAGTGTAACCTCGGTTGTTGAGGATGCGAGGTAACGCTCCTCGATGATATCCTTGCCGCCGCAAGCGGTAAAGAGTGTTGCCGCCAAAAAGGTGTAGAGAACTATTTTTTTCATAATTAAAATTGGTTTCTTCGTGAGAATTGTGCAAAGATAGTGAATTTTTCTTATCTTTGCCCTGTCGTAGAGGTAAATATTTGCAAGGCGACAATTGCCCTCGTAGTTCAACGGATAGAACGAAGGTTTCCTAAACCTTAGATAGCAGTTCGATTCTGCTCGGGGGTACGAGAGAAGTTCGCGAGAACTTCTCTTTTTTCGTACCCACCGAGCAGAATCGTTCAGCTTGTTGTGCCTCGGAATACTTATTGCGTTTGGCTGTTGTCTGCTTGCGCAGAAAAATTGTCTTTCTAAAATGCGGCAGCTGAAAATTATTTTTCGCCACCGCATTTTCTCAATCCAACAATCTACGATTGCAACAGCCTCACTTTGCTCTCCTCTCGGCTTCTGCCGCCGTTCGATTTGGTAGGGTTATAATCTCCCTCAATGCCCAAATCATTCTTAAATCTTTCAGGAAGCAGTTCTAAAATAATACATCAAGGGGTACGAGCAATAGTGAAGGGAGATGCATGCAGAGGTATGCCCCCCAGGTAGAAGAAGAAAAACTAAAAGTTTTCCATTTTCCGCTTTTCGTTTTCCGTTTGTTTTGTTATCTTTGCGCCCACAAGTATATATACCCAAAGATGAAAGCAGTTTCAACAGTTAAGGCGTTGCGCGAAGAGCTCGCTCAACACCAAGGTAAAAAGATAGGTTTTGTCCCTACAATGGGTGCTCTGCACGAGGGACATATCTCGCTCGTGGAGCGCGCTCGCAAGGAGTGCGATATCGTCGTATCGAGCGTATTCGTAAATCCTACACAGTTCAACGACAAGAACGACTTGCGCAACTATCCTCGCACCCCCGAGGCCGATGCAAAGATGCTCGAAGCGGCAGGTGTCGATGTGGTGCTCTTCCCTTCGGTGGAGGAGATCTACCCCGAGCCCGACACTCGTCAGTTCGATTTCGGCCAGATCGACAAGGTTATGGAGGGTGCAACACGCCCCGGTCACTTCAACGGTGTGGCACAGGTGGTGTCGCGTCTGTTCGATATCGTCGAGCCTACCTGCGCCTATTTTGGCGAGAAGGATTTTCAGCAGATTGCCGTAATTCGTGCAATGGTGGCACAGCTCGGTTACAATATCGAGATTATCGATTGCCCTATCATTCGCGACTTCGACGGCTTGGCGCGTTCGTCGCGTAATCTTCTCCTCACCCCCGAGCATCGTGCCGCAGCACCACACATCTACGAGGTGTTGAGCGCAGCGGTGGCAAAGGTTGGCGAGTTGTCGCCTGCGGAGCTTACCGAGTGGGTTGTTGCAGAGGTGGAGAAGAACGAACTCTTGAAAGTTATATATTTTGCTGCTGTAGATGCTCTCTCGATGCAGACCATCGATAATTGGAGCGACTCGGAGCGCGTGCAGGGCTGTATTGCTGTGCAGGCGGGCGAAATCAGATTGATTGACAACATAAAACTCAAATAGAACGATGGTAATCGAAGTGATGAAATCGAAGATTCACCGCGTAAAGGTTACGCAGGCGAATGTAGACTATGTTGGCAGCATCACCATTGACAAAGCGTTGATGGAGGCTGCAAATATTATTCGTGGCGAGAAGGTGCAGGTGGTGAATGTCACTAATGGCGAGCGACTCGAGACCTACGCAATTCCCGGCGAGGCGGGTAGTGGCGTTATCTGCTTGAATGGTGCTGCGGCACACAAGGCGAGTGTGGGTGATGTTGTAATCATCATCTCCTACGCTTCGATGGGCTTCGAGGAGGCTAAGACCTTTGAGCCGAGCGTAATCTTCCCAGATACCGAGACAAACAGACTCGTAAAGTAAGGATGGATACACTCTTGTCGATACTCGCCGTTATCTTTGGCGTCGTGGGTTGTATCGGTTGTGTGGTACCGGTATTGCCCGGCGTTGCGCTGGCATACATCGGCTACTTGTGCCTATACTTCTGCTCCTATGCGGAGGTGTCGGTCAGCTGGCTGGTGGTATTTGGAGTATTGACACTCGTAGTATCGGTGCTCGACTATCTCCTGCCCTCCTATATGACCAAGAAGTTCGGAGGTTCGAAGGCTGGCGAGCGCGGAGCTATGGCGGGCGTATTGGGAGGTTTCCTCTTTGGCCCTATCGGCATTATTGTAGGTCCATTTATCGGAGCCGTTGTTGCGGAGTTGATATACGATAGTGGCAATAAGGATAGAGCCTTGAAAAGTGGTTTCGGCTCTTTTTTGTCCTTCTTCGTGGGTACGGGAATAAAGTTGTCCATCTCGTTGTGGCTTACAGTAGAGATATTTGTTGATGTCTTTAAAAATATTTTTTAGTTATGAAAAGATTTTCGTGGTTATTAGTTTTGGTGGTAGCGGTACTTGCTGTATCGTGCGGCTACCGCTACGAGTCGGTTGAGGGCGATAAGTCGGCAACGCGTATCTATACCCTCGACAATGGTTTGAAGGTCTATATGTCGGTAAACAAGGAGCAGCCTCGTTTGCAGACGATGATAGCAGTGCGTGTAGGTTCGAAGAACGACCCTGCCGAGACTACGGGTTTGGCTCACTACTTCGAGCACCTGATGTTCAAGGGTACCGATAAGTTTGGCACACAGAACTACGAGGCGGAAAAGCCACTGCTCGACGAGATTGAACGACTCTTTGAGGTCTATCGTGTAACTACCGATGAGGCGGAGCGCAAGGCTCTCTACACGAAGATTGACAGCGTATCGCAGGAGGCATCTAAGTACGCTATTCCAAACGAGTACGACAAGTTGATGCAGGCGATTGGCGCAAGCGGCACAAATGCTTGGACCTCGTTCGACGAGACCAACTATGTTGAGGATATTCCGTCAAACCAGATTGAGAATTGGGCGAAGATTCAGTCGGAGCGCTTTGCTAATGCTACGATTCGCGGTTTCCACACCGAGCTCGAGACAGTATATGAGGAGTACAATATGGGACTCACCCGCGATAGTGGTAAGGTGCTTGATAATGTTTTAGCGATGATATTTCCAAACCATCCATACGGTACGCAGACCACAATTGGAAAGCAGGAGCACCTCAAAAATCCGTCAATCACAAATATCAAGAATTACTATAAGACCTACTATGTGCCAAACAATATGGCAATATGTATGGCAGGTGATTTCAATCCGGATGAGGCGATAAAGATTATCGACAAGTACTTCGGGTCGCTCGTTCCGAACAAGAACCTACCAAAGGTAGAGGAGTACAAACCTGCACACCTTACCGATGTCAAGGAGGTTGATGTCTATGGTTTGGAGAGTGAGAGTGTGGCTATCGCTTGGCCTACCGAGGGTGCGCGTTCGGAGGGTGCTTTGATTGGTGATATTTTGAACGGAGTCCTCTCGAATGGCAGTTGCGGATTGCTCGATACAAACCTCTTGCAGTCGCAGAAGGTGCTTGACGCCTATGGCTATGTAGAGTGCTTGGCTGATGCCGGCCTTGTAATGGTTGCGGGTGAGCCAAAACAGGGACAGACCCTCGAAGAGGTACGCGATTTGCTCTTGGCAGAGGTCGAGAAGTTACGCAATGGCGAGTTTGATGAGGAGTTGCTAAAATCTATTATAGCGAACTACCGCAAAAGCGAGATGTCGCAGTTGGAGAATAACTTTGCGCGTGCTTACAAGATGGAGGCAGCCTTTATCAACGGCTTGGAGTGGGAGGATGTTGCTACCGAATTGGATCGTGCAGCGAAACTCACCAAGGCAGATTTGGTCGCTTGGGCTAAGGATAACCTTACACTTGATGGTTATGCCGTAGTATATAAGCGTCAGGGCGAGGATAAGTCGCAGAAGAAGATTGAGAAGCCGACTATCACCCCTATCTCGGCAAATCGCGATGCGCAGAGTGACTACCTCGTAGCGATGCAGCAGAGCGAGGTTGCACCTATCGCTCCCGTATTCGTGGATTACGAGCGCGACCTCGGCCGCTCGAAGTTGGATAACGGAATAGATATCCTCTACAAGCGTAACGAGACAAACGAGCTATTCTCGCTCATCTATCTCTATGACTTCGGTGCTTCGACCTTCAAGTCGTTGCCGTTGGCTACAGAGTATATGGAGATGTTGGGCACGGCAGATAAGAGTGTCGAGCAGATACAACGCGAGTTGTACGACTTGGCTTGTGACTTCAACATATCGTCGAGCCTTGATAAGACCTATGTCGTTATCAGTGGTCTTTCGGAGAATATGGAGAAGGCGATGAAGATTGTCGAGGACTATATGGAGAATGTCGAGGGTGACGAGGATGTTTTGCGCGAGGTTAAGCGCGATGCCGAGCAAGAGCGTAATAACGCCAAGTCGTCGCAGCAGGAGTGCTTTAGCGTATTGCAGCGCTATTGCTTCTACGGCCCTGAGTATGCTCGTAAGGTGAAGATGTCGAATAAGGAGTTGCGCAAGATCTCTTCGGAGGAGTTGCTCTCGCAGATTAAGGATCTTCGAAATATCGAGCACCGCGTGATGTACTACGGCCCATTGCAGATGAACGAGCTTATTGGTGCGCTCTATGCAACACATCGTACAGGCGAGAATCTCAGAAAGGTGGAGCCTGTAAGACTCACTCCGCAGAGCGTGGATAAGCCGGGTGTGCTTTTTGCACAGTACGATGCAAAGCAGGTCTACTATATGCAGTACTCGTGCCGTGCGGAGGATAAGTTTGACGCGAAGAAATCTCCTATCACGACCCTCTATAACAACTACTTCTCGGGCGGTATGAACTCTATCGTATTTCAGGAGATGCGCGAGGCACGAGGTTTGGCTTACTCATCGTACGCAGGTCTTTGGAAAGGCTCAACACCAGAGGATCCATACTACTTCTACGCCTTTATCGCTACACAGAACGACAAGGTAGAGCAGGCAGTGAAGGCATTTGACGAGATTATCGAGGAGATGCCGCGTTCGGAGAAGGCCTTTGAGTTGGCAAAGAACGGTATCTTGGCAAACTTGGCGAGCAAGCGCACCACAAAGGCAAATGTCTTGTGGGGCTACCTCGAGTATGAGAAGTTCGGTTTGAAGGAGGATATCAACAAGACCGTCTACGAGGGTGTCAAGAACTTGACTCTCGACGATGTTGTTGCCTTCCAGCAGAGCTTCATCAAGGGCAGAGATTATACCTATTGTGTATTAGGTGATAAGAACGACCTTGATATGCGTTATCTCCGTTCGCTCGGCAAGATAAAGTTCTTGTCGCAGAAGGAAATCTTTGGATATTAGTGAGT
>JAFZEY010000199.1 GCA_017560455.1 Alistipes sp. | reverse complement strand
TTTGCAGTATAATCGCGTTCAGCCCAAGCGTAGAGTACATCCTTCTGGTCTGCCAAGTTAGTCGAGATAGTTACAGGCAACTTGCAGTCATCGGTAGTAGTACCAACTGTACCATCAACAACACCTACGAACTCGTAGTAGTTGCCAGGAATCCAGTACTGAGTGAGCGATGCATCGTAAGTCCATGCACCATTGACCTTAGTTACAGCCAAGTTCTCGAAAATGTTGGTCGAAACGCTACCATTTCCAATAGTTGCCCAAACATTGAAGTGGTCAAGATTACCCTTCGCTGCTGTGTAGCTGCCATCAATAGCAGTCTTAGTAGCGTTATCAACATAGACATTGTCAAACTTGATAGCGTTACCATTCGATACTGCTAATTCTTCATTCTGCACGCACGCTGCCATACCAACAGCTGCAAGCGCTACCAAAAGAATCTTTTTCATAATTGTTTGTTTTTAAAGTTTATAAAATTGTTGTGTTGTGTTTATTTCGTTTTGTGCCCTTTTGTGAGCAGAGGCCCGGTCAAAGACCTCTACCCCTATAGCTCAATCGCCTATATATCAGTTGATTAAATCTCGATATCGTTAGTCTCAGGAACCCAATCGTTAACCAATACGGTGAAGTCGATCTTCTTCAAGCCAAGCTTATCTGCAGTCAAATTAGCTGTCAAGTTGTAGCTCTTGCCCGCCTCCAAAGTCTTGCCTGTGAGAACCGATGTCATCGGGATAGTCTGAGCAACCTGGTCACCATTGTAGATAGTTACATCGAAAGTGATGGTGAGCGACTCGGTAGCTGCGGTTGGGATTGTCAAACGCTCGTTCTCGATAACACCAACGCCTGCAGGTGCCAAGTTCTCCGAACCGTTTGCATCAACAGCCTTACCAAATACCAACTCTGTAGTCTCGGTGCCGGTCAAAGTCCAAACGAATGGCTTAACTGCAAGATCCACAGTACCATTAGCAGGAACTACCATCTTCACATTGCTAACAACCATCGAACTGTTCTCGTTTACCAAACCATTTGTGAAAGTGAACTTGATCTTCGACAAAAGGTGGTTGAAAGTGAGCTCAACCTCCTCAGGATCGTCAGGAATAGTGGTTGGGGTTGTAACATCGTCCTCAGCATAGAGAACATCTACAGTACCGTCAACATTCTCGAATGTAACTGTACCAAGAACGCCATCAGCAGACATGAGGTTGCCATTTGCAAGGGTAACACCGATCTTGTCGTTGTTAACCGGAGCCAAAGCCGCGAAATGGTAAGTCTTGCCAGGTGCCCAATATGCAAGGTTCTGATAAGTCCAAGCAGCAGTGGTAGCATCATACTCTACGAGCTCCTGATCGAAAACAACACCACTTGGCGCGTTCACGAAGCCCCATACATAGAATGCCTGAAGTGGGTTGGTGTCGTTGTTGAACGATGGATCCACAACTTTGGTATGCTGGACGAAATTGCTAAATGCAATCGCCTCCTGCTTTACAGTTGCGATAGTCTGCTCCTTAGCGCAAGAAGCCATCGCCGCTACAGCAAAAATACCGAGTAAAAGTTTTTTCATAAAAGTTTAATTTTTTAGTTTTTAGTTTTAGTTGTTTTAGTGTATATAGTTTCGTTTCTCTCTTACATTACATATATAGGTATAACTCTACAATGGCAAGACGATATCTTCGTAGTCGCCCCAATCGTTCACTTCGACATCGAATGCACCCGAACCCTGAACACCATCCTGCTCCTTGATGACGATATCCTTCACCACGATCACACCTCCATGAGGCTGTGCATTCACCTGGTCAGTAACATCAAAGTCGAATTTCACCATCTTTCCATTTCGCAACATCACCTCAAGATTTAAGCCATGTTTTGCTCCACGAGTGGTAGGATAGTTAGGATTTGGATATGCAGGTATACCGAACGAGTTAACCAATGCACGAACTCCATACTCCGTAACATCGCAATCGTAGAGGATTGTCGCTCTGGTCTCCGAAGTCTCACCGGTATTCATCTGTACCGACTCGGCCATACCCGACAACGCACCACGCGCCAATGACACATACTTCAATCCCTCCTTGAACTCGTAGCGTACCTTATATGTAAATACCAACGGCTGGAGCACAATCGAATAGTCAACCGGACCGAGTGTCTTGTGCGAAATGTAGTTGTCGTGATAGTTTGCAAACAACATATCCGGTGCATTTACGGTATTCTCACCCTCCTCTGCGAAGGCGTTACCTGTATATGTCGCACGGCTTGTAGTACGAGTTGTCGCACGGGTAGTTGCTCCGTTGTCGTGACGCGAGAATACGATATACTCGGTATCGTTGTTATAGAACAAGATATCATTCTCACCCTCGTAGAGAGTAACGGTACCTCCCGTAGCCGGAATGTTGTGGATGTTGTAGTTGCCATCAGGATTGTAGTTCACAACACGAAGTCCCTTCGGTGTCTTTGGACGCAACAAATCGTAGTCGAGATAACCCTCCTCCCAAGAAGTTTGCCAATCTCTGTATCCTGTGATATTTTCCTCCCAATCGAGGCGATAATCCGCCATAACCTTAATGTGGAAACGGTGTGCGTGCTCACTGTGGTTCTCACACAACTCCTTGTGGGTACAAGATGTAACCACAAACGCTAAAAGAAGGGCCAATATGCGAATCATTCTCTTCATCGCTTAGCCTCCTTTCCCTTATCCTTATTATAGTTTCCACGGCCAATCAACCATACGAGCGAAATTTCGGCCTTTGTCGGACCAAAATACTGACGACGCTTGGTTGCCTGCCATACATCGTGACCATCGATAGGGATATACTCATCGAAGATACCCCAGTTGTAACCCGCTCCGATTACGAAGTCGATATTCAGACGACGCGCAATAGGCACCGAGTATCCATACTCCAATGCAACGGTGTGGCTTGGACGATCTATAAGTGTTCCACCCGGCTTACCCGCAAGGATACCCTTGCCACCGAGCTGGAAGTCGTATGTCATAATCTGATAGTTCACGCCGATGTGGTGACCCTGAAGAGGCTTAACGCGCGAGCTCTTACCAAACCACCAGCGTAACGAAGCCTCCGCTCCGTAGTAACGCCAATAGAAGTTCTTCGCTGCGCTACTCCACCAAGCGTGAGTATAGTTTGCTGCCAACGAGAATCGCTTGCCGAGGTCGAACTCAATGCCAAGGTTCGGCACGGCAACAACATCGTAGAGCATATTTGTCTTGATAGCCATGTAGAACGGCTTCTTCTCCGAAACCAGCTCTGATGTCGGAGCAGGTGTTGGCTCAGGCTTAGCCACAGGCGGCACCACCGGCACCGGCTTAGGCTCCTGATTTACGACTACCTGATAGTCCGCACCACCGTAGTTTAATGTAATCGTACTTGTGCGCGATGTGTACTCACTATTCTCAGCCACAACGAAATCGACACTCGACTCGGTAGCCTTGATTGAATTAATCCACTCCGCATCACAAGTTGCGGCAGGGATAATGCCATCTGCTACGCTCTTCTCAAACTTGATCGTTCCCGCACCGCCACCATAAGGGAATGCCATAGGTGTAGCCGTTGTGATTGTAAGCGTCTTGCGCAACTCCCACTCGATAGTGGTTGATGCTGCAGCATAACGCATATTAGGGAAGATATTGTTGAGCAACCAATTATACGGAACAGAATTGTACAACGACTTGAGCTTCGCAAGGCGACTTGCAACAACATAACCATTAACCTTTGTAAACTCAGGTGTATTGCGCATGATGTTGAGAACCTCCTGCTTGTATGGTACATCCTTCCTTCGCTCAACAGCCGAAATCAACATGCCCCAATCCGTTTTGGTCGATACAACATCGCAGACCAACTCGGCCGAGGTCTTTGCCATAAGCCAATCGGCAATAGCCTTGGCACGCTGCTGTGCGATGCGATCGTTTATCGCCTTACTACCCTCAGGAGATGTACTTGATACGATAGAGATTCGTCCAATACGAGCTGCCTTATCCTGCTTGCAAGCATTGATAATCTCGGCAAACTCGCTTAACATTCTGCCGTTATTCTTGTATGCCTCATCGATTGTTGTCGCACCGACACGGAAGTATACTTTTACAGAGCCCTGCTCCTCACGCACAGATTGCGCAAAGGTGGTCATCGGAAGAATGGCCAGCAAGAAGAATATGATCAGGACTCTTTTCACTCTAATTTAACCTTATAACGCTAACTAACCCAGCAGATTAGCTTATTATTCAAAAACCAAGTTAAGCAATTTACTCACACTTAAAATGCCGCTTTAACCACTCGCACACACATAGGCTCGCGTACACTATATTATAAATTGCCCACAAATATAGTACAAATTTTCTTTCGTTGTTCACTTTTTGCAAACTTTTTTATCAAAATTTACCCCCCCCTAAAATGAATAATTATGCAGCGTGTTCAAATGTGGAATTTTTCGCATTTTTTCGACTAAAACCTTTCCGACTTTTTTTGCTATCCAACCACGAAAAACAATAAATAGCGCGAAGAAAATGGGTATTTTTTAGCATATTGTTCAACTCGCTTTTGTCGTAAATTTTCATGATGTAAATTGCGTGTCGACACCCCTCTTTTCAAGCACAATTTTTGCATATTTTCATATCGTTTTTCGGGAAAAATCAGTGCGTTTTTCGACCAATTTTTCAACCAATTTTTCGACCGATTTTTACCTGTTTTTCACCTCAAAAAAGAGCCATTTTCACGATAAAATTTGGCGAAATTTCCACCTAAACAACCCTTAAATTACAGCGAAAACAGCGGCAAATTTTTCTACTTGATGAAACCAAAAACACCATAATACGAAGACAAAATTATCTCACTATCCCGAAAAAGAGAGCAACAATCGGGCCAAAAAAAGACAATATCCGATAGTCTGGGAAACTATCGGATATCCAATGTTAGGTTAGTTAGGTTAATGAGCAAGTGGGAGAACCCCACATTTGTACTGCAAAGGTATGGCAAATTTTATTATTTGCAAATTTTTTGTGACATTTTTTTACAAAAACAGCGTTTTTTACGAAAAATTATAATTAAACACGGGGAAAAACCTCATTTTTATAATTATTTAAAAAATTTAAAAACTCATGTTTAAAAAATCATGGCCCAAACTATTTTTCGTTACAACTAAAATCATTAACTTTGTGGCAATATTAAAATATTGCCGTTATGTCGTCATCAACATACCATACACCCGTTTTACTCGAAGAGTCGATCGAATTGCTCGACATCAAGAGCAACGGCACCTATGCCGACCTCACATTTGGCGGTGGCGGACACACGCGCCGAATACTCCAGGATTTGGGCGAGGGGGGAGCATTGTACTCCTTCGACCAGGACCGCGACACGCTGGCAAATGCCCCTGAAGACGAGCATTTCCACTTTGTGGAAAGCAACTTCCGCTTCCTGCGTTCGACGTTGCGCCTGCGCGGTATAACAGAGGTGGACGGCATCTTGGCGGATCTGGGCGTTTCGTCGCACCACTTCGACGCCAAAGAGCGCGGTTTCTCGTTCCGCGGTGATGCGCCGCTCGATATGCGTATGAACCAGCGCGGAGGCAGAACAGCGGCAGATGTGGTGAATAACTACTCTGAGGAGGAGCTCTCGGTCATATTCTCGCAGTATGGCGAGCTGGAGACCACATGGAAGATTGCAGCCTGCATCGCTCGAGCACGCGCCAACGAGGAGATCAAGACAACAGCGCAGCTTGTACAGGCCGTAGCACCTTGCACCCCGAAGAAGGATGAGGCGAAATTCCTCACAAAGCTATTCCAGGCGTTACGCATCGAGGTAAATGGCGAGATGGAGGCGTTGAAGATGGCCCTTGAGCAGGCATTGAAAGTGCTCAAACCTGGCGGTCGATTGGTGGTGATATCATACCACTCGTTGGAGGACCGCCTTGTAAAGAACTTTATGCGTAGCGGAAACTTCGAGGGTAAGGTCGAGAAGGATTTCTTTGGCCGTGCAACCACACCATTCGAGATTGTTACGCGCAAACCGGTAGTGCCTTCAGCCGAGGAGTTGGAGGCGAACTCGCGCTCACGCTCGGCAAAGTTGCGTGCAGCTATAAAATTATAGAGTATCATGGCAGAGTACGACGAGAGCGAATACTTCACCGACTCGAAGGAGGAGATTGCTAAACGCGAAGCACAAGAGGCTTTGCGCCGTATGGTGCGTACCGAGATTCGCCGCGTGCAGACGGGTGCTGCAGCCGAGGATATGGCCAACGACATAGCTCTCGAAGAGGAGCAGAAGGCCGCCGAGGAGAAGAAAGCGAAGCGCTCACGCTGGTCAAGATGGATAAACGGCGTTATCACGGGCGACATTCTTCTTGTAAACGAGGTGAAGCGCGTCTACACCCTGCTAACCATATTGGGAGTAATCTTCTTTGCGAGCATTGCCACAATGTTTGCATCGCTCCACAGCGACCTGCAGCGCAATAAGCTCGAGAAGGAGTTGATGATGTTGAAGGAGCGTGCAATACGCACATCGGAGAGGTGTTATCAGCACTCTTCACACTCGGCCATACTCCGCAAATTACAGGAGCGCGGCATCGAGATCAGCGACCCAAAGACACAGCCAAAGATTTTGAAGTAGCTTCAGACGATGGACGAACAGAGATATAAATTGAAGAAGGATATCGCAAGGCGTATCAAGGTACTACACCTCTCTTTTACGGTTGTGGTATTTGTCTTCTTGTTCTATATCGTCTTCGGCATAATGCTCAACGGCAAGGTGGCCGAGGATTTTGAAAAGGTGCGCGACTCCACCATTCTGAAGGTAGAGGCGGTGCCGGCACATCGCGGCTCGATATATTCGCGCAACGGCGAGGAGTTGGCAACATCCATCACCCGCAGAACGATACGCATCGACTTCGGCTGCGACAAATTTCGCAGAATGGGCTTCGAGAACTACAAAAAGGAGGCCGAAGTACTCGCCCGCAACCTCTCCGAACACTTCGGAGATCGCAGCGCAAGGGAGTATTACAACGACCTTATCGACTACAACAAGAAGACCATCACCTACAGCAGCAACACAAAGGTCATAAAGCCCAAGTGGTGGCAGTTTTGGAAGAGCGAGGAGAGGATTACCAAGCTCACCTCTACGGCAAAGAGGAAGAATCGCGCCGTGCGCCTATTCCCCGATGTCGATATAAACGAGTGGCACGAGATTAATAAATTCCCGCTTCTCAAAGGGGGTATGGGAGTTACATACAGCGTCGATGAGTACGACCACAGAGTCTATCCGCAGGGCGACTTGGCGTTGCGTACCATAGGTCGTCTGGAACACCACCGCTCCTACGGCATTGAGCACGCACTGCGAGATACCTTGGCGGGTCGTGAGGGTCGCGAGTTAAAGCAGATTATCGCTCCCGGTTACAAAACAACCGTTTCGGACAAGCACAACATCCCCGCTCAAGATGGATACGATGTGGTTACTACGCTCGATATAGATGTTCAGGATGTGGCTCACAACGCCTTGAAGGAGCAACTCATCGAGCAAAATGCCTCTTGGGGCACCACGATAGTTATGGAGTGTGCCACGGGCGATATTTTGGCGATGGCGAACCTCAAGCACAATGGCTCGAGTTGCGTCGAGGAGCAGAATTATGCCATAGGCATACCTGTCAATCCAGGTTCGACATTCAAGCTGGTGTCGGCAATGGCACTCCTCGAAAATGGCGTACCAACAAGCAAGGAGTACGATTCGGAGCTTGGAAGACGCGTGGAGGTAGGAGGTAGAATCGGAGCCAAGGTGCAGGATTCACACGCCATATCGCGAGAGACGGGTGGTATTATCGATATGCGCCGAGCATTCTCCGAGTCGGCAAATGTCTATTTTACGAAGGCTGTGTTCGATAAGTTCGGTGATAAGCCGGTCAAATTCTCCGACTTCTGTCGCAAACTACACCTTCACGAAACGGTAGGACTAGAAGAGATGGGAGCGCGCAAGAAGCCATTGCCACACCTCGACCGAAAACACCACTCGCGCATAAACGCGCTTGTGAACATGGCCTACGGCTATGGCTTGGAGGTCACTCCGTTGCACACTTTGGCCGTATATAACGCTGTGGCGAACAATGGTCGAATGGTTGCTCCGCGTCTTGTATTGCGTACCGAGCGAGATGGCAAGGTCATAAGCGAGGCTCCGGTGCGAGTTATCGAAGATAAGATATGCTCGCAGGCGACTATCGACACCCTGCGTTCATTCATGGAGGAGGTGTCACGCACGGGTACGGCAGCCGAGTTCTTCGGCGAGAAGAAGTGCTCGTTCCGCACCGGCTCAAAAACCGGTACCGCGCAGGTGGACAGCGAGATTAACGGTGTGCGCTACAAGCGAGGTGATGGCTACTACTACGGCTCGATGGTGACATACCTGCCGGCCGACAAACCGCGCTACACGATTATCACCGCGATATTCACAAAGCGTCAAACGGGTAAGGTCTACTATGGCGGAAGCCTTACGGGCCCCGTACAGAAGCAGGTGGCGACATTCCTCTACAACCGCGAACGCCAATATGCCGAGGAGGTTCGAGATGGCGAGTTTCACGCCTCAAAGATCAAGGGCGGCAACATCGACAAGATGCGCAAGGTGGCAAACGAGTATGGCGACAAATTCACCACCGAGAGCCGTCACGGCTGGGGTAAAGGCGTTGTCGGCACAGAGGGCAAGATTGAGATACGACAACTCGACACCAAAGAGGGCGCAGTACCAAATGTTGTGGGTATGGGAGTGGATGATGCACTATACCTCCTCGAGAAGAGCGGTCTTACGGTCGAGGTTGTAGGCTACGGCAAGGTTGTGAAGCAGAGTATTAAACCAAACACCCTCGTCGCAACCACAGATAAACGAATTAAAATTGAACTACGATGATACTCTCCGAGTTATTAAGAGGCGTTACATACAAAAAACTTGTGGGTAACGACAAGATTGATGTAGCGGGCTTGACCTACGACTCACGCACAGTGGGCGAGGGCTACTGCTTCTTTGCCGTTGCAGGCACAGCGGTCGATGGCCACAACTTTATAGGCAAGGCCCTCGAGGCGGGTGCAAAGGCTGTTATATGCCAACATATCCCTGCCGAAGTGGCGGAGTGCGACTGCACCTTCGTCGTGGTCGATGATACCAACAATGCAATGGGTACCATCGCCTCGAACTACTACGGCAACCCCTCGCACGAGTTGAAGGTTGTGGGTGTGACGGGCACAAACGGCAAGACTACAATCGCCACACTCCTCTACGACCTTGTGCAGTCGATGGGCTACAAGGCGGGACTTATCTCGACCGTGGTATATAAGGTCGGAGCCAAGGAGATTGTATCGACTCACACCACTCCCGATGCCATTCGTCTTAACGCAATGATGCGCGAGATGGTCGATGCAGGGTGTGAATACTGCTTTATGGAGTGCTCCTCGCACGCCATAGTGCAGCAGCGCATCGGTGGTTTGCGCTTTGTGGGCGGACTTTTTACTAATATCACCCACGAACACCTCGATTATCACAAGACTTTTGCCGAGTATATCCGCGCCAAGAAGTCGTTCTTCGACGCTTTGCCAAAGTCGGCCTTTGCGCTGGTAAATGCCGATGACAGAAATGGCGAGGTGATGTTGCAAAATACGAAGGCTTCGCGCCACACACTCTCGCTGCAGCGAATGGCTGATTTCCGCGCCAAGGTTATCGAGATGATGGTCGAGGGTATGGAGCTCCGCATCGACAACAAGGAGGTGTGGGTGCAGTTCCTCGGACGCTTCAATGCCTACAACCTCTTGACCGTATATGGTGCAGCCGTATTACTCGGCTTCGAGAGGGAAGAGGTGCTGGCACATCTGAGTATGTTACGCCCTGTGAGTGGTCGTTTCGAGACGGTAGTGGCAAAAGACGGCACTACGGCAGTGGTAGATTTTGCCCATACGCCCGATGCGCTCGAGAATATCATCAATACGATTGACGAGCTCCGCACCGATGGTCAGCGACTTATTGTGGTGTGTGGCTGTGGTGGCGATAGAGATAAGACCAAACGCCCCGTTATGGGAGGTATGGCGGCAAAGAGAGCCGATGTGGCGATTTTTACCTCGGACAACCCTCGCACCGAAGATCCCGAGCAGATTTTGCGCGAGATGGAGGAGGGTGTCGAGAAGTGCGACCGCTACTTGAAGATTTCCGACCGCCACGAGGCCATCAAGACGGCCGTTATGTTGGCCGAGCCACGCGACATAATCTTGTTAGCGGGCAAGGGCCACGAGGATTACCAGATTATAGGTACCGAAAAACAGCCATTCAACGACAAGGCTGTCGTGAAAGAGTGGTTCGAGAAATTTGGCAGATAAAATGACATTGAATGGCAATGAATAACATGCGTTCGCTTTCGCTCACTGAATGACATTGAATGACAAAAATTAGGAACAATGAAGAAAGTTCACAAAATATATCTGATATCGCTAATAATAATAGTGTCATTAAATGCCATTCAGCAATCTATGATTGCGCTTGCCATTAAGGGCGCAGCCCGAATGCCATTAAATGCCATTTAATGCCATTTATAAAAAGAACTAATTTTGCATTTTGAATTAAAACTATGTTATACCACTTTTTTGACTTTTTGACCAGCAATTTCGACCTTCCGGGTTCGGGTGTAATGCGTTATTTGAGCTTCCGCTCGGCTATGGCTGTGGTCTTTGCACTGCTTATTGTTATCTACTGCGGTAAGGGCGTTATTCGCGCTCTGCAAAAACATCAGATTGGCGAGAGCATCCGCGACCTCGGTTTGCAGGGACAGCTCGAGAAGAAGGGCACTCCAACAATGGGAGGTATCATCATCTTACTCGCAATCGTTATTCCGGTGTTGCTCTTTGCACGATTGGACAACATCTACACCATCCTCTTGCTCGTAGCAACCATATGGTGTGGCGTTATCGGCTTCCTCGATGACTACATCAAGGTCTGTCGCCACAACAAGGAGGGCTTGCAGGGTAAATTCAAGATTGTAGGACAGATAGGTTTGGGCCTGATTGTCGGAACGGTAATGTGTTTCTCGGAGTATATCGTAATTCGAGAGCATACCACCGTACCTATCGAGCAAAGCATTGTCGATAACAACACGGGCGAGACTATTATCACCGCCTCGCAGCAGATTCGTCTAAACGAAGATGTCATCAAGACCACCAAGACGACCATTCCATTTATCAAGGACAACGAGTTTGACTACAGCTGGTTGGTTGGTGGCAACAAAACTTTGGCCTGGATAATCTATGTGCTGATTGCCATTCTCGTCATCACGGCCGTATCGAATGGTGCAAATCTGACCGACGGTCTCGACGGCCTGCTTACGGGAGTATCGATACCTATTGTCGGAGTGTTGGGCATCTTGGCCTACCTCTCTGGTAACATAATCTATGCCGACTACCTCAACATCATGTATATCCCGAACAGCGGAGAGTTGATGGTCTTTGGTGCTGCGATGTTGGGAGCATTGATCGGTTTCTTGTGGTATAACTCGTTCCCTGCACAGGTGTTTATGGGCGATACCGGTTCGCTCGCCATCGGAGGTATCATCGCAGTATTTGCGCTCTGCATACGCAAGGAGTTGCTCCTGCCATTACTCTGCGGAGTATTCCTCGCCGAAGCATTATCGGTAATGGTGCAGGTGTCGTACTTCAAATATACCAAGCGTAAGTATGGCGAGGGCCGACGACTGCTCAAGATGTCGCCACTACACCACCACTACCAGAAATTGGGACTCTTCGAGACAAAGATTATGATGCGCTTTATGATTGTGTCGATTATACTTGCGGCACTCACACTTGTAACCCTCAAAATTCGATAGACAATGGCAAAAAAGTTTATAGCAGTTCTCGGTGGCGGTATCAGTGGCTACGGCTCGGCAATACTCGCCAAGAAGCAGGGCTTCGATGTATTGCTCTCGGATATGGGCACGATAGCCCCACGCTATCGCGAGCGTCTCGATGAATGGGGCGTAGAGTATGAGGAGGGAGGTCACTCGGTGGAGCGCATCCTCACCGCCTCGGAGGTTATCAAATCGCCGGGTATTCCCGACAAAGCGCCTCTAGTAAAGGCATTGCACGAGAAGGGTGTACCTGTAATCTCGGAGATGGAGTTTGCTTGCCGTTATATGGGCAAGGCAAAGACAATATGCATTACAGGCTCGAACGGCAAGACCACAACAACATCGCTCATATACAAGATAATGAAGGATAGCGGAGCGAATGTTGCTCTCGGTGGCAATATCGGCGAGTCGTTCGCCTACTCGGTGGCTACCAGCGAGTACGATTGGTATGTCTTGGAGTTGAGTTCGTTCCAGCTCGACGGAATGTTCGAGTTCAAGGCCGATGTGGGCGTATTGATGAATATCACACCCGACCACCTTGACCGCTACGACTACTCGTTCGAGAAGTATGCCAAGTCGAAGATGCGTATAACACAAAACCAAAATTCGCGCGACTACTTTGTCTATTGTGCCGATGACGAAACCATCCTAAAACAGCTCGAGGAGCACGATATCAGGGCTTGCGAGTTGCCATTTATGGTCCACGCAGCGATTGCCAGCGGTGCGGGTGATGCCTATCCGACCGACGAAACAACCTTCGTGGCTACAGTGGGCAAGCAGTCGCTCAAGGTGGATATCTCGCGCCTTAAAATCAAGGGTAAGCACAACACCTACAACGCTATGGCTGCCGTTTTGGCAACCCTCGCAGCGGGTGTTGAGCCTGAGCAGGTGGAGAGATCTCTATACGACTTCAACGCCATAGAGCATCGACTGGAACCCGTTGGCACGAAGAACAACATCGAGTATATCAACGACTCGAAGGCTACGAATGTCGATTCGGCGTGGTATGCCCTCGAAAGCATGACTCGCCCGACCGTATGGATTGTGGGCGGTACGGATAAAGGTGCAAGCTACGCCCCTCTCTACGACCTGGCGCAGAAGAAGGTGCATACAATAATTTGTATGGGTGTGGATAACAAGCGTCTCGAAGAGTCTTTCACGGGTGTTGTACCTACGATCATCTCGTGCCACTCGTTCGTGGAGGCTATGGAGGCGGTGGTACGCTCGGCAAAGGAGGGCGATACAGTGTTACTCTCGCCTGCGTGTGCAAGCTTCGACCTCTTCAAGAGCTACGAGCATCGTGGTCGCGAATTTAAACAGTGGATCAGAGAGAATATCCTCAACAAATAGTCCGATATGAAGCAGAACAAAGAGGAATATAACGAACAGGAGGCTCAACAAGAGATACCTTCGATACTATCCAAGCAAAAAATATTGCTTGGCGACAGGGTGTTGTGGGTTATTTTGGCGATGTTCTTCGCCATATCTATGGTTGTTGTCTACTCGGCATCCTCGCAGCTCGGATTTAGAGAGGGCTCGACATCTATATACCTCAAAAAACATATCGTTACCATCGGATTCTCGATAGGTATTGTGGCTCTATTCTATCTGTTCAAAGCAAGATGGTTGCGCAAATTCACCATGCTCGCCTATATCGGCTCGCTCCTGGCGACCATAGTGCCATATTTCCAGGCCCCGATAAACGGTGCGCATCGTTGGTTGGATTTGGGATTCTTTATGTTTCAGTCATCGGAGCTGCTGAAGATTGCAACGATCATGCTTCTTGCAGCACAACTCTCGTCGAAGCACCACATAATAAAGAAGATACATCTGCTCCCTACGACCTTTAATGTGAGGAAGTGGTTCAGCAAAGAGGAGTTGGAGGTGATACGCACCGAGATAATACCTATTCTCTCGCCCGTAGCCCTTACCTGTATGGTTATTCTGCCCGATGCCACATCTTCGGCCATACATATCTTTATCGTATCGATGGTAATGCTCTTTATTGCAGGCATACGATGGAGCGAAATAGCCAAGCTTGTCATCATTGCTGGCGTGCTGGGATTGACGGTTATATACACCGTCGGCCGAGGCGATACGGTGACCTCGCGCGTGAAGTCGTGGTTGGGCCACGAGAAGGTGGAAAAACCTAAGAGCAATCTGCTCGAACGATATACCGACTCCGAGAAGGCGCGTATGGCGATGTACAACGGAGGTCTATTTGGCGTAGGTGCAGGCCGCAGTGTTATGCGCGCACGCCTTATGCACCCCGAGAGCGACTACCTCTTCGGCTTTATGATCGAGGAGTTCGGCCTGATCCTCTCGTTTGTGATTGTACTGCTCTATCTGTGGCTCTTCTTCCGAGCCTTGCGCATCTTCGAGAGATGCGAGTGGCTCTATGCGGGACTACTCGCCGTAGGATTGGCACTGCTTATTACGAGTCAGGGCTTTCTGCATATAGGCGTATCAATAGGTATGATTCCCGAAACGGGACAAAACCTGCCATTCCTGACACAAGGTCGTACTGGAATGTTCTGCGCCTCGATAGCCGTAGGCATAATTTTGGGTATCAGTCGTCAGGTGGAGCAGGGAACACTTGTGCCACCATCACAAAAAAATGAGAATAAACCTATTTAGAAGATGGATATAAGACTCGACAAATATCTATGGGCCGTGCGTATCTTCAAGACGCGAAGCGATGCAGCCGATGCTGTGCGCAACAACCGCGTGCTTGTAAATGATGCCTTCGCCAAGCCATCACGCGAGCTGAAGGTGGGCGATAGAATATCGGTAAAACGCACCCTTGTAACATACTCCTACCTTGTTAAGGACCTGGTATCAAATCGCCAACCGGCAGCAAAGGTGCCCGACTACTGCATCGACACCACACCACAGAGCGAGCTTGACAAGCTGAACAAGCCGCGCGAGACGATATTTGTCTTCCGCGAGCGTGGTACGGGCCGCCCAACCAAGAAGGAGCGCCGCGAGATAGACGCCCTAATGGAGAGCTTCTACTACGAAGACGATAACGAATAAGGAGTATTGAGTAATTAGTAGTGAAAGACTATCACCGAGCAAAGTTGCTTGGTGATTTTTATTTTGTATTAAATGAAAATCTCAATACGCAACATACACTTCGTATTAAAATAGAATTTTAAGGAGATGGTTGCAAGGCGCACAAGAACTGACGCACGAAGCAAGCGCAGAGGGTAAATTCATTTACACTATGCCTTGCAAGAAGGAAGAAAACAAAGTTAAATCAGCTTGCGCAGTTTACTTCCCCCAAAAAGCAGTTTTGGGTGAGGGAATTCTGTGCCAAACAAGAAAGCGAGTCCGCAGCAACCTTAAAATCGTAAATGATTAGGCTATTTTTGAGGCAATCAAAAAGCCCGATGCGCAGCATACTAAGCGTATGTGAGCAATCGGGCTATTGAAGAGTGACTCAAAAAGAGTCAATCAGAACGATTTTTACTCGAGGTGTGGACCTGCCGCTACGAGAGCCTTTCCAGCCTCGTTAGTGGTGTACTTGCCGAAGTTCTTGATGAAACGGCCGGCGAGGTCTGCTGCCTTAGTCTCCCACTCAGCTGCGTCAGCATAAGTGTCGCGTGGATCGAGGATAGCAGGATCTACGCCAGGAAGAGCTGTTGGAACCTCGAAGTCGAATACAGGGATCTTCTTTGTAGGGGCCTCCAAGATAGCACCGTCGAGGATTGCATCGATGATACCGCGAGTATCCTTGATAGAGATACGCTTGCCAGTACCATTCCAACCGGTATTTACGAGGTATGCCTTAGCACCACTCTTCTCCATACGCTTAACGAGCTCCTCAGCGTACTTTGTTGGGTGGAGCTCCAAGAATGCCTGACCAAAGCAAGCAGAGAAGGTTGGAGTAGGCTCGGTGATACCGCGCTCGGTACCTGCCAACTTAGCGGTGAAACCAGAGAGGAAGTAGTACTTACACTGCTCAGGAGTCAAGATAGAAACCGGAGGCAATACGCCGAATGCATCAGCCGAAAGGAAGATAACATTCTTAGCAGCTGGAGCAGCCGAAACCGGAGTTACGATGTTGTCGATGTGGTAGATAGGGTACGAAACACGAGTGTTCTCGGTTACGCTCTTATCGTTGAAGTCGATCTTACCGTTCTCGTCTACAGTTACGTTCTCGAGGAGAGCGTCGCGCTTGATAGCGTTGTAGATATCTGGCTCAGACTCCTTGTCGAGCTTAATAACCTTTGCATAGCAACCACCCTCGAAGTTGAAGATACCGTTGTCGTCCCAACCGTGCTCGTCGTCACCGATAAGCTGACGCTTTGGATCAGTCGAGAGAGTTGTCTTACCTGTACCCGAGAGACCGAAGAAGATAGCGGTCTCACCCTTCTCGTTAGTGTTAGCCGAACAGTGCATCGAAGCGATACCCTGCAATGGGAGGTAGTAGTTCATCATCGAGAACATACCCTTC
>JAFZEY010000198.1 GCA_017560455.1 Alistipes sp. | reverse complement strand
TGTATTAAACCTAAAAATCCCCCCCCCCCCGAAAAAACCGAGGAAGGATTTTCTCTATCGCACGCATAACGCTCGCGCTCGCAATTCGGGGCAAAGATACAAACATTTCTACAATCGTGCAATTTTATCGTCTTTTTTTTGTACCTTTGTGCTGTTATGACGAAGAATATCGAACTTCTCGCTCCGGCAAAGGATTACGACTCGGCGGTCGATGCCATCGACTGCGGTGCCGATGCCGTCTATATCGGTGCGGGAAAGTTCGGTGCTCGCTACGCCGCAACAAACACCATAGCGGATATTGCCCGCGTTGCAGAGTATGCTCATCGCTACGGCGCAAAGGTCTATGCTACACTCAATACCCTACTCTTCGACAACGAGTTAGAGGAGGCCCGAGCGCAGGCTCTCGCTCTGATTGATGCGGGTATCGATGCACTCATCGTGCAGGATATGGCCTACTGCCGCATGGGGTTGCCAATTGAGTTACACGCCTCGACACAAACCAACTGCGTAACACCCGAGAAGGTAAAATTCTTCGAGGAGGTGGGTTTCAAGCGAGCAATTCTGGAGCGTTCGCTATCTAAGAGAGAGATTGCCGAGATTCGCAAAGCGACAACTATCGAGTTGGAGGCCTTTGTGCATGGTGCAATATGCGTATCGCAAAGTGGTCGCTGTTTCTTCTCGCGCTCAACTTCGGAGCGCAGCGGTAATCGTGGCGAGTGCAGCCAGCCGTGCCGCCTTGAGTACGACCTCTGCAACGACAAGAGCGAGGTGATAATCAAGAGCAAGCACCTCCTTTCGGTGCGCGACCTCGACCTCTCGGCCCGCCTTGGCGAGCTGATTGACTTGGGCATCTGCTCATTCAAGATTGAGGGCCGATTAAAAGACCGCACCTATGTCCGCAATATTGTAAGTCTTTACCGCCGACTTCTCGACATCGAAATTACCAAGCGCAACGATGTGGAGCGTAGCTCTGTAGGCCGCAGCACCATAGAGTTCGAGCCTAATGCCGCCCGCACATTCACTCGCGGTGCCGGCGAATATCTCTTCGACGGCAAGTGCCGAGGAGTAGCCTCGTTCGACACCCCGAAGGCTATGGGCGAGAGAGTCGGAAAGGTTTTGCGCACGGATAGACGAGGCGTCATTCTTGACCGCAAACACGACCTCGCAACGGGTGACGGAGTATGCTTTATCTCGAATGGCGCATTGGTTGGCACTAATATCGTAGGCGTCGAGGGCGACCACATTCAACTCAATCGCTACGATGGCGTAACGGTAGGCATGGAGCTATATCGCAACTACAACCGCCTATTCTCGCAAGCGGTCGAGCGCAGTCGCATAAAGCGCACAATATCAGCAGATTTACACCTGCAATTCAGCGAAGAAAATATAACCCTTACCGCAACTGACGAGAGTGGCGTTTCGGCCACCACAACCATCGTTCAGCAGAGCGAGGAGGCACGCGACAGGGCGAAGGGTGAGGAGGCTCTGCGCCGACAACTTTCGCGTTCGGGCGACACAATCTTCGAGGTGCGAAATATCGAGATTTCGGAGGTGCGATTTGTTCCGATGTCGGTGCTTGGAGCGCTGCGCCGTGAGGTCTTCGAATTACTCGAAAAGGAGCGCACCGCACACCACGAAAAATCGGTTGGTTTCACCGAAAACAGCGCTGCAAAATACCCCGTTTCGACTCTCGTACCGCAGGATAATGTAACAAACCGCCTTGCCCGAGAGTTCTACACCGATCACGGCGTAGTGGAGATTGCGGAGGGCTTGGATTGCCGAGCAACAACTGCGGGCGAGCAGGTGGTGATTTCGGACTACTGCATTCGTCGCGAGATTGGCGAGTGCCTACTCGAAAAGCCACGCCTGCGTGGTGACCTCTACCTTGTGCGCGGAACAAAAAAGTATCGTCTTTGCTTCGACTGCAAGGCATGCCAAATGAGATTGATTGACGAAAAATAGAACACGATATGAATTTAACACCGAATTTCAAGGATTATGAGTTGATTGACTCGGGCGAGGGCGAGAAGTTGGAGCGTTTTGGCGCTTACACACTCCGCCGACCGGAGCCGCAGGCCGTATGGCGCAAGTCGCTCGAGGAGCGCGAGTGGCAACGCCTTGCCGATGCTTCATTCCTCCGCACCGACCGCAGCGAGGAGCGTGGCGAGTGGCGACACAAGCCACAGATGCGCGATCGCTGGAATATCCGCTACGACTATAAGGATATGCATCTTACGATGCGTCTTGCGTGCACCGCATTCAAGCATATCGGCATCTTCCCCGAGCAGGCAGCAAATTGGAATTTCATCTACGACACCTGCCGATCAAAAGCCGAGAGCAAGGGCGCAAAAACAAAAGTTTTAAACCTCTTCGCCTACACGGGTGGTGCAACCCTCGCAGCCGCTGCTTCGGGTGCAGATGTTACCCATGTGGATTCGGTAAAGCAGGTAGTAACCTGGTCGCGCGAGAATATGGAGTCGAGCAAGCTCGACGGTATCCGCTGGATAGTGGAAGACGCCTTGAAGTTCGTTCAGCGCGAGGTGCGCCGTGGAAACCGCTACGACGGAATCATTCTCGATCCACCGGCATATGGTCGCGGTGCGAATGGCGAGAAATGGGTATTGGAGCAGAATATCGCCGAGATGTTGGAAGCGTGCGCCGAGTTGCTCGCAGAAGATGGTTTCCTGGTGTTGAACCTCTACTCTATGGGACTCTCATCGACCATCGCCCGCACTCTCGTTCATCAAATGTTCGGCACACCTAAGAAGGAGGAGTTTGGCGAACTATTCTTCACCGACCGTGCCGGCAAAGAGCTACCTTTTGGAACATTCTATCGTTTTACGCGATAGTTCGTTCCAAATTGGGAATCAAACATTTACAATGTTATTCTAATTCGACTTGTTGTCTGCCGAGAGCAGACCGCACGCCGCCTTTATATCCTCACCTCGCGAGGCGCGAATGGTGGTCATTATACCGCGCTGAGTGAGAGCATCGCGGAAAGCTATCATTTTCTCGTCAGATGGCGAGAAATATGGCGAATCGGGAATTTTGTGGAAACGAATAAGGTTTATGCGGCACTTTATTCCATCGAGCAAACGACACAACTCCTTAATGTGTCGTGGCGAGTCGTTCAAACCACTCATCACTATATACTCGAACGACACTCGGCGCTGGTGCGTAAAATCATATTCGCGCAGAATATCAGCCACTTCACGAATAGGGTAGGCACGCTCGATAGGCATCACCTGCTCGCGCTCCTCGTGGAAAGGATTATGCAACGAAACGGCAAGATGCACCTGTGTCGAATCGAGGAAACGGCGCAACTCCTTCGCTACGCCCGCGGTCGAGAGCGTAATGCGTGTAGGCGACCAGCCGAATCCCCACTCCGAGGTCATGATTTCGAGTGCGCGAAGTACATTTTCCATATTGTCGAGCGGCTCGCCCATACCCATATAGACCACATTGGTAAGCTTGTCGCGCTCGGGCAATGAAGCTATCTGATTGAGGATGTCGCAGGTCGAAAGCGAGTGCTTCAAACCGAGTCGTGCCGTAGCACAAAACTTACATCCCATACGACAGCCCGCCTGTGATGAAACACAGAGTGTAGCGCGCTCTTTGTCAGGGATATATGCCGACTCTACAAACTCATTCTCGAAGGTGCGATAGAGATACTTTTTGGTGCCGTCAGCCGACTCATCGACACGCTCAGGAGCACGCAATCCGAGCTCAAACTTCTCGCCGAGAACCGAGCGCGCCGCCTTCGACAGATTTGTCATCTCATCGAAAGAGCGAACGCCTTTCTTGTAGAGCCAATCGGCAATCTGCTTGGCAACAAAACGAGGCAGCTGCAAGTCGGCACATACCGCCTGCAACTCCATCAATGTTTTGCCATACAAAAAATCTCTATTCATTCGAGTTAGGCACCTTAATTTTGCACAAAAGTACAGAAAATTTCGTCATTTTTTGATTATTGCAATGTTTTTTGAAAAATTATCTCTATATTTGTGGTTGATTAGGCGCGTAAGACAAGGGTGCCAATCTTTTAGATTGAAATAAATTAAAAAATTACACAATAATGGAGATTAAGAAAAACCCCAAAGTAGATGTTCAGAACAAGCGTGTCTTGTTACTCGAAATTGGCTTGGCTGCGGCGTTGTTGATCGTTATCGCAGCATTCCTCTACACACCTCGTGAGTATCGCATCGAGCAGGTAGAGATGGTAGCAGCAGTTGTCGAGGAGGAGATTACTGAGATTACTCGTCAGGACCAGAAGCCACCAGAGCCACCAAAGCGTACCGAGATTACCGTTATCACCGATATCTTGAATATCGTAACCAACGATGAGAAGATCTCGACAAATGTCGATTTTGCCGAGTTCGCCGAGGATGTTGAGATTATCCAGCAGGTTGCTGTTAGCGAGGAGACTATCGAGGATGACCAGCCATTCGTTAAGGTAGAGCAGATGCCTTCGTTTATGGGCGGTGACCTTATGACCTTCCGTAACTGGGTTATGACAAAGCTTCGCTACCCACAGATTGCGCAGGAGAACAACATCACAGGTCGTGTACTCTTGCAGTTTGTCATCGAGAAGGATGGCTCGCTTACAAACATTCAGGTTATCCAGACTCCTGACTCTTCACTTTCGGACGAGGCTATCCGCGTTCTTAAGACCTCGCCAAAGTGGACTCCGGGAAAGCAGCGTAACCAGGCTGTGCGTGTAAAGTACACACTCCCTGTCGATTTCCGTATCCAGAACTAATGGCATAAAGCTTATAGCAATAAAGCCGGGCTGCAACGCTCGGCTTTTGTTAAAAAATATAGCAGATGATAGAGCAGAACAAAGAGCAAAATACAGATAAAAAGGAGAAGGGCTTCGTTGTGGATGACCATAGCGAGGAGCGCGCCGTACTCGTAGCGGTAATTCGCGACAATCAGGATCCGCGTCAGACTGACGAGTTCCTCGATGAGTTGGAGTTCTTGGCCGAGACAGCCTCGATTAAGACCGTGCGCCGCTTTACACAGCGACTCTCGCAACCCTCGTCACGCATCTATGTAGGTCCTGGTAAGCTCGAAGAGATTGCCGCCTACTGCGAGGAGAACGAGATAAATGTCGTAATTTTCGATGACGAGCTTTCGCCTTCGCAGACTCGCAATATTGAGGCGGCGATGCCGTGCCGCGTTATCGACCGCACACGCCTCATCCTCGACATCTTCCGTCAGCGCGCACAGACAGCCTACGCAAAGACGCAGGTCGAGCTTGCGCAGTGCGAGTATATGCTCCCTCGTTTGGCAGGTATGTGGACCCACCTCGAGCGTCAGCGAGGAGGTACGGGAACGCGTGGTGGTGCCGGTGAGCGCGAAATCGAGACCGACCGCCGCATCGTTCGCAACCGCATCACAAAGTTGAAGGAGGATCTCAAGAAGATCGACAAGCAGATGGCCGTGCAGCGTTCTAATCGTGGCGGTATGGTGCGCGTGTCGTTAGTAGGATATACCAATGTCGGTAAATCAACC
>JAFZEY010000197.1 GCA_017560455.1 Alistipes sp. | reverse complement strand
GACCTCCTTGTTTATCGTAAAACAATATTACTTCGCGAAAAAACTACGCGAAGAGTACACTTGTATTATCGATAAACAATATCCAAAATGAAAAAACTTACAACAATTATACTTGTTGCACTCTCTATGTGTGCAACCGCTATTGCTCAACACAAGCACCACAACCACCCACTTGGCCACAACCATAGCATTGACGATAAGTGCGAGGCCACAATTCACGGACATGTAATAGACTCCCGCACAAAGGAGCATATTCCATATATCACCGTAACCATCGACGGCACCACCATAGGTACTACAACCGATGCTACGGGCCACTACACCCTCTACCATGTACCTGTTGGTAGGTTCAAGGTGTCGGTATCGGCTATCGGATATGCCAACCAGACAAAGGAGGTGGATATCAAGTGCGGAGATGATATTCTCCTCAACTTCGAAACTACCGAGTCGCAGATTTCTCTCGATGCAGTCGTCGTTTCGGCAAGCCGTAACGAGACCACACGACGCGAGGCTCCATCGTTGGTAAACATCCTCGATAGCGACCTCTTGGGTAAGGTGTCGGCTCCGACCATCGCCGAGGGATTGTCGTTCCAGCCGGGTGTGCGTGTCGAGAATTCGTGCCAGAACTGCGGTTTTGCACAGGTACGCATCAACGGATTGGATGGACAATACTCGCAGATTGTAATCAACTCACGCCCTATATTCTCGGCTTTGGCCGGCGTATATGGCTTGGAGCATATCCCGGCAAATATGGTCGAGCGCATCGAGGTTGTACGCGGTGGCGGCTCGGCACTCTACGGCTCATCGGCTATCGGCGGTACAATCAACATCATCACCAAGGAGCCTTTGCGCAACTCGGGAGAGTTGGCCCACTCGCTCACCTCGATAGGTATGGGCAAGGCGCTCGACAACAATACCACCCTCAACGCCTCGGTTGTTACCGATGACCGCAAGGCAGGCATCACAATATATGGTCAAAATCGTAAGCGCGATGCCTACGACCACAATGGCGACGGCTTTGTCGAGATTCCCGTTATCAAGTCACAGACCATCGGCACCCAGGCCTACATCAAGACCAGCGCATACAGCAAGCTCACCCTCGACTACCACGCAACAAGCGAGTATCGCCGTGGTGGCGACAAGCTCGACCAGCAGCCTCACGAGGCGATGATTGCCGAGACCACCGACCACCTCATCAACAGCGGAGGTCTTACCTTCGAGGGCACATCGAAGAACTCGCGCCACCGTTACAGCATCTTCGCTTCGGCTCAAGCAACAAACCGTGACAGCTACTATGGTGCAAATATGGACCCTAACGCCTACGGCAAGACCAAGGGTGTAACTGCGGTTACGGGTGCGCAGTACCTCTTCCGTTTGAACTTTTTCGAGCTTACAACGGGCTTGGAGTATAACTACGACTACCTCTTCGATAATCCTATCGGCTATGTATCGCAGGGCTTTACCTCGATGCAGACCAAGCAGCACATCCACAATGCAAGTGCTTTGGCGCAGGGCGAGTTCAAGTTCGACAAGTGGGGATTCCTCGTTGGTGGTCGTCTGGACAATTGGTATAGTGCGACTGCAAAAAAGTTCTTGTGTATTCCTTCACCGCGTGTGACATTGCGCTACAACCCTACACACGACATCAACCTCCGCGCAACCTACGGCTCGGGATTCCGCGCTCCGCAGGCCTTCGATGAGGATCTACACATTCTCGTTGTTGGTGGCGAGCGTACCCGTATCCGCCTGGCTGACGATCTGAAGGAGGAGCGTTCGCACACCTTCACCCTCTCGGGCGATATGTACCACACCTTTGGCCGCGTACAGACCAACCTCCTCGTTGAGGGTTTCTACACTATGCTCAATGATGTGTTTGCATTGCGCAGCACAGACTATGAAGGTGAAGATGGTGCAACAATTCACGAGCGCTACAATGGCTCGGGAGCAACCGTTATGGGCTTGAATATCGAGGGTAAGGTGGCCTATATGCCTTGGGTTGAGGCCTCGGCAGGCGTAACCTTGCAGCTCGGCAAATATAAGACTCCGGAGCAGTGGAGCGAGGATCCGGAGGTGGCGTTGGCAACAAATATGTTCCGTTCGCCAAATGTCTATGGCTACTTCACCATCTCGTCGCAGCCACTCAAGCACTTCAAGATCGACCTCTCGGGTAACTATATGGGCAGAATGTATATGCAGCACTTCGCAGGCGGTTTGCTCCCCGATGGCTCGGTACTCGAGCAAGACCGCATCGAGCGCACAAACCCATTCTTCGACCTCGGCTTAAAGCTCTCCTACGACTTCAAGATTTGGAATACTATCGGCTTGCAGGTTAATGCGGGTATTCGCAATATCCTCAACTCCTACCAGCGCGACTTCGACCGCGGAGCAGACCGTGACTCGGGTTACATCTACGGTCCGTCACTCCCTCGCTCGGTATTTGTTGGTGCCAAGTTGTCGTTTTAACAATAGGAACAAATAAGAGAGAGGTGGGCATTTACACAGCCCACCTCTCTCTTATTATATAATAGGTATGGTTTAGCTCTTTGTCTTGGCATCCCAATCGGCAGATGTCTCACCGAAGGTACCCTTACCCTCAATCCTCTTGGCTTTGAACTTGAGGTCGATAAACTCTACCTCGCCACTCTTCGAAACCTTCATTAGGAGTGACTCGTTAGGCTTGAACTCCAAGCGTACCGACTTTGCACCCTTCGATGTGTTGATAACAACATCGCGTACAGAGCCCTGGTCCTCGAATGCCTGGCAGTATCGAAGCGGATAGTGCATCTTGCAGGCTGCAGGGTTTGCGAAGAAGATGTACTTGTCGCCATTCTCCTCACGACACCAGAACTCAGGCAAGTTCTCACCCTCGACAATGCGCTTAATCGACTTGAGAACATTCTCAGGCTTCTGCGAAACATTCGGCAAAGCCATAAGCTCGTTCAACAAAGTGCCAAATTCATCCGACTTGATGTGTCCTGGCTGCTTAGGATTACGAGCTACAACTACCGGCAAACCGGCCTTTGCAAGGCGCAAGATATGTCTCAACGAAGCGATGTTCACGAACTTAACATCAATAACCAATGCCGAGAATGATGTGTTATTGTAGACCAAGCAACCATTCACCACCTTTGCCTTGCTCAACACCTCGCGGTTTACCCACAATGGCTGATAGCCCGACAAATACTCAGGTGCCCAGATATAACGCAGCTGGTGGCGGCCCTGAGTTCCCGGTACACGCTGGTACTGCGGGCGATTAACAGGGTATCCCAACACCTGATGCTCATCCTCGATAGGAAGATAGACCGCAATATCCGAGTAGGTGCGACCACGACGCATATAGCTCGAAACAAGGGCCATATAGTCATTAAAGTCCTTCAACTGATCAACGAAATATGCTGTCGAAGCAAGGTGTACACTCGCATAGAAGTGTTGATAGAGAGAGCCCATCTTATTATACGGCATACCGTGCCATACAATCTGGTTTGTACCGTTTGCGAGCAACGCATCTGCGATAAGACGCATATCGGCAACCTGCTCGAGGCCCATATAAGGGCCACGACCCTCGATGCGGGGACGGAATCCGTACAAGCAGGTAAATGTCTCCGCCGACACCGCCTTCTTATCTGCAAGTGCTGCTGCCGAAGCGGCAATACGGCCGAAGTTTGGCTCATAGAGCAACGCCTCTGTCTCGGGAATATCCACAGCCATATATGCCGACAAGAGATCGGTTGGTGAACCATTACACTGTGCGCGTGTGATGGCATTTACCTTATGTGCGTGGGCAGTAAACGGCTTGTAGAAGTTCTCGATAGCCAACTCGCCCAGCAACTCGCTGTAGTCGTAGAATACGCCTCTATTCTCCGCCTTGTAGAGTCGCTCCATAAAAGGCTCAATTCTATAACCGAACTTCTTATAGAACTTATTTTCGAAGCCATGTGTCCACAAATACTTAGGGTTTATCTCCCACGAATCGACAAAGAGTGCCGAAGTAGAGCCCTTGTAAGCCTCCTTAAAGCCCTTGTCCATATGTTTTGCGTACCAATTGAATGCCTTCTTGTTCAAGTGGTCGAGAACTCGCGCACGGCGTGGAGTCCACCAACCGCCACCGCGCTTTGCAGGAGAGACCTCCTCGCTATATTTACGCGAGCCAAATCTCTCAGGGAGATCGGGATCCATAAATGGCCACAACGAGCCATAGGTATAGTCGCAACCGAGTCCCAACGAATCGGCACAACGCTTAGCATACGAAACAACATCAGCCCACTCGGGAGAGAGCCACTCCGGACCCTGGATAGGGTTGTTGCGAGCTGCCTTGCTTCTTGGACGAAGCCATGCAATCTCGACACCACCCAAACCTACCTCCTTGGCCCAGATAAGTTGTTCGCGGATATCCTTCTTTTCAATCTTATCGGTAAACCACCACCAACGAGTGTAAGGCTTACACGATGCATACGGCTCTACATTATAGCCTTTACCCTTACCGGCGTACGAAATGCCGGTAAGGGTAAAGATCATAAGTATAGCCACTAAGAGCGACTTTTTCATTAAGCTGCGTATTTGTTAACTACCTTACGAACCTTTCTCTCGTACTTGTTGTAGCCCTTGTCAATCTTAGCATTGAACTTCTTGATGTTAGCAGGCATCTGCTTTGGCATCTCGAATACAGGCTTCTTAACCTTCAATACGGCGCGAACAACCTCCTTGTTCAACTGATACTTCTTCTTTGCCTTCTTGGTATAAGCTGTTGCACGGAACTCGTCAGAGAGAACACGCATCTTCGAAGTGTGTACGCACTCAGGAATCTCATTCTTAGCCTGAACATATACAGGAACTGCTGGACAAGCTGCTGGGTGACCGTTAGCAACGAGCATACGAGGACACTTGCTGTCACATACCATTACAACCGACGATACAGATGTAGCACGAGCCACCGAGTGGTTATTACATACATATGGCTTGTCGTTAGCAAGGATATCACCGAACTTAATGCTGTTGTACGAGCTCGAGTATGCCAAGAAATCCTGTGGCTTGAAGTTGCCGCTGTGAGCCTTCATCTGCTTCATAACAACCTTGTAGCGACGCTCGCTAAAGCCTCTCTTACCTGATGCTGCGAACGAGAAGTTCGAACGAACATCGAAGCCCTCGCTACGCTCATTTACATCGTAACGACGGTAACCCAAGTCCCAAACCTCGAAATATGCAACTGCACCGGTAGCATCACCGATACCGATGTTGGTGTCAAAACCTTTTGAACGCTTAGTCTTCTTCAAGTACTCCTCGAACTCATCTACTGTGCTGCATCTTCTGAGACCGTAAGCCATCAAGGTCATAAAGCTCCTAACACGCTTGAGTGTGCAAGCATCGTACTCCTCCTGTGTAGCCTCAGGCAAATCGTGAGAAGCTGTATTGAAGATACCCAAACCCTTCTCGTTGATACCTGCATAAACATCTCTCTTGAAGTTCTTTGTATCAGGCACAATAGCAGTGTAAGAGAAGCCCTTCTTAGGAGTGATGTACTCTACACGAGTCTTCGAGAAACTCGAGTCACGGTGCTTCCACAAGAGTGGCGCACCCTCGCTCGAACGCTGAGCAGTAACGATTGCCGATGTACAAGCCAATGCCTCAGCTGCGAGGACAAGACCTGCCAAAAGTACAAATAAGAACTTTTTCATAATTGTTTAATGTTTTTTAATGATTTGATTAATTTAATTGGTTTTTAATTTATTTGGAAATTTCTTTGGCTTCTGCTTAAGCATATCGAGAATATCCTTCGGGATGTACTTGCGCTCGATCGCGAGGTTGAAGACATACTCATCGAACCACTCGTCGGTGATGATAATCTTACCCTCGTAGCCCGAAGTCTTACCCCAACTATTCTCCACCATCCACTTGCGCGGCTTGCCGTTCTCGTCGAGATCTACCGCAATAAGAGTCATGGCGTGAGTTCCACCGCTTGCACGGGTGAGGATACGCTGCTGCTTGTTCATCGAGAATGAAGTGTGGAAGAGCGACTCATAATCAAAGTTGTTCAAATCGAGCACACCCTTGCTCCTGCTGTGGAACTTACCTACATCGCACGAGAGATACATCGCAGTATTATCCTTTATTGAGGCAATAGCCATCTCCTTGATGCGATCCATAGGAAGATTCAACACCTCCCACTTTTTGCCATCGTAGACATGGGCACCACGCTTGCTCTGATATACCTTTCCGTACTCGAAAGTCGGGTTATTAAGGAATACAACATAGTTGCTTTTGAGATCCTCGGCGATAAACTTCTCGTAGAACGACATCGGAGTATACTTCTCGGTCGAAATAACCTTGCCGTTTCTGTTGCGCATGGTCCACTCGAACTCGGTCGGCGGAACACCCATACACTGCACCAGGATACGATATATCTCGGAGAGTTGCTCGGCCTTCAATGCCATAGCCTCCTTGCGGCTCTTTGCAGCACGCAAAGCAAGACCATACTCGCGCAACTTCATCGAGAGGACTGTGCGAATGCTCTTAGTATTCTCACTCTGATAAGTCTCCGGCATAGCCTGCTTAGGAACGATACCGTACTTCATCACGAGGTTTGCCGCTCCGATAAAATTACCACCGTCAGCAATCGGCGAGCTAAAGATGCTGCGCACCTCTCTATCCTCGATAGGCTTATTGCGTGTATCGACGATACGCTGCAAGCACATATTCGACTTCTCGAGCAGGTCGTGGAACGAGCAGTAGTTCTGCGAGAACTCGATCTTGCCAAGCTTGTACTTCGTCATCATCCTTGCGCGCAAAACATTCAAGGTGGTGAAGAGCCAGCAACGACCCGAAGATTTCTGATTTGTGATACCTCGAGTATTCACGGTGTGCGAGAAGTTAGTGTCGCACATCGCAAGATTCTCGCTGTTTATAATGAGTTTCGATATAGGAGTAGAGGCCAACGCATTCTTCACGGCGCGCTGATCGGGAGAGTTGGTGTAACTCTTACGAATCTGCTCCATCATCTTGCTATCGATACCGCCATCTTTCGACTGTGCAACAGCACCGAACGATACGAGGGTAGCGATAGCAACCAATATCAATCTTCTATTCATTTTCTTCATCTCTGTTTAGCTTGGTAAATTACTTCTCAGGGGCAAACATAGGGTCCCAAGGTGGAAGCATTATAGGGGTCTGCTTGTACATGTCGAGGATATCCTGCGGTACATACTTGCGCTCCACAACAAGGCGGAACATATACTCGTTGAACCACTCGTCAGTCATGATAACATTACCCCTGTAGCCGCTTGTCTTACCCCAGCTGTTCTCCACCATCCACTTGCGAGGCTTCTCGTTCTCGTCGAGATCCACAGCGATAAGTGTCATGGCGTGAGTCGAACCACTTGCGTGAGTGAGGATACGCTCGCGCTTGTCCATAGGCAAGGTTGTGCGGAACAAAGACTCGTAATCGAAGTTTGCAAGGTCGAGAGTACCTCTCTCGCGGTTGAAGTACTTACCAACATCGCACGAGAAGTACATTGCGGTATTATCCTTGATTGAAGCGATAGCCAACTCCTTGATGCGCTCGATAGGGAGGTTTACATAGAGCCAATTCTCACCGTTGTACATATGGCGGTCGTACTCGATCTCGTAAACCTTACCATACTCGCGAGAAGGGTCGTTCATAACCATGATGTAGTTATTCTCGAGGTCCTCGCCGATAAACTTCTCGTAGAACGACTTCGGAGTGTACTTCTCGGTCGAAACCACCTCGCCCTTACGGTTGCGCATAGTCCACTCGAACTCGGTTGGCGGAACGCCTACGCACTCAACCAAGAAACGGTAGATTTCGGTCAACTGCGAAACCTTCAAAGCAGATGCTGCTGCATCGCTCTCAGCCTTACGGAGAGCAAGAGCATACTCGCGCAACTTCAACGAGAGGAACTTGCGCATCTCGCGTGTGTTGCTGCTCTGGTATGTCTCAGGCATAGCCTCCTTTGGTACAACACCGTACTTCATGATGATATTTGCAACACCTGTGAACTGGCCGCCATCGCCGATTGGGTTCTTCAACAACCAATCTACCTTTCTGTCATCAAGACCAAGTGAGCGGGTGTCGATAATAGCCTGCAAGAAGAGGTTCGATTTCTCGAGGAGGTCGTAGAACGAGCAGTAATTCTGTGCAAACTCCATATTGGCAAGCTTGTACTTGTCAATCATCTTGGCGCGCAAAACATTCAAGCCGGTGAAGAGCCAGCAGCGACCCGACGACTTCTGGTCGGTGACACCCTTGGTCTTAACGCGGTGTGAGAAGTGAGTGTCGCACATTGCAAGGTTATCTCCATTGATTGCAAGAGTTGCAATAGAGTTCGATGCGAGGGCGTTCTTCACGGCCTTCTGGTCAGGCGATGCGGTGTAACCCTTACGCAACTGCTCCAACATTTTAGCATCTATACCACCATCCTTCGGCTGTGCATTCGACACAAAAACCGAGATGATGAGAAGTGAAACTAGTAGAATTTGCTTTTTCATCTCTATATTTTTTATTTTAGTTTGTGTTTTGATTTGTAAAAGTAATTACTTTTACCAAAATTTCAAAATTTTTGGCACGGCAAAGAGATATTTTACCCGACAAATACACTATTTATGCGAAAAATAGATAACTTTGTAGCAGATATTCACAAACTGTTATGAGAAAGAGTAGATTGTTTTGGCGATTTGTAGCCCTCGTTTTGGCGGTGGCAACATCGTGTACAGATGAGAAAGAAGTGGTACTGCCCGACTACATCGGTTGTTGGCAGTTAGTCTCTTATTGTGGTGCCCCGACAGAGGTCGATTTGTACCTTCAATTCAAGGTCGACGGCAAGTTCACAATCCTGCAGCGCAACGACACATTGGGATATGCGGAGTACAACGGCACATACATCTCAAACGAGGAGTCGTATACCCTCTCGGGAGCATACAACGACGGGCAGAAATGGGCGTGCGACTACATGTACAGAGTCAGCGACGAGAGCAAGCAGGAGCTCGTTCTGACAAGCGCCAACGAAAATGCCGAAGTATCTGTGTATAAGTCGGTTAATGCGATGCCGAGTGGCGGCATTGTAAACACAATATGCAGCGTTGTGGAGAGCGAAAACAAGAAACCTTTGTAAGAAAAATGACGACAATGAAAAGAGTAATATATTCGATAGTTGCAGCGATGATTTTGGCGGCTTGTACCGCCGATTTCGACGGTCGTGAAGCGGTTGTAGAGGTCGCTTCAAACGACAAGATTGTAAACAGCTCGACCGACTGTGTGGAGGGCTCGATTATGGTCCGTTTCAACCCTTCAGCCGAGAGCCGATTGGCCGGTTGTGCCACACGCAGCGGAGCAACACGCACCGGCATCGAGGGTGTGGATGCCCTCCTCGACAAGGTAAGCGGCTATGCCGTAGAGCCTATTTTTGTCGTTACAAAGGAGAACCGCGAGAAGGTCTACAAGCGCGGTTTGCACCTCTGGTACGAGCTCCACTTCGACAAGGGTGCCGACATCGACGCCTTGGCCGAGGAGTT